>CAYTMM010000007.1:17086-58015 GCA_964438875.1 uncultured Sphingosinicella sp. | reverse complement strand
CCGCGCCGAGATCGCCCAGCAGCATGCCGGCGGCCGGGCCGGTGATGAAGGTTCCCATTTCGAGCACCCGAACACCGCGGAGCACTTGCACCATCATTTTTCTCCCAGGCCGGACCCCGCCCGGCTTGCAGCATCCTATAGAAAAATTCGTATATCGAAAACAACTTCGAAATGCGAAGGGTTGTGGACACCGCTCGCGCCCTTCGCCTAAGCACCATGTATTGGCCATTCAGAACGGGAAAGCGGGAGTTTCGATGAGGATAGGCAAACAAGATCAGCCGTTCAGCGCGATCTCCACTTCGACCCCTGCCGCAATCACCGTGCGGGGCAAGGATCTCTGCCGTGATGTCATCGGTCAGCGCGATTTCACCAGCTGGTTCTGGTTCCTCGTCACGGGCAGCGAGCCGGATGAGCAGCAGGTCTTCTTCGCCAATGCGGTGCTGACCGCGATCGCCGAGCACGGGCTGGTGCCGAGCGTGGTCGCGACGCGGATGACCTATGCGGCTGCTCCGGAGGCCTTTCACGGCGCAGTCGCGGCGGGCCTGCTGGGCTGCGGCTCGGTCGTTCTCGGCAGTGCAGAGGTCGCAGGCCAGTTTCTCAGCCATCTCGTCGAAAGCGGGGAAGACCCGGTGGTCGCGATTCAGCGTCTGCGTGAAAAGAAGAAGGCGGTGCCCGGTTTCGGCCATCCGCTTCATGCAGAGGGCGATCCACGCGCGAACCTGCTGCTCAAGCTGGCCGAGGAGCGCGGCGCGGCCGGACAGCATATCGCGATGCTCTACAAGATCCGCGAATCCCTGCCCAAGGCTATCGGGCGGCCGCTGCCGATCAACGTCAATGGAGCGATCCCGGCCGTCATGCTCGACGTTGGCTTCCCGCTGGCGGCGCTGAAAGGTATCTCGCTGCTTGCGCGCACCGCCAGCCTGATCGGCCATCTGCAGGAGGAATCGGAACGGCCGATCGGTTTCATCTTGTCCGGCAAGGCCGCCGAAGCCATCCAGTATGACGGCCCCGAAAGCTGATACCAGAAAAGCCGGGTGAGTCCGGACAGGCCAGAGAGGATTGCCGATGCTGCTGCCAACGACGCTTGTGGGCTCCTATGCCCAACCCGACTGGCTGATCGATCGGGAGAAGCTCGCCGGTCGCTTCCCGCCGCGTGTGCGGGCAAAGGAATTGTGGCGGGTCGCACCGGAATGGCTGGAGCAAGCGATGGACGATGCGACGATCCTCGCCATCCGCGATCAGGAGCGCGCCGGGCTCGACATCATCACCGATGGCGAAATGCGGCGCGAAAGCTATTCGAACCGCTTCGCGACCGCGCTGGACGGCGTCGACCTGGACAATCCAGGCGTGGCGCTCGACCGCAGCGGCGAGCCCAACCCGGTGCCGCGCATCACGGGACGGATTTCCCGCCGCCACGCCGTCGAGGTCCGCGACGTCGAATTTCTGCGCGCCCATACCGACCGGCCGATCAAGATCACCGTGCCCGGCCCGTTCACGATGAGCCAGCAGGCGCAGAACGATTTCTACGAGGACGAGGCGGAGATGGCGCGCGATTACGCCGTCGCCGTCAATGCCGAGATCAGGGACCTGTTCGCGGCCGGCGCCGACATCGTCCAGATCGACGAGCCCTATATGCAGGCCCGCCCGGAAAAGGCGCGCGCCTACGGGCTCGACGCGCTTGCCGTCGCGCTGGACGGTGTTGAGGGACGCACGGCGCTGCACATCTGCTTCGGCTATGCCGCGTTGATCCACGAACGGCCCGAGGGCTATAATTTCCTGCCCGAACTGGCCGGCACCGCGCTCGACGAAATCTCGATCGAAACGGCGCAGTCCAATCTCGATTGCGCGGTTTTGAGCAAGTTGCCGGGCAAGACGATCATACTGGGTGTGCTCGATCTTTCCACGCACGAGATCGAAACACCGGAAGTGGTGGCGGAGCGCATTCGCCGTGCCTTACCGCACGTCCCGGTGGAGCGGCTGGTGATCGCGCCGGATTGTGGTCTCAAATATCTTCCTCGCGACGTAGCCTATGGCAAGATGGCCGCGATGGTCGCGGGCACCGCGAGGGTTCGGGCGGAACTGAGCTGACGACATTTGTTTTCGATATGCGAAAACTTTTTCGCAAAACGAATTGCTGGCATCTGGCGGCTGTGTTAGTCTTTGCAAAAGGCCGTCGAGAGGAACCGGAATCATGACGAAGCTGCCGAACCGTCTGCATCACACTGCCTATGTGACCAAGGATCTGGAAGCCACGCGCAAATTCTACGAGGAGGTGATCGGGTTACCGCTGATCGCCACCTGGTGTGAGAAGGACATGCTGTTCGGGGCGGAGCGCGTTTACGCGCACTGTTTTTTCGCTCTTGGCGACGGCAGTGCGCTGGCTTTCTTCCAGTTCGCCAGCCCGGAGGATCAGGCCTTGTTCGATCCGGAACTGGCGCCTTCGCCGTTCCGGCATATCGCGCTTCAGGTCGATACGGATATCCAGGCCGAGATGGAGGCGCGGATTGCCGCCGCCGGCTACCAGGAGCCGGATACATTCATTCTCGAACATGGCTATTGCCGGTCGCTCTACATCACCGATCCGAACGGCATGATCCTGGAATTCACCGTCGACGCGCCGGAAGCGGAGTCAATCAATGCGGCACGGCTCAGGGACGCCCATGCCGAGCTGAAACGCTGGCTGGCCGGCGATCACACGACCAATAACAATTATCGCCACGAGGAAGAGCACGCCTGAGGCGGCCATGATCGAAATCTCCGTCGCCGGCGGCGCGCTTGCCATCGCTTGTGCGGGCGCGGGGGCGCCGTTGGTGTTTCTGCACGGCTGGACGCTCGACGGGCGGGCCTGGGGCCCGCAAACGGCGCTTGCCGACCGCTTCCGGCTGATCGTCCCCGACCGCCGCGGCTTCGGGCGCTCCACCGCCCCGTTCGACATCGAAGCCGAGACGGACGACCTGATCGCGGTCCGCGCGGCGCTGGGGCTGGAGCGGATGATCTTGATCGGCATGTCTCAAGGCGGGCGTGTGGCGCTCCGTTTCGCACATCGCCACCCGGAGCTTGTCGCGGGCCTCGTCCTGCAGGGCGCGGCGCTGGACGGCTTTCACCCCGAACCGACGGGCGCAGACGAAATTCCGCTGTCCGACTATCGTGCGCTCGCGCGGGCAGGGCGGCTCGACGAGATCAAGGCGCATTGGTCTGATCATAC
Organism: uncultured Sphingosinicella sp.; assembly: GCA_964438875.1. Classification (GTDB taxonomy): domain Bacteria; phylum Pseudomonadota; class Alphaproteobacteria; order Sphingomonadales; family Sphingomonadaceae; genus Allosphingosinicella. The sequence goes on along the minus strand of CAYTMM010000007.1, from coordinate 54,810 downwards.
GCTGATGCACGGGGTGGATACGGCGGAGTTGCTGGCCGATTATGACGGGCGGGATCTCCTCCCCGATGAACGCCCGGCCGAACCGATGGCCGACAAGCTGGGGGCCATTTCCGCGCCGGCTCTCGTGCTGACCGGTGAGGAGGACGTGCCCTGGCGTCAGCTCGTCGCCGATGCGCTTGCTTATGGAATGCCGAACGCTCGCCGGGAACGGTTGCCCGGTGGCCATCTGTGCAATCTCAGCCATGCCGCGGCCTACAATGCCCGGATCGCCGCTTTCGCGGCGGAGGTGGCTCAGCGCCAGTAACGATCGCTCGCGATTGCCGCGCCCTCGGCCAGCGCGGTTAGTTTCGCCCAGACCACTTCGGGATCGAGCCCGCCGCTGCCGACATGGATCGAAAAGCCGCAATCGACGCCGCCGATCACCCGTTCGCGCCCGACCAGATCGGCATAGCGCCCGATCCGCTGCGCGATCAGTTCGGGATGCTCGATATAGGTGGATTGCGGTTCGATGAGACCGGGAGCGAGGATCTTGCCCTCGGGCACGCCGACCCGCTCGAACAGCTCGAATTCGTGCGCGTGACGGGGATTGGCCGCTTCGAACAAGATGGTCGCCGGTTTGGCGGTCCAGACGATGTCGAGAATGTCGGCCAACGGCACGTCGCAATGATGCGGGCCGGGATAATTGCCCCAGCACAGATGCATCCGCAGTTGCTCGGCCGGGATGTTGCGCACCGCATGGTTGAGCGCCGCGACATGGCGGCCGATCGCCGCACGGAAGCCGGTCAGATCGAGATCGGTATATTGGACATGCCGGCCCATGGCGAGATCGGGGCAATCGATCTGCAGCACGATTCCTTCGTTTGCGATCGCCTCATATTCGTGCGCCAGCGCATCGGCGATGGCGAAGAGATAGGTTTCGTGATCGGGATAATGCTCGTTCGCGAAGAAGAGCGAGGTCGTCCCCGGCGACACCGCGCTCATGAATGTCGGCCGGTCGCCCGTCAGGCGCTTCAAGCGCGCCGCGTCGATCCGGGGCGCTTTCATGTCCTTCACGACGATCCGTGCGTTGCAGGCCGGCGCCTTGCGCTTGGCGCGGCCGGTGTCGGCGAAGACCTTCGCCTTGGTGCCGGGAAATTCGTCGAGATCCTGAAAGCTGTAGGTCGCCGCCTCGCCACCGAAGCCGTCCAGCCTGTCCTTGATATAGGTCGCGTAGCTCGGCTTCGACATTTCACCGTCATTGACGATGGCGATGCCCGCCGTGATCTGTCGCTCGACCATCAGCGCGACCGCATCGTCCACTGCCGCGTCGAGTACGTGCGGATCGACCGGCGTGCCCTCGGCCTGTGCGAACATCATCCGCATCAGAGCGTCGGGACGGGGCAGGCTGCCGGTGTGCGTGGTCAGGAATCGATCGGTGCTGTGCATCCACCCTGGCTAGTTTTTCGCATTGCGAAGTCAAGTTCGCATGGCGGCGGCAATCGCCGGAGCTTCAGCGTCCGGTGCCGGGCCGCTCGATCGTCTCCGGAGCATTGGCGACGGCCGCGAGCATCGCCGTCCAGGCGGCGACGCTTTGCCGCAGCTGAGCCGGGTCGACCTTCTCGAGCGTGTCGTCGGGCGTGTGATGGAAATCGAAATAGCGCGTGCCATCGGGATTGAGATCGATCGCGGCGAAGCCGGCGCGCGCCCAAGGACCGAGATCGGCACCGCCGCCGGCCGGCTGTCGTCCGCGCACGACACCGAGCGGCGCGAGCAGGGCGGCGACGCGATCGGCAAGAGCCGCGTTGGCGGGGGCGAAATTGAATTGTGCACGCCACACCCGATCCGGCCCGAAATCGGATTCCGCGACCAGCACGACATCGCTGCCGGCATTGTGCCGTTCGAAATAGGCGCGGCCGCCATGCACACCGGTTTCCTCCGCGCCGAACAGAACGAGGCGGATCGTGCGGCGTGGCTGGCCGGACTGCATTATCCGGTGCGCCGCCGCCGTGGTGATGGCGACGCCGCCCGCATTGTCGAACGCGCCGGTGGCGAGATCCCAGCTGTCGAGATGGCCGCCGATCAAGATGACTCCGGCGGACGGATCGCTGCCGGGCACTTCGGCGACGACATTGCCGGATTGTCCTCGGCGCGTACGCGGCGTCAGGGTGAGGCGCAGACGCACCGGCTGACCGCGCGTGAAGATGCGAGCGAGTTGATCGGCGTCCGGATTGGCGAGCGCGGCGGCGGGAATCGGACGTACCCCTTCGGGCCAGTTGGTGCCGCCAACATGAGGATTGCGGTGACTGTCCGTGCCGATCGAACGGATCACCGCCCCCACCGCGCCCTTCGCGGACGCGACGGCGGGACCGCGGAAGCGCGCCTGGCCATATTGGCCGTAGCTCGATCCGTCCTGGGTGCGGCTCATGTCATGATCGATGAAGACGATCCGGCCCTGCACGATCGCGTCCGGCGCCGCCTCCAGATCGGCGAGGCTGGCGAAGCGGACGACCTGGGCCTCCAGACCACCGCGCGGCGTCGCGGCGCTGTTGCCGAGCGTGGCCAGCACGAGCGGCTGGGGGAAGGGGGCGATGATTTCGCCGCGCTCCTCGCCGCGTTCCCAGACGGGCAGATCGAACGTCTCGATGCGGACATTGGAAAAACCGAGCGCGGTCAGCCGCGCCACCGCCCAGTCGCGGGCGCGCGCCTCGGCTTCGGTGCCGGCAAGCCGCGGGCCGATCTCGGTCGTCAGCCCCTCCATGAGGTTCCAGGCCAGATCGTCCTGCAGCGCCTGATCGCGCAGCGTCGCCGCCGGATCGGGCAAAGGCGGCGGCGGGATGGCGGCGGCGGGGGTGAGCGACACGGCGGCGGCGAAGGCGAGGGGAAGGAGCTTTTTCATAGTCGGCGACGCTATTGCCCGGCGACGGGTTTGCCAATCCCACTGCGGCGCACTAGGTAAGCCGCCAATTCCGCCACATTATATTTTCCGGAGACCAGCGACCCATGGCCGCCCAGTACGCCTTCGTCATGAAGGACATGACCAAAACCTTCCCCGGCGCGCAAAAGCCGGTGCTGAACAACATCAACCTGCAATTCTATCAGGGCGCCAAGATCGGCATCGTTGGCCCGAACGGCGCCGGCAAGTCGACACTGATGAAAATCATGGCGGGGATCGACAAGGAGTTCACCGGCGAGGCCTGGCCGGGCGAGAACATCACGGTCGGCTATCTGCCGCAGGAGCCGCAGCTCGATCCCACCAAGACCGTGCTTGAAAACGTCAAGGACGGCGCGCGCGAGACCGCGAACATGGTTGAACGCTTCAACGAGATCAGCGCCTTGATGTGTGAGCCGGACGCCGATTTCGATGCGCTCGGCGCCGAGATGAGCGAGCTTCAGGACAAGATCGACGCGGTCGATGGCTGGACGCTCGACAATCAGCTAGAACTCGCGATGGAGGCGCTGCGCTGTCCGCCGTCGGACCTGCCAGTCGAGAACCTGTCGGGCGGCGAGAAGCGCCGGATCGCGCTTACCCGGTTGCTGATCCAGAAGCCCAGCATCCTGCTGCTCGACGAGCCGACTAACCATCTCGACGCGGAAAGCGTCGAATGGCTGGAAAACCATCTCAAGGACTATGCCGGCGCGGTGCTGATGATCACCCATGACCGCTATTTTCTCGACAATGTTGTCGACTGGATATTGGAGCTCGATCGCGGGAAATACTTCCCCTACGAGGGCAATTATTCGACCTATCTGGAAAAGAAGGCCAAGCGCCTCGAGCAAGAGGATCGCGAGGAATCCGGTCGCCAGAAGGCGATCAAGGACGAGCTGGAATGGATCCGGCAGGGCGCGAAGGGCCGCCAGACCAAGTCGAAGGCCCGAATCGCCCGGTTCGAGCAGCTGGTCGAGGCGCAGGAGAACCGCACGCCGGGCAAGGCACAGATCGTCATTCAGGTTCCGGAGCGGTTGGGCGGCAAGGTGATCGAGGTGAATGACATCTCGAAGGCCTATGGCGACAAGCTACTGTTCGAGAACTTGTCCTTCACCCTGCCGCCGGGCGGCATTGTCGGCGTGATCGGCCCGAACGGCGCCGGCAAATCGACTTTGTTCAAGATCATCACCGGCGTCGAGCAGCCGGACAGCGGCAAGGTGGACATCGGCCCGACCGTCCATCTCGGTTATGTCGACCAGAGCCGCGATCACCTCAACGACAAGAACAATGTCTGGGAGGAGATTTCGGACGGGCTCGATTATATGAAGGTCAACGGCCACGACCAGTCGACCCGCGCCTATGTCGGCGCGTTCAACTTCAAGGGCCAGGACCAGCAGAAGAATGTCGGCAAGCTGTCGGGCGGTGAACGCAACCGCGTCAACATCGCCAAAATGCTGAAACGCGGCGGCAACGTGCTGCTGCTCGACGAACCGACCAACGATCTGGATGTCGAGACGCTGGGTGCACTGGAAGAGGCGATCGAGAATTTCGCCGGCTGCGCCGTGGTCATCAGCCACGACCGCTTTTTCCTCGATCGCCTGGCGACCCATATCCTGGCGTTCGAGGGCGACAGTCACGTCGAATGGTTCGAAGGCAATTTCGAAGCCTATGAGGAAGACAAGCGGGTGCGCCTCGGCGATGCGGCCGATCGCCCGACCCGCTTGGCGTACAAGAAGCTGACCCGGTAAGGCAGCGCGGGGACCGCGGCGAGATTGTCAAACCTTGCGCGGACGATAGGCTCTGCCCTTTCGCAAGGGAGGATTCGCATGCGCCGTCGTACGTTCATCGCCGCCGCGCCGCTGGCCGCGGCCGGGCTTGCCGTGAAGGCGCGCGCGCAGTCGTCTACGTCAGATGCGCCATTGCCGCGTTTTCAGCCGGCGGGTGAAGAAAGCTACGATCGCCCCGATATTCATGCCGGCGATCGGCCGCTGGGAGCGACCTTCGCTTCGCGGTCCGCCGTCTACGGCCGCAGCGGTGCGGCGGGCACGGCGCACCCGCTGGCGACGCAGGCGGGGATCGAGATATTGAAGGCGGGTGGATCGGCGGTCGATGCGGCGATCGCGATCAACGCCTGTCTCGGCCTCTTGGAGCCGACCGCCTGCGGGATCGGCGGCGACATCTATGCGCTGCTCTGGGATCCCGGCGAGCGCCGGGTGGTGGGTCTGGCCGGATCGGGGCGCTCTCCGCGCGGGTTGAGTCTGGAAACGGCGCGTTCGCGGGCGCGCAGCGACGGCACTTTGCCGCCTTATGGCGCGGTGACCGTCTCGGTGCCCGGCGCGGTGGACGGCTGGTGGACCTTGCACCAGCGCTACGGACGGTTGCCCTGGGCCGACCTGTTCCAACCCGCCATCGCTTATGCCGAACAGGGCGCGCCGGTGCCTGACGTGGTCAGCTTCTACCTGCGCCGGGCGATGGCCAATTTCGTCCGCCGCTCAAGCGAGATCGAGGAGATCGACAATGCCCGCGCCGTCTGGGGCGAGGGTGCCGGGATCGGTCAGGTCTTCCGCAATCCGCAACTGGCCCGCACCTACCGGATGATCGCCGAGGGCGGGCGCGATGCTTTCTATGATGGTGAGATCGCGCGCACGATCGACACCTATTTCCGGCGCATCGGCGGTTGGCTGACACGCGACGACATGGCCGCGCACCGATCCGAATGGTCCGAGCCGCTGACCACCGACTATCGCGGCGTCACCGTCCATGCGATCGGCGCCAACACGCAGGGTGCGGCGACGCTTCAGATGCTCAACATGTTCGAGCATTTCGATCTGCGCGCCGAGGGTTTCCAGTCCGCCCGCGCCATCCATCTCCAGGCCGAGGCCAAGCGCCTCGCCTATGAGGACCGGGCGCGCCATTATGCCGATCCGGATTTCGCGAACACGCCGTTCGACTGGCTGGTTTCGAAGGACTATGCCGCCGAGCGCGTGCGGCTGATCCGCCCGGACCGGATCAACCCGGACGTCCAGCCTGGCAATGCGCCTAGCCGGGGCGACACGACCTATTTCTCCTGCGCGGACCGCTGGGGGATGATGGTGTCGATGATCCAGTCCAATTTCCGGGGCATGGGCTCCGGCCTCGTCGCGGACGGGCTGGGCTTCATGTTTCAGGACCGGGGACAGCTTTTCTCTCTGCAGGACGGTCATCCCAACATCTATGCGCCGGGCAAGAGGCCGTTCCAGACGATCATTCCCGGCTTCGCGACGAAGGACGGGGCGCCCTGGCTATCCTTCGGCGTGATGGGCGGCGACATGCAGCCGCAGGGGCAGGCGCAGATCATCGTCAACCGGGTCGATTACGGCCTCGACGTGCAGGCGGCGGGCGATAGCCCGCGCTGGCAGCATGAGGGATCGTCGGAGCGGATGGGCGAGGATTCGCCGGGCCTCGGTCCGCTCGGGCGGCTCAATCTGGAAACCGGCGTGCCGGCGGCGACGCGACAGGCGCTGATCGACATGGGCTGGCCAGTCGGTACCGAGGGCGGTTACGGCCGTTATCAGTGCGTCGAGCACCGGACGAGCGCCGAGGAGCGCGTTTATGCCGCCGGCAGCGAGATGCGCGCGGACGGCTGCGCACTGGCCTATTGAATGAACTGAACCCAATCCGCGCTCAGCCCCTACTCAGGATGAGCGTGAGTGGGAGATGTGCCTGGGGATAGTTAACCGGTAAATAACTGCTTGCCCGTACAGGGCGGGCAATGTTCGAGCGTGTGCTGATCCTGTGCCTGATGGTGATGCTGGCTTCCTGCGTGCCGCCGGTCGCGGCGCGGCAGGTGTCGTTGCCGGATGCAGAAGAGATGTCGCTGGAGGAATTGCGGCAGGTGCCGGCTGCGCGCTTGCCGGAAATCATCGACATGGTCACCGCGACCGGTGCCGCCGCCGCGCCGTTCGAGGGCGGGCTGGACCGGTCCGGCCGCGGCCTCGAATGCCTGACCGCTGCCGTCTATTACGAAGCGCGATCCGAGCCGGCCGACGGCCAGCGCGCGGTCGCACAGGTCGTGCTGAACCGGGTCCGCCATCGTGCCTTTCCGGGCAGCATATGCGGCGTTGTCTTTCAGGGCTCGCAGCGGCGGACTGGCTGCCAGTTCAGCTTCACCTGCGACGGCGCGATGCGGCGGCCGCGCGATGCGAGCGCCTGGGCGCGTGCGCAGGCGATCGCCGAGGCGGCGCTGGCCGGACAGGTTTATGCGCCGGTCGGCCTCGCCACCCATTTCCACACCACCGCGATCCGCCCGTGGTGGGCCGCATCGATGCGCCATGCGATCACGGTCGGCTCGCACATCTTCTATCGTTGGCCGGGCCGCTGGGGCGATCCGATTGCCTTTCGTCAGTCTTATGCGGGCGCTGAAAGCGGTATCGTCGCGCCTTCCGGCGAGGCGGCGGCCGCGCCGAGAAGCGAAATCGTGATGGGCGTCAATGTCCATCGCGGCGCGCCGGCGGACGCCGCCACTGTCGCCGTCGCCGTGCCCGCCTCCGCCCCGCGCATGCCGGTAGGCCGGCTGGTCCGCAATGACGGCGCATATGGCGTTCGCGTCCATCGCGGTGACGCAGCAGCCGCGCCGTTCGAGACGACGGAATCGCCGGTTGCGGTCCATCGCGGCGAAGGGTCTGCCGAGACCCGCTAGAGCGGGTAATCGTAGCGCAGGAAGCCCTTGAAGCGGGCGACCTTGTCGTAGAGCCCGCGGGCCGTCCGGTTGTTTTCCTTCGTCAGCCAGTAAAATGCGGCGGCGTTGCGCGCCCGCGCGGCATCGCCGACCGCGTCGATCAGCGTCCGCGCCACGCCCCGGCCGCGCTGATCCGGCGCAGTGAATAGATCCTGCAGGTAACAGGTCTCGCCCCGCCAGGTGTGGGGATGGAACAGATAATGGGCGATGCCCGCCATCCGCCCGTCGAGCCGCGCGGCCAGCCCGTGCACCGCGCCGCCGGCCATCAGCAGCGCCCAGGTCCGCGCATAATCCTCGTCCGGGATCGGATCGGCGTAGAAGTGCTTGTAGCTGCGTGCGAGAATTTCCCATTCGGCGCGGTCGTCCGCGCACAGCGGCGCGATCGCGATGCCGGTCATGCTCAGCGCAGCCGCTTCACATAGGCCGCGCCGCCCTCGCGCCGCTCGACATGAAAATTGGGGATGGCGGCAATCATGTCGGCCAGACGCGAAAAGCCGTAGCTGCGTGCGTCGAAGGAGGAGCGATTGCCGGCGAGCTTGCCGACTTCGGACAGGCTGGCAAAACCACGCTCGTCGCGTTTGGCATTGCGCCAAGCTTCGCCGAGAACCTGAATCACTGCCGGATCGATGTCGCCATGTTTCTGCGGTGTGTCATCGCTCGGCTGTTCGCCGCGCGGCAAGGCGGCGACGTCGATAAAACGGGTGCAGGCCTGGCGGAAGCTTTCCGGCGTCTTGGTGGTGCCGAACCCGTAGACCGGGACGCCGTCCTGGCGGATGCGCATCGCCAGCGGCATGAAATCGCTGTCGCTCGACATGATGCCGAAACCCTGCACATGGCCGCGATAGAGCAAGTCCATCGCATCGATCGTCATCTTCATGTCGGTGGCGCTTTTGCCCTTGGTCACGTCGAATTGCTGTTGCGGTTCGATCGCATGGGTGTGCGTACGCGATGCCCAGCCCTTCAGCGCCGGCTTCTGCCAGTTGCCGTAAGCGCGACGTACGTTCACCGTACCGAGCTCGGCCAAGACGGTCAGCACCGGATCGAGCGAATCGGGCGAGGCATTGTCCGCGTCGATCAGCAGCGCGACGTTGCGCACGCGGTTTCCATTGTCTCCGGCCATGCCTTGCTCCTGCCTGTCGGTCCGGCGATAGCATAAGGCGACGCCAAGTCGAACGCGGCGGACGCCAGGAAGCGCGGGACGCCCTGTGCAAGCACAGCCGTTTCGGCGTAGGAACCGGGCCGTATCACGAGGAACACTGCTCTTGGCTCTGGCCGCCCTGATCGCCGCCTATCATGAATCCGCCGAACCGGGCGTGCTGCGCGCGGCGTTGCCGCTGGCGGGACGCACCGTGATCGAGCGGCAGGCTCGGCTGGCCCATGCCGCCGGTGCGCGGCGGATCGTCGTGCTGATCGAGCGGATGCCGCCGGCCCTCGCCGCCGCGCTGGACCGGCTTCGGCGCGAGCGCGTACCGGTCGAGGTGGCGCGCGGAGCCGAGGAGGCGGCCGACCTGATCGATCCATCCGACCGACTGCTGCTGATCGGCGACGGCGCGATCGCCGACGGCAGCCAGTTGCGGCGGCTGGCAGAGGATGAAGGACCGGCGGTTCTCACCGTACAGGACAACCTGTTTGGCGAGCTGTACGAGCGGATCGACGGCGCCACGCGCTGGAGTGGGCTGGCGGCGACCGATGGGGCGATGCTGCGCGGTACCGCCGCAATGCTGCGCGACTGGGATCTGCAATCGACGCTGCTCCGTCGCGTGCTGCAGGGCACTGCCCGCCATCTCGCCGCCGACGCGCCGGTCGCGATTGTCGATTCCATGGACGATCTCGCCGTTGCCGAGCGGCAGATACTGGAAGGCGCGCGGACGACGGAAGGCGGCTGGGCGGCGCGGATGCTGGCCCCGCTGGAACGGGGCGTCACTTTCTTCATCATGGGTGCGCCGGTCGGATCCGCGGCGGTGGGTTATGCCAGCGCGGCGCTGACCGGACTGGGCGCGGCGGCGATCGGTTGGGGCTGGTTCTGGACAGGGTTTGTCCTGCTGCTGCTCGCGACGCCGCTGGAAGGGATCGCGCTCAGGCTCGCGCGCCTCAGGATGCAGCCGGGCGCGGGGCAGAGCTGGTGGCGGACGCTTCTGCCGCTACTGTCAGGGGCCGCGCTTGTCGCGCTCGCTTCTGTGCTGGCCGTCACGCATGGCTGGGGCATGATCCTGCTGGCTTTCGTCACCCTCGCATTCCTGTTCGCCGCATCGGTCGAAACCGAGCGATTCAAACCACGCGGCGCCGCGTTGCTGGCGGAGCGGATGGGGATGACCTGGCTGATGCTGCCTTTCGCCATCTTCGGCGCCTGGCATGCCGGCCTCGCGGTCTTGTTCGCCTATGCCGCCGGCACGTTCTTCTGGGTCCAGCGCGAGGCCCATCGCAAGCCTTCCGCGCCATCTCAGGATTAGCAGCCCTTTAACCCTGTCCGAGCTAGACATTTTTGATGGCCGAACCCGGAGCGACGACGCAGGGAAAAAGGAGCGACGCCGCGCGCCTGTTGCTGGCTGCGGCGCGCGAGCGCTTTGCCGTCGCCGCGACCGATCTCTTGCTCCCGGATCGCGCCAGGCTGAGCGAATGGCAGCGGCTCACCGCTTCCTCCCTGCTTGGCCGCCTGATCGCTTCGATCGAGGACGATCTGCGGATGCGTCTGGCACGCAGGTTCGCGGGTCAGGAGGCGCTTTATGCCGCCTTGTCTTCCGCCCATGTTCCGATCGCGCTGCCCATTCTGGAGCGCGCCCAGGCGCTGCGCGATGCCGAGCTTACAACGATCCTGGTACGCCGGGTCGAGGAGCACCGATTCTGGCAGGCGAGCGCGCCGGCCGGGGGCGAGGATTATCTCTTCCATCTCGTGCGGGATCCCGATGAGGCACTGGCCGCCGAGGCGATGGAGCTGGTGATCGCGCGCAGCCGTCGTTTCGATCGCTTCCAGGAACCGGTGCTCGCCCAGGTCGAACTGCCTGCCGAGATGCAGCACAAGCTGGTCTGGATGGTGGCTGCGGCCTTGCGCCACTACATCGTCCAGCAGCATCACGCGCTCGCCGTCGACGCCGCTGTCGAGGAAGCGGCGAGCGCGGCAATTGCCGGCTATGACGAAGGCGCGACGCTGGAGGCGCGGGCGCTGCAACTCGTGCGGCGTATGCACCGCGACAGGCGGCTCGACGGCGATGCGCTGGCGCGGATGATCGAGGGTGGGATGCTGCCCGTCTTCCTCGCGGGCCTTTCCACTCTATGCGCGCTCGATATGGCGGCCGCATGGGAGGTGCTTTCCGATCCGCGCGGGCGAGGGCCTGCGCTCCTGCTGCGCGCCGCGGGTGTCGAACGGCAGGGCGCGGCGCGCATCCTGCTCGCACTCAATGCGCGCGGACCGCTGCTTTCTGGCGCCGAGGGGGATGCCGCCGCGTCCCAGCTCGAACTTTACGACACGATGGACCGGCCCTCCGCGCTTGAGGTGCTGCGGTTGTGGCAGGCGCATCCGGCCTATCGCGCCAGCGTTGCGCGCTTGTCGACCCGCGCCCGGCTGGGAGAAGCGGCATGAGCGCCGCGACTGAGGAACGGCCGGTCACCGGCCGGCTCGACGCGGATGGACGACTAATCGCGGCCGATCCGCCTCTTGCCGCGCTGCACGAGCGGGCGGGCGGGCGTGAGGGCGGCATTCTCTCCGTGCCGCAGATCGCGGCGCTGGCGCGTCTCGCGCATCGCCTCGGCATCACGGTTTCACGCGCAGCGATCGCCGCGGACGGCGATCATGACATCGATCTGTGGGTCCGCGCCGCGCCGGAGGGAGAGGAGGTGGCGCTTTCGATCACCGGCTGGGCGGAACGCGCCGCGCCCTCCGCAGTGCCGGCCGTGGCGCCGGTCCGCGAGGCCGATTTCGAGCGGGCTGAAGCGGACTGGACCTGGGAAACGGACGATACGCTGCGCCTCACCGCACTTCCTGCGGCGGCTGCGGCGGCGATCGGGCGTCCGGTCACCGAACTGGTCGGCAAGCAGCTCACCCGCCTGTTTCGCTTCCGCGAAGGAGTGGACGGCTCGCTGCCGATCCTCGCCGCGCTCGCCGGCCATGAGCGGTTCGAAGGCCAGATCGCCGAGCTGCGCGCGGGACGGAAGGGACATTATCATTTGTCCGGCGTGCCGTTGATCGACGGCATGGGCCGCTTCGCGGGCTTTCGCGGCGCTGCGATCAGCCTGCGCCCCGGAGAAAAGGAGGAAGCGCCTTCCGCCGCCGCGCTATCCAATGGCAATGCGTTCGGCGAGAGGCTCGACGCTGCTTTGCGCGCGCCGCTCGCCGACATTGTCGAAAATGCCGAGCGGTTGCGGACCCAGCCGGACGGTCCGCTGCGCAGCGACTATGCCGGTTATGCGGATGATATAGCCACTGCCGGACGGCACTTGCTGGCGTTGGTTGGCGACCTTGTCGACCTTCAGGCGATCGAACGCAACGATTTCGTGCCTGAGGCCGAGGCGATCGATCTGGCCGATCTGGCGCGCCGCGCGGCCGGCCTGCTCGCGGTACGCGCCGCCGATACGCATGTCCGTATCGACGTGCCGGATGCGGACGAGACCATGCCCGTAACGGGCGATTTCACCCGGACGCTCCAGATCCTCGTCAACCTGATCGGCAATGCGGTGCGCTACACGCCCGAAGGCGGTCAGGTCTGGGTACGCGTCGAGCGCGAAGGCGATCTCGCCCTCGTCGTCGTAGCAGACCAGGGCAAGGGCATCGCGTCTGAGGACCAGGAGCGCATCTTCGGCAAGTTCGAACGGGTCGACCCCGCCGAGCCCGGCGGCACTGGCCTTGGCCTCTACATCGCCCGCCGTCTCGCGCGCGCGATGGGCGGCGACATCGGCGTGGACAGCGCGCCGGGGCAGGGCGCGCGATTCACACTGACATTGCCCGCTGCTTAAACCGGCCTAATGGTCGTTCTGCGGCAGGCCGTCCGCGATCTCGTAATAATCGCCTTTTTCAGCGACGAAGATGTGCATGGCAAGGCGGGTGTCCGTCGGCGTGTCGAACGCGCCCATCGCGATTGCGATCTTTTCCCGGCCGGACACATCCCAGAACAGCGACGAGCCGCAACGTGCGCAGAAACCGCGGCGGACGCGCTCCGACGACTGGAACCAGGTCAGCGCCTCCTCGCCCGCGATCGCCAATGCATCGCGGGCAACGTCTGTCGAGGCCCAGTAATGGCCGGATTGCTTGCGGCACTGTCGGCAATGGCAGGCATCGGGCGGATGCAGGGCACCCGCGACGGTGAACGAAACCGCGCCGCAGAGGCAGGCGCCCCGGTGCATCCGGTCAGACCGGCGATCAGCGCTGGCTCACCGGTACAAACGGGCGGTGCGCGGAGCCGGTGTAGAGCTGGCGGGGCCGGCCGATCTTCTGTTCGGGATCAGCGATCATCTCGTTCCACTGGGCGACCCAGCCGACGGTGCGGGCGAGCGCGAACAGGGCGGTGAACATCGTTGTCGGGAAGCCGATCGCGGACAGGATCACGCCCGAATAGAAATCGACGTTCGGGTAGAGCTTTTTCTCGATGAAATAGGGGTCGTTGAGCGCGACCTGTTCCAGCTCGCGGGCGGTGTCGAGGACCGGATCGGAAATGCCGAGCTCGTTCAGCACTTCCTCGGCGGTCTTCTGCATCACCTTCGCGCGGGGATCGTAATTCTTGTAGACGCGGTGACCGAAGCCCATCAGGCGGAAGGGATCGTCCTTGTCCTTGGCACGGGCGACATATTCCGGAATTTTTTCGGGCCGGCCGATCTCGCGCAGCATGTTGAGCGCCGCCTCGTTCGCGCCGCCGTGGGCCGGCCCCCACAGGCAGGCGATGCCGGCCGCGATACAAGCGAAGGGATTGGCGCCAGACGAGCCGGCGAGACGCACCGTCGAGGTGGAGGCATTCTGCTCGTGATCGGCGTGAAGGATGAAGATCTTGCGCATCGCACTTTCGATGATCGGATTGACCTCATAGGGCTCGGCCGGAACGCCAAAAGTCATGCGCAGGAAGTTGCCGGTGTAGGACAGATCGTTCTGCGGATACATGAACGGTTGGCCGACCGAATATTTATAGGCCATTGCCGCGATCGTCGGCATTTTCGCGATCAGCCGGTGGCTGGCGATCATGCGCTGCTGCGGATCGGTGATGTCCATCGAATCGTGATAGAAGGCGCTGAGCGCGCCGACCACGCCGCACATGATCGCCATCGGATGCGCGTCGCGCCGGAAACCGCGATAGAAGGTCGCAAGCTGTTCGTGCAGCATGGTGTGGCGGGTGATTGTGTAGGTGAAATTGTCCAGCTCGGTCTGGTTGGGGAGCTCGCCGTTGAGCAGCAGATAGGCGACTTCCATAAAGCGGGCATGTTCGGCGAGATCGTCGATCGCATAGCCGCGATGGAGCAGGATGCCGGCATCGCCGTCGATATAGGTGATCTCCGAACGGCAGGACGCCGTTGACGTGAAGCCGGGATCGTAGGTGAAGACGTCAGCCTGGCCGTACAGCTTGCGGATGTCGATAACGTCGGGGCCGACTGTACCGGACATGACCGGAGTGTCGTAGCTCTTGTCGTCGATCGTGAAGCTGGCCTTGTCCGCCATCGTCTATTCCTTCCCCATTTGGTCGGCGATCCGGGCGAGGCTTTCCTCCCGCCCGGTCAGCGCCAGCACGTCGAAAATACCCGGCGATGTCGCCCGGCCGGTCAGCGCCGCCCGCAAGGGCTGCGCAACCTGGCCCAGCTTCACGCCTTCGGCCTCGGCTACCTCTCGCACCGCCTGCTCTGTCGCCTCGGCCGTCCAGTCCCCCAATGCGGCGAGCGCCGTGTGGACGAGGGCGAGCAGATCCCGCGCGGGGCCTTCTAGCAAAGCGGTGGCCTTCTCGTCCATGACCAGCGGACGCGGCTTGAACAGGAAAAGAGCACCATCCGCCAACTCATTGAGATCCTTGGCGCGTGGTGTGAGATGCGGCATCGCTGCGGCGAGCAGATCGACGTCATTGGCGTCGAGTCCGCGGCCCAGCGCGCCTTCGATCCGGTGATCGACGAGCGTGGCGAGCCGGCGGGGGTCCGCCTCGCGCAGATAATGGCCGTTCAGATTTTCCAGCTTCTTGACGTCGAAGCGCGAGGGCGAGCGGCCGACCTGCGGCAGATCGAACCAGCGCACGGCATCCTCACGGGCGATGATTTCCTCGTCGCCATGCCCCCAGCCGAGCCGCAGCAGATAGTTGAACAAAGCCTCGGGCAGCATGCCGAGCTCGTCGCGGTAGGTCTCGACGCCGAGCGCGCCGTGGCGCTTGGACAGCTTGGCGCCGTCCGAACCGTGAATCAGCGGGACATGGGCGTAAACCGGCTCCGGCCAGTTCATCGCCCGGATGATGCCGAGCTGGCGGAACGCGTTGTTGAGATGATCGTCGCCCCGGATAATGTGGGTGACGCCCATGTCATGATCGTCGACGACGACGGCGAGCATGTAGGTCGGCGTCCCGTCCGAGCGGAGCAGAACAAAATCGTCGATCTCCGCATTCTGGACGGTGACATCGCCCTGCACCTGATCAGAAATCGTCGCTCCGCCCTCGCGCGGGGCGCGCAGCCGGACGACGAAGGGCTGATCCGCCGGGCCGTCGGCGCGGTCGCGCCACGGGCTATCGATCCGGAACGGCCGCCGCTCCGCCTGAGCGGTCCCGCGCTGCGCGGCCAGTTCCTCCGCCGTCATCCAGCAGCGATAGGCATGGCCAGCAGCGAGCAACTGGTGCGCGACCTCGGCATGGCGCGGGGCGAGCTGCGACTGGAACCAGGCATTGCCGTCCCAATCGAGGCCGAGCCATTTCATCCCGTCGAGGATCGCGTCGATCGCCGGCTGGGTGGAGCGCGCCTTGTCGGTGTCCTCGATCCGCAGCAGGAACTTGCCGCCATGTCGGCGCGCATAAAGCCAGTTGAACAACGCGGTGCGCGCACCGCCGATATGCAGGAAACCGGTGGGCGACGGCGCGAACCGGGTGACAATGGTGCTTGCGCTCACGCGGCGCTTCTCCAAGGATAGGCCGCATGGCGACCGGGGAAGGAGCGGCCCCTAGCATAGCCGATGCGCCGCGACCAAGCGCGCGCGCATTCCGCTGGCCGCGCCTGAACGGCTTGCTCGAATCCCGCTTCGATGCGGAGCGCGATCAATTGCCGCTCTGGTTGCCGGTCGGCATGCTCGCGGGCATCTCTTTCTGGTTCTGGTTGCCCACCGAGTCGGCACGAATCGCCTACATTATCGCAGCCGTCGCTTTGGCGCTTGGACTGGCCGCGACGGCGGGTGCGAGTCGCTGGGGCCGGGCGACGGCGATCTTCGCGCTCGCCACCGCAATAGGTGCCGCCCTGATCTGGTGGCAGGCAGAGCGGGTCGCGGCGCCCCGGCTGGAGCGCCCCGGCCTGATGACCCTTACGGCCACGGTCGAGACTGTCCAGGCGATCGCCGCGCCGCGACCAGCCACGCGCCTGGTGGTCAAGCCGGAGGGTGAGGACATGCCGGCCCGGTTGCGGGTCACGATTCGGGAGGGACAGGAGCCGGCGGGCCTCGTGCCGGGTGCGCGGGTGAGCATTCGCGCCTGGATGATGCCGCCCGCGCCGATGGCCGTGCCGGGCGGCTATGATTTCGAACGTGCCGCCTGGTTCCAGCAGATTGGCGGGACCGGGCGGGCGCTGGAGGTCAATGTCATCGCCTCGCCGGTCGAACGGGGCTGGCGGGCCCGTCTGGCCGACTGGCGCCAGCGCCTTTCCGCCCATATCCGCTCGCGGCTCGACGGGGCAGGACAGGGCGGTATCGCCGCTGCGCTTGCCACCGGGGACCAGCTCGGCATTCCCGAGGAGGATGCGGAGGCAATGCGGCGCTCCGGTCTCGCGCACCTGCTGTCGGTCAGCGGGCTTCACCTGACAGCCGTGGTGGGTGCCGCGATGTTGCTGACGCTGAAACTGCTGGCGTTGAGCCCGGTATTGGCGCTGCGGTTGCGCCTTGTGCTGATTGCCGCAGCGGTCGGGGCGGTTGCGGGGATCGCCTATACCTTATTGACCGGTTCGGAGGTGCCGACGGTACGCTCGTGCATCGCGGCTCTGCTGGTGCTTGCCGGCATTGCGCTCGGCCGCGATGCGCTGACCTTGCGGCTGGTCGCGACCGGCGCGCTCGTCGTGCTCTTCCTCTGGCCGGAATCTGCGGTTGGCGCGAGCTTCCAGATGAGCTTCGCGGCGATGGTGGCGATCGTCGCACTGCACGAGCATCCGCGTATCCAGGCCTTGTTGTCGCGGCGCGATGAGAGTGGGCTGGCCAGAACGGCGCGCGTCCTGCTCGGCCTCGTCCTGACTGGACTGGCGGTCGAGTTGGCGCTGACGCCGATTGCCCTGTTCCATTTCCACAAGGCGGGGCTGTACGGCGCTGCCGCGAACGTGATCGCTATTCCACTCACCACGTTTGTCATCATGCCGTTGCAGGCGCTGGCTTTGTTGTTCGACCTAATCGGGCTGGGCGGGCCTTTCTGGTGGCTGACGGGCAAAATGCTTTCGCTGTTGCTCGGTCTCGCCCATGTCACCGCCAATGCGCCGGGTGCGGTCGCCTTGCTGCCGGCCATGCCGCGCGGCGCTTTCGCGCTGATGATCGGCGGCGGACTATGGCTTTGCCTGTGGCGGACGGGCTGGCGGCGCTGGGGGCTGGCGCCGGTCGCCGCCGGTGCGCTGTGGGCTTTCGTCACGCCCGCGCCGGATCTGCTGGTCACCGATGACGGGCGGCATCTCGTGCTGCGCGGGGAGGACGGCCGGCTCGCCATATTGCGCCCGCGCGCGGGCAGTTATGTCCGCGACACACTGGCGGAGATTTCCGGCGCGCTGCCCGATTTTCTCGATCTCGACGCCTTGCCCAACGCGGCGTGCAGCGCAGATCTGTGCGCTGCGAATATCGACCGGGACGGACGGCGTTGGCATATACTCGCGACGCGCAGCCGCCATTTCGTGCGCTGGGAAGAGATGGTGCGTGCCTGCGCGGCTGCGGACATCGTCGTGTCCGACCGCCGTCTGCCGCGTGCCTGCCAACCCCGCTGGCTGCGCGCCGACCGCGATTTCCTGCGCCGGACCGGCGGCCTCTCCATCACCTTCGGCGCACATCCCCGTATTGCGACCACCGCAGCAATGAGCGGTGAGCGGCCGTGGTTGGCCCGGCGCGAGGGGAGAACGGAAAGGATACCGACGATGCGCGCTCCACCGGAACGCACTACAGCGACTATGGTCGATCGACAGTAACGCTGAACGGCATAAGCCGTCAGTCCGGCTTGACGCAGGCCAATTCGTTCCCACCGGGATCGAGGAAATGGAAGCGACGGCCGCCGGGAAAGGCGAAAATAGGTTTGGCGAGCGTTCCGCCCGCTGCCAACACCGCCTCAAGCGCGGCTTCAAGATCACCGACGTCAATGACCGGCAGCGGTGCGCCGACCGCTTCGGCGCTGTCGGCCTGGATCCCGATGTCCGTGTCGCCGCTTGTGGTCGCGGCATAGCTCGGGCCGAAATCGGCCAGTGTCCAGCCGAACGCCTTTTCATAGAAAAGCTTGGTCGAGCGGACATCGAACGCGGTCAGTTCGACATAGTTGAGGCGGGCCATGACGGTTGACGCGTCGCGGCTCAATAGCGCCGCAGCAGGCCGGCCAGCCGGCCCTGAATCTGCACTTGCTCGGGCCGGTAGCGTTGTGGGTCATATTGCCGGTTCGCCGGATCGAGGCGGATCATCTGGCCTTCGCGGCGGAACGTCTTCAGTGTCGCTTCCTCGTCATCGATCAGGGCGACGACGATCTCGCCGTCGCGCGCCGTTTCCTGACGGCGGATCAACGCATAATCGCCGTCCAGAATGCCTTCGTCGACCATTGAATCGCCGGCGACTTCCAGAGCATAATGCTCGCCTGGACCGAGCAGGGCGGCGGGCACGGGCAGGGTGTCCGTGCCCTGCAGCGCCTCGATCGGCGTGCCGGCCGCGATCCGGCCGTGCAGAGGTATCTCCATGATGTCGTTGGCCGCGCGCAGCGGCGCGATGGGTGCGTTTGTCTTTGCCGCAGTAGGCCGGACGTCCGGCATCTTCATGACCTCCAGCGCACGCGCCCGATTGGGCAGGCGCCGGATGAAACCGCGTTCTTCCAGCGCGGAAATGAGCCGGTGAACGCCGCTCTTCGATTTGAGATCAAGCGCTTCCTTCATCTCCTCGAACGAGGGCGAGACACCGCTCTCGGACAACTTGGTGTTGATATAGAGAAGCAGTTCCTGTTGTTTGCGAGTCAGCATCCGGGTTCTCCCGAAGAACGTATACGGAACGTGTAAGGAACGTGCGCGAGACTGTCAAGCGGCGGCGGGGGCGGCCAGCTTCAGGAAATTGTCCAGCAATGCGTGGCCATTGGCACTGGCGATACTTTCGGGATGGAACTGGACGCCGTGAATTGGCAGCGCTGCGTGCCGCACGCCCTGGACAGTGCCGTCCGCAGCCGTCGCGTTCACGACCAGATCATCGGGAATGGTGTCCGGGGCGAGCGTCAGAGAATGATAGCGGGTCGCCGCGAAGGGAGAAGGCAGGCCGGCAAAGACGCCGCGACTGTCATGCGCGATGTTGGAAACCTTGCCATGCATGATCGCGGGCGCCCGCGCGATCGCCGCGCCGAAATGCTGTCCGACCGCCTGATGGCCCAGGCAAACGCCGAGCAGAGGCCGTCGTGCCTCGGCACAGGCCGCGACCAGATCGAGCGAAATGCCTGCTTCGTCGGGGGTGCCCGGCCCCGGCGAGATCAGGAACGCGTGCGCGCCGCTCGCCAGCGCCTCGGACGCGCTGAGCGCATCGTTGCGCGCGACCTGTACCTCCGCGCCGAGCTCTCTCAGATAGTGGACGAGATTCCAGGTGAAGCTGTCATAATTGTCGATGACGAGGATCACCCGGCCGGGCCTACTGTTCAGCATTCCCCGAAAGCCTGGCGCGCATCGCCGCGATGGTGTTGGTATCGCGCTCGACGCGGCTGCGCGTCTCGACAGCGCGGGCGAATTGTTGCGCGATCTCCTCGGCCGCCGAGTTCGAGAATTCGGCGCGGGTCGTGGCGACGAGCTCGGGGCGCTCGGCAGCGTTGCCCGGCGTCCGCGTCGCGTGATGGACAATGAACCAGCCAGCGCCGTTGGGGGCAGGCACGAGCCGTGCACGGCCTTCCGGAAGGCTGAACAGAGCGAGCAGCGGCGGCGGCACCTGCTGACCACCCTGGCTGATCTCCAGCCTCTGCATGTTGACGGCCTGCGGCGCCGGCACGCCGGTCTGGCCGGCGAAGGCCGCGGCCGGGGCGGTGCCGCCGTTGATGCGATCGACGATGCCCTGCGCGATCTGCCGTGCCCGTGCCAGCGCACGCTCTTGCACCAGAGCGGCGCGCACTTCGTTCTGGATCTGAGCCAAGGGCGGAGGGGCGGCCGGAATCACCCGGTCGACACCGATCAACGCAAGACGGTTTTCACCCTCCAGCGCCTCGACCACCGGTTCGGGATCGTCGGCGTCGATCTCGAACGCGCCGCGTAGCACGGGCGCGAAGCCCGCCGGGATCGACCAGACCTGATCCGGCACCTGGCCCTGCGCGGTGATCGCAGGAGTGGCGACGAGATTGAGACCGTTGGCGCGGGCGATCTCCTCGACATTGGAGCCCTGGTTGATGCCTTCCTCGATGCGCTGGATCAGCGCGTTCATCAGGTCGGCGGTCTTGCGCTGCTCGATTTGCTGCGCGATCTCGGCGCGAACATTCTGAAGCGGCCGTTCGGCGCTTCGTTCGATCGCTTCGACACGCACCACGTGAAAGCCCAGTTCCGAGCGGATCGGCCCCGCCACGGTGCCCTGTTCGGCGCCGAACGCTGCACGCGCGACCTCGGGCGAGCTTTCGCCGGCAAACTGTTCCTGGCTGCGGCTGGCAAAGGCGATGTCCCGCGCACCGAAGCCGGCTTGCGATGCGGCCTCCGTGAAACTGGTTCCGCCCCGTACCCGCTGTACGAAGGCGTTGGCCGCGGCCTGATCGGGCAGAACCACCTGTTGCAGCGATCGGGTCTCGCGCGGACCGAACTCCGCCTGATTCTCGCGATAATAGGCTGCGATCTCCTCGTCGGTTGCGCGAGCACGCTCGGCGATCATCTCCGGGCCGATCATGGCGAAACGGATCACCCGTCGCTCGGGGATGGAGAAACGTGCGCGATTGCGGGTGTAAAAGGCCTGCACCTCCTGCGCCGACGGATTGATCCCCTCAGCGAGCGCTTCGGCCGGGACGACACCGATCGTACCGGTGCGCCGCTCCAGCAGCAGATTGGCATATTCGCGCGCTACGCCCTCTGGGACGCGCGCGCCCAGCGCGACCGGCCCGAGGAGCTGGCGCTGCATGAGCGAGCGAGAAATGTCGTCGCGCAACTGGGCTTCGGTGAGATTCTGCGCCTGGAGCATCTGGCGGAATGTCGCGTCGTCGAACTGTCCGGCAAAGTTACGGAAGGCGGGGATGTCGACGATTTCGCGGTCCACCATGCGCTGGGACACGGCGAGGCCCTGACTGTTGCCGAACGTCTGAATCGCCCGGCCGACGATCAACTGTTCGAGCAGGCTATCGAATGCACCCATTTCCAGGAATGCCGCCATGTCGAGAGTCGGTTGCTGCTGACGCGCCTGGGCGAACTGGCGGTTGATCAGGTCATTGAGTTCGTTCTCGTTTACAGCCTGGCCGTCCACACGGGCAATCCGGCTGCCGCCTGTGCCGCCGCCAATGCCTCCCATGCCGCCCATTCCGTCGGTGCCGAAACCGGTGATGACCATCGCGCCGAGCGCGAGCACCAGCACGGTAGCCATGGTCCAGGTACGAACTTTGCGGGAAGCGGCCATTTTTGATCCTGACGAAAACTGTCCGGGGCGCTCAATAGAAGCAGGGCGGGGCCGGGGCAAGCTTGGCACCGGCCGGCATGGTTGCTAGGCGCTGCGCTGCAATCATTGGGGCAAAGTTCATGGATCTCCGCCGCAAGCTGGTCATCGGCAACTGGAAGATGAACGGCAGTATCGCCCAACTCGGCGAACTTTCGGGAATCGCCGAAGCTGCGCGTCAGGCCGGGGGTGTCGATGTCGGCATCTGCCCGCCTTTCACGCTGATCGCGCCCGCTGTTACCCGCTCCGGCGGGCTGATGATCGGCGCACAGGATTGCCATGCCAGGGACAGCGGCGCTCATACCGGCTGCATCTCTGTCGGCATGGTGAAGGAAGCTGGCGCGCGTTTAGTGATCGTCGGGCACAGCGAACGCCGGGCGGACCAGCATGAGACCGATGCGAGCACTCAGTTGAAGGCTGAATCCGCTCTGGCGGGAGGATTGCTGGTCATCGTCTGCGTCGGTGAAAGCGAATCGGATCGCGCGGCCGGCCGCCATATCGAGATTGTGGCCGCCCAGCTTGCCGGCTCGCTGCCCGACGATTGGGAGGACGGCGAATTGGTCGTCGCTTACGAGCCGGTCTGGGCGATCGGCACCGGCAAGGTCGCTACGCCCGCCGACGTCGCGGAAATCCACGGGCGGATTCGCGCGGCCTTGGTCGCTCGCTACGGCGAGCGAGGAGAACGGGTGCGCATCCTCTATGGCGGCTCGGTCAAGGCCGACAATGCCGCCGAGCTTTTCGCCGTGCCGGACGTAGATGGGGCGCTTGTCGGTGGCGCGAGCCTGACCGCCGAGGCGTTTATGCCCATCATCGAGGCGGCGACGCGTAGTTGAACCTCTCCGCGCGATCGACTAGATCGCTGGCCAATCCTGTTTCTCCATTCGCGAAAGAGCGCCCGCATGTCCGGCCTGTTCACCTTCATCCTGATCGTCCAGGCGTTCGTCGCCCTTGCGATGATCACGGTTATCCTGATGCAGCGTTCGGAAGGCGGTGGCTTTGCAGGTGGCGGCAGCCCATCCGGCCTGATGACGGCGCGTGGCGCGTCAGATTTCCTGACACGCTCGACCTCCATCCTGGCTACGATCTTCGTCACCTTGTCCATTATCCTCGCGGGACTTGCGGCGAATACCGGCGGACCGCGTGTGATCGATCCCAACCTCGCACGTCAGGCGCCCGCTTCGCCGGCGGGCCCGGCGCAGCCGCAGCAGCCGTTCACGCTGCCCGGCGCGACGCCTCAGGCCGTGCCCGCCGAGCAGGCACCGGCCCCCGCCGCGACCAACCAGGCCGGCGGCGTCCCGATCGCACAATAATGGGCAATTGATCTGTCCGCGCCCTGCGGACAGACAAATAAAATCGATTCGGCGGCTTGCCCGAATCTGTTCCGTCCGCTTAAGCCCATCCTCCCATGGCGCGGTTCATTTTCATCACCGGCGGCGTGGTCTCATCGCTTGGCAAGGGCCTGATGGCGGCGTCGCTGGCGGCGCTGCTTCAGGCGCGCGGCTACAAGGTGCGGCTGCGCAAGCTCGATCCCTATCTCAACGTCGATCCGGGCACGATGTCGCCCTATCAGCATGGTGAAGTCTATGTGACGGATGACGGCGCCGAGACCGATCTCGATCTCGGTCATTATGAGCGCTTCAGCGGCGTGCCGGCGCGGCAGAGCGACAATGTCACGTCGGGCCGAATCTATCAGGGCATCATCCAGCGCGAGCGGCGCGGCGACTATCTCGGCGCCACCGTCCAGGTGATCCCGCACGTTACCAACGCGATCAAGGACTTCATCCGCGCCGATGTTGAGGACGATCTCGATTTCATGATCTGCGAGATCGGCGGCACGGTGGGCGACATCGAATCACTGCCCTTCATCGAGGCGATCCGCCAGTTCCGCAACGAAGCGGGCAGGGGCGAGACGCTGTCCATCCACACCACTTTGGTCCCCTATATCGCGGCGGCGGGCGAGCTGAAGACCAAGCCAACCCAGCACAGCGTGCGCGAACTGACCAGCCTCGGCATCCAGCCCGAGATCATCGTCTGCCGCGCCGAGCATCCGCTGCCCGAAAGCGACCGGGCCAAGATCGCCCTGTTCTGCAATGTGCGCACCGAAGCCGTCATTCCCGCGCTGGATGCGCCGAGCATCTATGCGGTGCCCGCGCAATATCACGAGGCCGGGCTCGATTCCGAAGTGCTCCACGCCTTTGGCACCGCGGATGCGCCGGCGCCCGACATGGCCCGCTGGGACGATGTGCTCGACCGACTCTTCCACCCGGAAGGGGAGGTGACGATTGGCGTGGTCGGCAAATATGTCGGCCTGCAGGATGCCTATAAGAGCCTGACCGAGGCTTTGGTCCATGGCGGCATGGCCAATCGGGTGAAGGTCAACATCAAATGGCTCGACGCCGAATTGTTCGAGCACCCCGAGACGGAGATCGCGGCCGCGCTCGAGCCGATGCACGCCATTCTCGTCCCCGGCGGCTTCGGTACCCGGGGCAGCGAGGGCAAGATCGCTTCGGTCCAGTTCGCTCGCACCCGCAAGGTGCCGTTTTTCGGTATCTGCCTGGGTATGCAGATGGCCTGCATCGAGGGCGCGCGACACACTGCGGGAATCGAAGCGGCCGGCTCGACCGAATTCGGCGATACGCCGGAACCGGTCGTCGGCCTCATCACCGAATGGATGAGCGCCGAGGGGCTGCAGAAGCGTGAGGCGAGCGGCGACCTTGGCGGGACGATGCGGCTCGGCGCCTACGAGGCGCGGCTTGACGGCAACAGCGTGGTCCGGTCGATCTATAGCGCGGACAGGATCAGTGAGCGGCACCGCCACCGCTACGAGGTCAACGCCCGTTATCGCGAGGCGCTGGAGGGTGGCGGGCTGGTGTTCAGCGGCATGAGCCCGGACGGCGAACTTCCCGAGATTGTCGAGCGGCCCGACCATCCCTGGTTCATCGGCGTTCAGTTCCATCCGGAGCTGAAATCCAAGCCCTTCGATCCACACCCGCTCTTCGCGAGCTTCATCGAGGCGGCCGTGAAACAGAGCCGGCTGGTGTAGAACAAAGACGTCGGCGAAGTGATGCGTTTGTCCGGTGAGACGAGCGGAACCCCGTGAAAACCCGATATTGAGGCACTGCTCTTCGAGGGCTAGCGTAGTGGAACGAAACGGGTTTCTTCCCCATTTCGTACCGGACGGGGTTCGGGAAGCCAAGGCACGTCTCCAAACCAGTGCCGGCTTTCCTCCCGTCCGGATAGAGATTGTCGGCGCGGTTTGACCTCTCGGTGCTACAGGCGGAAGGGTCTTATTCTCGCGAAAATTTCCTCGCGCGAAGTGACGCTCATCTTGTTGTAAAGACTGCGGATGTGTGAACGCACCGTCTCTATCGACAAGTCCTTGGCCTCGGCGATCGCCTCGGCGTTCATCCCCTCCGCCATTTTGAGCAGCACGCGGTGTTCGGCGGGAGTCAGCTGAAATGCGCGCTCGAGGTCGGCATAACGCGGCTGGAAGCTCGCACCACTGCGCAAGAAAGTCAGGCAAACGCGGCCGCCTTCCACGCCGTCCGCCTCAATTCTCCGCGCGCGCAGCAAAAAATGGCCGTCGCCATCGCGGGCGCTCAGGGCGAGCGTCGCAATCTGTGTGTCGCAATTTTTGACGAGAGCGCCAAGTTCGGCCTGATGCGCCCGCTCGCGCATGACGAGCTGCCCATCTTTGAGTTCGAGATCGACGCCTTGCGCAAGATCGGTGCGAGCCGTCGGGTTGGCCCAGACGAGGTGGAGATCGTCCGAGCAGATAAGCCGCGGTCGATCGTCACCTTCCATCCAGGCGAGCGCCAAGCGGCCAAGTGAGGTAACATCCTGTTCCCCGGTGTCCAATTCGCCTGCCATTCATCCCCCCGAAGCTCCTGTGGGCATGAACACCCCGCAAGCTACTTTTCCCATTCATTACGTTGTAGAAATTCGAAAATCCTGAATATGTCAATTCAAACCAAAGGTTGTAACGGTATTGAAACAAAAGGACTTTCGGCTTTGAAATCGGCCGTTGATAAGGCCATGCTGCAAAGCATATTCTTGGCTTTTGCATAAAGCGGCGGACGTCACGCACAGCAACCTTCTGACGTGCACTGTTTCATTATCGGACACGCGCTCAGTTAAAGACCGAAAACCGATTCCAGCATTAATCCTTCTCTCTTCACGGTATTTCCCTAAGCCGTTTAAAATACAGTGGAAAAACTTCGATAAAGTTGAGCTAAATCTTACCTGATCCCCAATATGGGGGATGCGGGTCTGAGGGGAATGGCAGTACCTCGTGCCAATCTTCGGTTGGGGGAGACGAGTCGTATTCGTCGATCCCCGAAGACGCGCCATTCAGCTCCTATTGGAGACGGAGTTGTCGGCGCGAGACGCGTAGTGGGGAAGAACCTATGGCTCGCTTTGGCGGCGTTCCCGTGCTCATTGCTCTTGCCTGTGCGTCCCCGACGATGGCGCATGGTCGCGGAGACGTGCCGGTCCTTCAGGACAGTCTCCGTTTCGAAGTGGTCGGCCGGGTCGCCGTCGATTGCAGCCTGAGCCAGTCCCAGACGAACGTGGCCGTCGAAAATGCGGTTGATCCGCTGACCAACGTGGTGCGCGCCGCCCAGGCGTCGCTGCCATTTTCCGTCTCCTGCAACACGCCGGTTTCGGTGTCGCTGGATTCCCGCAACGGCGGGTTGCGCTACCAGGGCGCGCCGACGTCCGATCGCGCGTTCACCCAGCTGATTTCCTACGGTGCCCGTGTCGCGCTGCCGGGGCATGCAAATGTGCTCAATTGCCGCAGCCGCGACATGGCCACCCGCAACACGATTTGCCGGGCGTGTCTCCGACAGCATGATTTCGGGCGAAGGCTCGATCGATGTGACGCTCGAGCCCGGGGGGCTGATGCTCCAGGGCACCTATGAAGACCGGGTGACGATCACGATCACGCCGCTTCTCGGGAGCGCCGTATGACTTTCACAAATGATGTGGCGCTCGCGATGGCGCGAAGCCGCGATCATGCCCGGGCGAGCCGGGTTTCTGCATGGCGCGCTTTTTTGCGTCTTTTTCGGGAGGTAAGGATGAAGAAGATTATCATGGCAGCGGTCGCTTCGACCGTCATGTTCTCGGGTTCCGCTTTTGCTCAGATTGGTGGGCCGATCTCGCCGAGCACGCCGCCGACCTACGGTCAGGATGCCGAAGGCTGGTACGCCATCCAGGCGACTGGTCAGCGCTTTTGTCGTTTTGGTACCAACAACTCCGGTCAGAACGGTGCGAACAGCGTCGTGACCACCGATGGATTTGGCGGCGCTGCGGAAGCAGACGGCACGTTCACGTTCGATATCCAAGACGACAACAATAACACGCTTCAGGCCGCGAGTGGCTCGTATCGGATCAACAACGTCGTGTGCAACACGCCGTTCACCGTGACGGCGCGCTCTGATAATGGGGGTCTTCAATCGACCAATACGACAAACGACTCTGCCTTTGTGGAGCTCGTTAAGTATACTGTCACTTTCCAGTTCGAGAATTTGACCGGCTCGCAGACGTCGCAGACCACGGCGGCGACCCTTTTCAGCAGCCCGGAGGCGCGTGCTGGACAGGCGACCCTGACCGTTGCCACCCAGGCTAACACGACGCAGTTGATCCTGCAGGGTGCCTACAGCGACAAGCTGACCCTGACGATGACCCCGACCGTCTAAGGTCCGTCGATCAAGAAGGGCAGGGGGTCGGCGCATGTCGCCGGCCCCCTGTGCCTTACCGGTATGTTTTTGATTTGTTGACATTAATAGATGACTATGCGGGCGCGTTCATGGCCTAGGGGAGTTTCATGATGACCACGCGGTTGCGTCGATCGATCGCCGTTTTGCTGCTCGCGCTTGTCGTCGCGCTGCCCATTCCGGCGATTGCATTGCTGGTTCGGCCCGTCCTTCTCGAACTGACCACGAGCGGCAGCGATGTGACCGGTACCATCGAGGTGATCAACGACCGGAATCGGCCGATCGCCGTCGAAATCGCCGTCAACCGGCTGGCGCTGCCCGAGCGTGGCGAACTTCAGCTGACGCCGGACGATGGCGCCGAATTCCAGATCTTTCCCACCGTGGCGAGCATTGCGCCGGGTGGGCGCCAGGTCTTCCGGGTGCGCTGGATCGGCGATCCCGTGATTCCGGAAAGCCGGCTCTATATGTTCACGACATCCGAATTGCCGGTATCCGAGGATCCCGACGCCACGACTGTGCAGGTCCTCTACGCGATCAATTCGGTGGTGACCGTTCGTTCGCCTTCCGCGCGTCCGAACATCACGATCAATTCCGTTCGCCGAGTCACGCGCCCGGATGGACAGGTGGGCGCCGAAGTGCTGTTCCAGAACAGCGGGCCGGCCCACGGCTTCGTAACGAGCACGAATCTCGAATTCAGCATTCCGGGGGGAAGCTGGTCGCATGTGTTCCGCCCCGCCGACCTCAATAATGCTTTCGGCATCGGTCTGGTGCCCGCCAATGCGACGCGCGCGATGTTCATCGCCATTCCGGACTTGCCATCGGACGGCGAACTCGAAGCGCGTTTGCGCGCGGCACCGATACAGAATTGAGGATTGGAGCTTGGCGGGGATGGGCCAACGACAGATCCGGGCGGGACGTCGCGCAGCGAGGAGGTTGCTCTATCTGCTGAGCGCCTCGATTCCGGTCGGTGGCGGCATAGCGATGCCGTGCGTTGCGGCTGCGCAATCCGCCCCGATCGAGATCGCTTCGGCGCAGGATGCGCCGCCATTGCCGCCGGCGCGTGCTGTTCCGGCGGTGCCGACGCGGATCAACATGACCGGGCAGCCGATCGGGTTGGTCGTGCCATTGCGCGAGCGATTTCCACTCGGTCAGGTCAGCATCCGGATCATGCCGGATGATGAGATTCTGGTTGCGCGAGACGATATTGCCGGCGCGGTGGGGCGTATCGCCACCGAAGAGGCGACCGCAGCGATACGAGGACTGGAATCGGCGGACGGATATGTCGCGCTCGGCACACTCGAAAGCATCGGTCTGGTCGTCCGATACAATCCGAGCGAAATCGAACTCGTCATGGATCTGGAGGCGACCGCGCGTTTGCGCGGAGCGGTGAGTTTTAGTTTCCAGACGTCGCAATATGCCGTTGAGCCAGATCAGTCGGATGGCTTCTCCATATATTTGGCCTACCTGGCGAGCGTCGATTACATTCATACCGGCCCGCGCACGGGCCTTCGCGCGCCGCGTATCGATGTCGACCTCAACGGACGCATCGGCCGTTTCGTGGCGTTTGAAAACGAGCTGAGCTATGACGGCGATGCCAGTACGCAATTCTCGCGTCGCGCGTCACGCCTGATTTATGATCGTCCAGCCTGGGCCATGCGTTTTACGGCGGGCGACCAGATCCCGTCGCAAACCGGCTTTCAGGATGCGGTCGATGTGTTCGGCGTCGGCGTTGCCCGGCTGTTGGGCGTCTTCCAGTCCGACCGCGTCATCACGGCTACGTCTTCGCGCTCTATCACCTTGCGCGAGGGGGCGAATGTCACGATCGTCGTGAACGGGGTGCCGGCACGCACGGTGCGTCTCGAAAGCGGCGTTTACGATCTCAACGATCTGCCGATTACCAACGGTGCGAATTCGGTCCAGTTGGTGATCGAGGACGATGCGGGCGGCCGCAGAACGGTAGCTTTCGACTTTTTTCAGGATTTTCAGCTGCTCGCGCCGGGGGTGGACGAGTTCGACGGCCAGGTCGGCATCCGCAGCCGCTTTGATGGCGCGACCCGTCGCTATGCCACGGAGGAGCCGATCCTGACGGCCTTCTACCGTCGCGGACTTTCTCCGCAGTTTACGGCCGGTGTGAACATGCAGTTGACCGAGCGTGCGCAACTGGTCGGGTTCGAAGGAACCGTCGGCACGAAATTGGGGCTGTTCACACTGGAAACGGCGTTCAGTAACATTGACGGCTTCGGTTTCGGGAACGCCCAGCGGCTTCAATATCGCTATTCGACGCCCTTGCAGCAGCTGGAAGGCGCTCGCCGGCTCGATATCCTTGTCGAACGACGCAGCAGAAATTTCGGAGCGGTCGAAACGATCACGCCGCTCAACAATATCGATTGGCGCCTGACGGCCCGTTACGGGCAGCCGATCAACCGCTACGTTTCCGCCGGCCTCGGCGTGGACTATGCGTCGAACAGGGGAAGTGTCAGGGATCAATATGGCGCCAGCGCTTTCGCGACCTGGCGGGTCGGGCCGGTTACGACGTTCAGCGCGTCTGCGGGCTATGACAACCGCAACAAATTCATCTTCGGCTTCAATCTTGTCCACCGATTCGGACGCAGCTCGACGGCCACCGCCCAATATGACAGCCGCGATAATGTCGCGTCACTGACCTATTCGCATTCTCCGATCCGGACACTCGACGTGTTCGCTTTCGCTGGCCAGGTGACACGGACGTCCGATGACATCGGCGTGAATGCCACGGGGATTTATCGGTCGAACCGCGGCGACGTCGAGTTGGCACATCGCGCGACCTATGATGTCGACGTGAACAGGATCAGCGGTCAGACCACCTCGCTGCGCGCGCGGGGGACAATCGCCTATACCGGTGGTCGGGTGGCGATCGGGCGCCTGTTGTCCGATTCATTCGCGATCATAGCCGCGCATCCCAGCCTCGGCGGTGCCCCGGTGTCCGCGCCCGTCTTCGTCGGTGATCGTCTCGCCGGGCGTGAAATCGCGCGCACGGGCGCGCTTGGCCCGGCCCTGGTGCCTCTGTCGTCCTATTCGCAGCAGTCGATTCCCTTCGAGGTGCCGGAAGCTCCCGCTGGCTACGATCTCGGCGCGGGCAATTTCCCGGTTTATCCGTGGCTGAATTCCGGCCGGGTGTTTGTGGTGGGATCATCGTACAATATCAGCGTGATCGGCACGTTGCTCAACGACCGGGGCGAAATCCGGCCGCTTCTGGTCGGTCAGGCGCGGCGGCTGGACGATCCTAGCGGGCCTGTCGTTGAAGTCTTTACCAATCGCGCCGGTCGGTTCGGCGCAACCGGATTGGCCCCCGGTCCGTGGCGGATGCGTTTTGCCGACGGGACGTATTACGACGTCGTGATCGGAGAGACCCAGGGGTCGTTCGTTAATCTCGGTACGTTAAGCCCCGCCACTGGTCAGCAGGAGGATCCACAATGACCTACCTCATCAGATCGGCGACGCTTGCCGGGGCCATGCTGATCTTCGCGCAAGCGGCGAATGCCGAGTGCCGTCTCGACGTTTTCGACGTCGCAAGCGGGCAGATCTCGGCACGGTACGACCCTTTCGAGGCGCTGGAACCTCCCATATCGGTCGCGATCAGTTCGTCCGGAACGGGAGATTGCGCGGATCAGAGGATTAGGCTGTCCGTTGAGCCCGACCCGAGCATGCCGTTTTCCGTGGGAAATTCGATCGGTCTTCAATTTGGCTCCGGAACACTCGAAGCCCGGCTGACGGACGGAAATGGCCGCCGCATCCCAGACGGGCGATCAGCGGGAGGGGACGCTTTTTTACGGCTGGGTTCATCAGGCGCTGCGCGAGATGGCGACCTGCGACTGCAGATACCGGCCGGACAGAGAGTGTCTCCCGGCGTCTATACCGCCCGCCTCGTTCTGGTGGTCGAGCCTGTCGGTCAGGATGGTCGCCGGTCGCAGCCGATACGTAGCCCGTTCAACATTTCCGTCACGGTCCTGCCGGTTGTCGGTCTGGCAGCGGGCAGCGATACGCGGATCGATCTGGGCACGATCCAGTCCGGCTCGACGGCACAGAGGCCGGTTTCTTTTCGTGCTTATGCGAACACCGGCTATTCGCTTCAGTTCGTGTCCGATAACGAATTCAATCTGACCCTTGACGGCCGTCGTGACGGTGCGCGCATCGCTTATGTGCCGGTTCTGGGAGGACAGGAATTCAATCCCGGCGCCCGTGGGCCGTCCTTCGCCGATCCCGGAATGCAGGGTTATCGTGAGCATCGCCTGAATGTGCGCGTCCCCCAGCTCGGCCAGCGGCCGGCGGGGGTTTATCGCGATTATATCACGGTAGAGATCACCGCCACCGTCGGGGGCGAGCGACTATAGCGGGTAAATGGACAGGCGAAGATAGACCGGGCTCTGCTCTTGAACTTTGTTCGCCTGAACCAGTCGCCAGTTCCTTTGCTGAGATCTCGCTTCGTTATAGCTGAAACGCGCTGCGCCGCTGGAATCGATCGCAGCCGTTTCGTTGCCGGCCACCACGATCCCGCTTTCGAGATTCAGGAATTGTGCCTGAACGGTGTAGCCATTTCTGGTGTTGCAGACTTCCCGGACCGAGCCGAGATCCACTTCGTTGCCGGCAAATGAAAGCTCAGCCGCATCGTTTGACGAGATACGACAAAACGGATCGACCTCTGCACGAAGATGGAAAGTGAGACTATCGGGCTGTGCGAATGCAGGTGCAGCAAGAGTCTGCAATCCGGCGGCAATCAGCAAATATGCGCTTATCTTTTTCATGGCTGTGTTTCCGTCCCTTTTCGGGGCGGTTTACAGCGCAAATATTAAGAAACCTTTGACGGAGATTACCGCATTCTTCATGGTAAATCGCATGTCTAAACATGCGGTTAATGCGGTATTATCTTATTTCGGAGCAATGCTTCTGAAGCGGTTGGCCGCAAAAACAAGTGCCCGGGCGTTTCCGCCCGGGTACCCGTGGGACGGCTTGCGCCGTCCACCCCCTTGTGACGCTGCAGCCCGCGCGCTTGACCCACCTCGCAAGGGACAAGCGGGGCCGTAGCTTCCCCGAACCAGGCTTAAATCCTTGGTTGTGTTGGAGAGGCTATGCGGACCACTCCCGCTTGTCATCGCTCAATCGCCGGACGCGGCCCTTTTGCATCTTCGCTGTGGCAGGATGGCCACAGGCTGTTCGCAGCGGGCTCGTTATCGCGGCCATTGCGGGAACGACGCCCGGTCCCTAGAGGTCGGCTTCGTTCGTCCGCCGTTTTTCGAGAAGCCGTTCAGCTCTATGCGTCTTTCCCGCTATTTCCTCCCTGTCGCCAAGGAAACGCCCGCCGACGCGCAGATCGTCAGCCACAAGCTGATGCTGCGTGCGGGGATGATCCGCCAGACCACCGCCGGCATCTATGCCTGGCTGCCCATGGGCCATCGTGTTCTGAAGAAGATCGAGCAGATTGTGCGCGAGGAGCAGGACCGGTCCGGCGCGGTCGAATTGCTGATGCCGACCATCCAGTCTGCTGATCTGTGGCGGGCATCGGGGCGTTACGATGCTTACGGCCCCGAAATGCTGCGCTTCAACGACCGGCACGATCGCGAGATGCTCTACGGGCCGACCAATGAGGAGATGATCACCCAGATTTTCCTCGGTAGCGTCAAATCCTATCGCGAACTGCCGCGTACGCTCTATCATATCCAGTGGAAGTTCCGCGACGAGGTGCGCCCGCGCTTCGGCGTGATGCGCGGGCGTGAATTCCTGATGAAGGATGCCTATTCCTTCGATCTTGACGAGGCCGGGCTGAAGGCGAGTTATGAGGCGATGTTCGTCGCCTATCTTCGAACCTTCGCGCGGCTTGGCCTGCAGGCGGTGCCGGTTAAGGCACCGACCGGGCCGATCGGTGGTGATCTTTCCCACGAATTCCACATCCTCGCCGACACCGGCGAGAGCGCCGTTTTCTACGATGCGGCGCTCGAGGATATTTCGCGCGAGGAACTGCTGTCGGCCGATGCCGCGACCATCGCGAAGCTCACCGCCCTCTATGCGATGGAGGAGGAGGAGCATGCCAAGGTCGCCGATTGCCCGGTGCCGGCCGATCGGCTGCGCAGTCGCCGGGGCATCGAGGTCGGTCACATCTTCGCCTTCGGGAGCAAGTACAGCGCCAGCATGGGCTTTGCCGTGCAGACCGCCGATGGCGGGCAGGTCAACCCGCAGATGGGCAGCTACGGCATCGGCGTCTCCCGCCTGATGGGCGCGATCATCGAGGCGAGCCATGACGAGGCCGGGATCGTCTGGCCGGAAAGCGTGGCGCCTTTCCAGGTCGGCCTGGTCAACATGCGTGCGGATGAGCAGGATTGCACAGCTGAGGCTGACCGCGTTTACGAAAAACTCAATCAAGCAGGCCTTGAGGTCTTGTATGATGATCGGGACGAGCGCGGCGGGGCCAAATTCGCGACGATGGATTTAATAGGCTTGCCTTGGCAGGTTATTTGCGGTCCGCGCGGCGTTGAGAAGGGCGTGGTCGAATTGAAACGCCGCGCCACCGGCGAGCGCGAGGAGCTGAGCATCGAAAGCGCGCTGGCGAGGCTTACCGCGTGATCCTCTCCCGCTACGAGCGGATGATCGCCCGGCGCTATCTGATGCCGGGCAAGGGCGAGGGTTTCATCTTTCTGGTCGCGGGGATCAGCCTCGCTGCCGTCATGCTCGGTGTCGCCGCGCTGATCATCGTGATGAGCGTGATGAACGGCTTTCGCGCCGAGCTGTTCGACAAGGTGGTGGGGCTCAATGGCCATGCCGTCATCCAGGGACCGGGCGGGCGGTTGGACGATTGGGAGCCGATCCTGGAGCAGGCGCGGCGCACCCCCGGCGTCGTATCCGCCAACGCGCTGATCGAGCAGCCGCTGATGGCGAGCAATCAGGGCCGGGTGGAGGCGATCCTGCTGCGCGGGGTGACGCCGCAGGATATGGCGGAAAATCCCGTGCTCAACGGCAATGTGCTGGCCGGATCGCTGGGCAATGTGCGGCCCGGCACCGACAGTGTCGCCATCGGCTCGCGGCTGGCGGAGCTGCTCGGTCTCGATATCGGCGGATCGATCACGATCATCAGCCCACAGGGCCGGGTGACGCCGTTCGGCACGATGCCGCGCATCGTCGATTATCGCGTCGCCGCGATCTTCGAAGTGGGCTTGTACGATTTCGACCGCGCCTTCGTGGTCATGCCAATGGAAGAGGCGCAGAATTTCCTGATGATGGGCGATGCCGTCGGCATGATCGAGGTCGAGACGACCGATGCCGATCGGGTCCAGGATATCCTCGCGCCGGTCGCGCGCGATCTCGGGGGCAGGGCGGTCATCAACGATTGGCGGTCGATGAATTCCGCCCTGTTCGAGGCGCTTCAGGTCGAGCGCGTCGTGATGTTCGTCGTGCTGTCGATCATCGTCCTCGTCGCCGCGTTCAACATTCTCTCGGCCCTGGTCATGCTGGTGCGCGCGAAGCGGCGGGACATCGCGATCCTGCGCACGATGGGCGCGACTCGCGCCGGCGTGGTGAAGGTGTTCATGATGGTGGGCATCACGATCGGCGTGCTCGGCATCATCGCCGGCTTCCTCCTCGGCATGCTGGGGCTCCATTATCGTCAACCGATCGTGAATTTCTTCCAGCGGCTGACCGGGCGCGAGCTGTGGGATCCGACGGTCCGCTTCCTGACCGAGTTGCCGGCCAAGACCGATCCGGTGGAGGTTGCCGCGATCGTCACGATCGCGCTCGTCCTCACTTTCCTCGCGACGATCTTCCCGGCCTGGCGCGCGTCCAAGACCGATCCGGTGCAGGTGCTACGCTATGAGTGACGCGCTCGCCGTAACCGATCTCAAGCGCAGCTTCACCCAGGGCGGCGCGACGATCGACGTGCTGCGTGGCGTGAACCTCGCGGTCGCGCCGGGGGAGATCGTGGCCTTGCTCGGCCCGTCCGGCTCGGGCAAGTCGACTCTGCTGCAGGCGGTCGGGTTGCTCGAGGGCGGCTTCGACGGTTCGATCCGCATCGCCGGCGAGGAGGTCGCCACGCTCGACGATGCAGGCCGAACCCGCGTTCGGCGCGAGACTTTGGGCTTCGTCTATCAGTTTCACCATCTGCTGCCGGATTTCTCCGCGCTGGAGAATGTCGTGCTGCCGCAGCTTGTGCGCGGCACCTCGCGCGCCGATGCCGATGCCCGCGCGGAGAGCCTGCTCGGCACGCTCGGCCTGAGCCAGCGCCTCACCCATCGCCCGGCCCAGCTTTCCGGCGGCGAACAGCAGCGCGTCGCCGTCGCCCGCGCGCTCGGCAACCGCCCGGCTTTGGTGCTGGCCGACGAGCCGACCGGCAATCTCGACGAACATACTGCCGACGTGGTGTTCGCCGAATTCCTGCGTCTGGTCCGCGAGGAGGGCAGCGCAGCTCTGGTCGCCACCCACGACGAGCGCATCGCCGCGAAGATGGATCGGGTGCTGCGGCTGCACGACGGGATGCTCGAATAGGTTGTGGAAAAGCCGCCGCGCGGGGTTTCGCGACTCGCCCCCGGCGCCCATAGTCGCCTCATGCCGTCCGCCCCGTACGTCCCGCTTCGCAACTTCTCCTGCTACACGATGCTGGAAGGCGCGATCGATCCGAAGGCGATCGCCAAGCAGGCTAAACGGCTCGATTTTCCCGCCGCGGCTTTGGTCGACCGCAACGGGCTTTATGCCGCCATGCCGTTCACCGAAGCGTGTCTGGGCGAAGGCGTGCAGCCGATCGTCGGTACGTTGCTCGGCGTCGCGCGGCCCGGCACAACGGAGGGCAAGCCGCCGATCATCGACTGGCTGGCGCTCTATGCGCAGGACGAAGCCGGCTACGCCAATCTGTGTGCCTTGGTGTCCGAAGCGCATCTCGGCCGTCCAGTCGAGCAGGACGCGCATGTCGCGCTCGAGGTGCTGGAAGGCCGCACCGAAGGTTTGATCGCGCTGAGCGGCGGCGGTGAAGGGGCGCTGGCCCGGCTGCTCGCCGAAGGCCAGAACGCGGCCGCCGAAGCGGTCGCCGACCGGCTGGAGGCGCTGTTTCCCGGCCGCCTTTACGTCGAGCTCAGCCGGCGCGGCGATCCGGTCGAGCAGGCGGCGGAAGCGGCGCTCGTCGAGCTTGCTTATGCGCGCGATCTGCCTTTGGTCGCGACCAATCCGGCCGCCTACGCCGAGGCGACCTTTCACGGCGCGCATGATGCG
Organism: uncultured Sphingosinicella sp.; assembly: GCA_964438875.1. GTDB lineage: Bacteria > Pseudomonadota > Alphaproteobacteria > Sphingomonadales > Sphingomonadaceae > Allosphingosinicella. Next base: position 18,298 of record CAYTMM010000007.1, on the reverse strand, counting down.
ATGTTGTGCATCGCCCAGTCCAGCCAGATCGCGCGCGACGATCGTGTTCGGTCCTCACCCGAAAACTGGATGAAGCCTGCGGCCGACATGCGCGCTATGTTTGCCGACCTGCCCGAGGCGATCGCCAACACGTCCGTTGTCGCCATGCGCTGCGCGGTGGGCGCGCCGAAGCGCAAGCCGATCTTGCCCAGCATGGCCGGAGACACGGATGCCGAGGCCGATCAGCTCCGCCGCGATGCGCGCGCAGGCCTTGAGGCGAGGCTCGCGCTCTACGGCAATCTCCCACCGGCCGATCGCCAAACCTATTTTGATCGGCTCGCGTTCGAGACAGACGTGATCGTCAATATGGGTTTTCCCGGTTATTTCCTGATCGTCGCGGACTTCATCAAATGGGCGAAGGAACAGGACATCCCGGTGGGGCCGGGCCGTGGCTCTGGTGCCGGCTCGGTCGTCGCTTGGGCGCTCACCATCACCGACCTCGATCCCTTGCAACTCGGCCTGCTGTTCGAGCGTTTCCTCAATCCCGAGCGCGTGTCGATGCCGGACTTCGACATCGATTTCTGTGAAACGCGACGCGGCGAGGTGATCCGCTACGTTCAGGAACGCTATGGCGCCGACAAGGTCGCGCAGATCATCACCTTCGGAAAGTTGAAAGCCCGCGCCGTGCTCAAGGACACCGGCCGCGTGCTGCAAATGCCTTATGGGCAGGTCGACCGGCTCGCAAAATTGGTGCCGAACCATCCGACCGATCCCTGGACACTGGAGCGGGCGCTCAACGGCGTGTCGGAGCTTGCGGCGGAGTACAGGAACGATTCCGATGTGCGCCGGCTGTTCGATCTGGCCCAGAAGCTGGAGGGCTTGCCTCGTCACAGCTCGACCCACGCTGCCGGCGTGGTGATTGGGGATCGCCCGCTGGACCAGCTCGTCCCTCTCTATCGCGATCCTCGCTCGGACATGCCAGTCACGCAGTTCGACATGAAATATGTCGAGGCGGCGGGGCTGGTGAAGTTCGACTTTCTCGGCCTGAAGACGCTCTCGGTGCTGCGCAAAGGCGTCGCGCTGCTGACGAAGCGGGGTGTGACGATCGATCTCGACCGGCTGATGCCGTGGGACGATCCGGAGGTCTATGCGCTGCTCCAGCGGGCCGACACGGTGGGCGTGTTCCAGCTGGAGCAGCGCATAGACCTCCGGATCGTCCCACGGCATCAGCCG
>CAYTMM010000007.1:16692-17076 GCA_964438875.1 uncultured Sphingosinicella sp. | reverse complement strand
GGGATGCGTCGGACGCTGGCGGCCGTCCGCCCGAGCAGTTTCGGGGACATCATCGCGCTGGTCTCACTCTACCGGCCCGGCCCGATGGACAATATCCCGATGTTCGGCGATCGCAAGAACGGTCGCGCCCCGATCGAATATCCGCACCCGCTGTTGGAAGAGGTGCTGAAGGAAACTTACGGCATCTTCGTCTATCAGGAGCAGGTGATGCAGGCCGCCCAGATCCTGGCCGGCTACAGCTTGGGTGGGGCCGATTTGCTGCGCCGCGCGATGGGCAAGAAGATCAAGGCCGAAATGGACGCGCAGCGCGCGACTTTCGTCGAAGGCTGCCGGAAGGCCAATGATATTCCGGATGCCAAGGCGAACGAGCTGTTCGATTTGATC
>CAYTMM010000007.1:0-16682 GCA_964438875.1 uncultured Sphingosinicella sp. | reverse complement strand
GTCAAGGGTTGCGGCGAGCATAATGGCATCAATGCCAAGGCGGCGAACGAGCTGTTCGATTTGATCGACAAGTTCGCGGGCTATGGTTTCAACAAGAGCCACGCGGCCGCTTACGCGCTCGTCGCCTATCAGACGGCCTGGCTGAAAGCCCATTATCCGGTCGAGTTCTTCGCCGCGTCGATGAGCTTCGATATCCATCTGACCGACAAGCTGGCGATTTTCGCCGACGATATGCGCCGGCTCGGGATCGAATGCCTGCCGCCGTCGATCAACGCCAGCGAGGCCGATTTCAGCGTCGAGCCCTTTGGCGATACCCATGCGGTTCGTTATGCCCTCGGCGCGCTGAAAGGCGTCGGCGAAAAGGCGATGGAGCAGCTCGTCGCCGAACGCCGTGCGGCCGGACCGTTTCGTGATCTCGACGATCTTGCCGCGCGGATCGATCCACGGCTGTTGAACCGCCGCCAGATCGAAAGCCTGGCCGGCGGCGGCGCATTCGACGGGATGGCCGAACGCTGGTCGGCGTTCGCCGCGGCGGAGACCATTCTCGCCGCCGCGTCCAGCGCGGCCGAAGCGCGCGAGAGCGGGCAGGGTGGTTTGTTCGGCGAAGGCCCGGCGGCGGTCACGCCGATCCGGATGCCGCCCTGTGAGACCTGGACGCTGGCACAGCGCATGGCGGCGGAGAAGGAGAGTTTCGGCTTCTATTTCTCCGCGCATCCGGTCGACAATTACCGCCATCTCGCCGAGGCGCAGGGCGCGCGCAGTTTTCAGCAACTGGCCGCGCTGCCGGCGCCGGCGGACGGCGGGCGCAGCTCCGGCCGGATGGCCGCTTTGGTCGAGGATACGCGCTGGCGCACCTCCGCCAAGGGCCGCCGCTACATGATGGCAACCCTGTCAGATCCCTCGGGGCAGTTCGAAGCGACGATCTTCGACGACATGGTGGGCGAACAGGTCGCCAATGCCGCCAAGACCGGCACCTGTGCGCTGCTCGATGTCGAGCTTGACCGGCGCCCTGGTGAAGAGACGCCACGCGTTACCATTCGCGGCCTCCAGAGTTTCGAAAGCCTGTCGAAACGCACTCGGCTCCAGCTCGAGGTGGAAGTCACCGACGCGGCCGCTGTCCGGGTACTTGCCGAAGCTCTTGCCGCCGATCGTGACGGAAGCGGGGATGTGCGCCTGAAGGCGCATCTGGACGGCATTGTGGCGGACATATTGCTCGGCCGCGATTTCGCCGTCGATGCCGAACTGGCGGCGCGGATCGAACGCGTCCCTGGCGTGCTGGCCGTCCATCTTACCCTCGCTGATCGTCCCCGGCTTGCGCTTGTCGGCTGACGCAATAGACTTGCTTCGGATATAAAGCCGGGAGAGCGTGATGCTGGGTACGATGCAGGATTTCGAGCTCAGGATTCCGCGCCTGATCGACCATGCCGAGCGCGAGCATGGATCGCGCGAGATCGTCAGTTATTGGGCGGATGGCACCACTACACGTACCGACTGGGCCGGTATCGCCCGCGACGCGCGCCGGTTGGCGCAGGCACTGGAGCAGCTGGGCGTGAAACGCGGCGAGCGGGTCGCGACGCTGGCGATGAATCACAGCCGCCATCTCGTCGCCTGGTATGGGGCGATCGGCATGGGCGGCGTGATCCACACGATCAACCCGCGACTGTTCGACGAGCAACTCGTCTACATCGCCAACCATGCCGAGGACAAAGTCCTCTTCTACGACAAGGCGTTCGAGCCGATCGTTGAGCGGCTGAAGCCGCAATGGACGACCATCGAGCATTATATTTGCTGCGACGATGGCGCATTCGAGGCCGTGATCGGTGCGGAGGATGGCAATTATACTTGGGTGGAGGGGGATGAACGCGAACCCTGCATGCTCTGTTACACCTCCGGCACCACCGGCCATCCCAAGGGTGTGCTGTATACGCACCGCTCCAGTGTAATTCATGCGCTGGCCGAGATGCAGCCGGCGGTGTTCGATCTCGATTCCACCGCCGTCGCGCTGCCGGTTGTGCCGATGTTCCATGCAGCAGCCTGGGGCCTGCCCTTCGCCGGCGCGGCGGCGGGGATAAAATTCGTCTATTCGGCGGTCAACGATCCGGCTGTGCTGTGTACGTTGATGAACGAGGAGAAGGTGACGCATTCGGCCGGCGTGCCCACCGTCTGGCTGGCCATGTTCCAGTATATGGACGCGACCGGCAAAAGCCCTGAGCATCTGAAGATCGTCACTATCGGTGGATCAGCCGCGCCGCGCGCGATGATCGAGCGGATCATGAAGATGGGCGTCCGGGTTAATCATGCCTGGGGCATGACGGAAACCTCGCCGATCGGAACGATGGGCGCGCCAAGCTACGACTGGGACGATCTGTCGTTCGAGGAGCAGGTCGATCTGACTTGTCGCCAGGGACGAGTGCCGTTCGGCGTCGAACTGCGCGTGATCGGCCCGGACGGAGGCGTGCTGCCGCGCGACGGCGCATCTTCAGGCAATCTCCAGATCCGTGGACCGTGGATCATCCGGCGCTATTTCAAGGCCGATGCGGACGCCGTGGATGGGGATGGCTGGTTCGACACGGGCGATGTCGCGGTCCTCCATCCGGACGGCACGATGCAGATCACCGATCGGTCCAAGGACGTTATCAAATCGGGCGGCGAATGGATCAGCTCGGTCGATCTGGAAAATGCGGCCGTGGGCTGCCCCGGCGTCGCCGAGGCTGCTGCGATCGGCGTCTACCATCCCAAATGGGACGAGCGGCCGCTGCTGCTCGTAGTACGCAAGGCAGGCGTGGATGTGAATGCAGACGCTATTCAGGCCCATCTCGCGAATCATGTCGCCAAATGGTGGCTGCCGGACGAAATCCTGTTCGTGGAAAGCCTGCCACATACCGCGACGGGCAAGCTGCTCAAGACGGCGCTGCGCGAGCAATATCGTGATTACAAGCTGGCGGCTGCTTAACGATCGGCGATCGGACGTCCCATTACGGGGCATCGTTATTCGCAGCTAGATTTCGTTTACCACCGGGCGTCTACGCCCGCGCACATGCATCGGGCGGGACGGATAGCGACATTGGCGGAAACGACGCAGGCGAGCGTCGCCCGCTTCGTGCCTGCGCCTGGCACAAGCGAAGTACGCGCCTTCGTGCACGACCGGATTGATCCGCGCCTGGTGCGAGACTGGACGGCGCTGCCCGCCCGGGCCTCGGAGCCCAATTGCTTCGCCGAGCACTGGTTCGTCGCGGCCTCGCTGGCGGCACTGGGCGGCGGACGTCCGGTGCGGATCATCGAGGTCCGGCGCGGCAATATAACGATCGGCATCATGCCGGTCGCGGTCGAAGCACGTTACGGGCGCATCCCAGTGCGCTTCCTCCAGAACTGGCGCCATCATCACAGCTTTCTCGGCACTCCGCTGGTTCGCGCCGGCGAGGAGGCGGCGTTCTGGACGGCCCTGCTCGATTTGCTCGACCATGCCGACTGGGCACCCGGATTCCTCCACCTGCGTGGTCTCGTCGAAGGCGGTGCAGTCCATCGTGGCCTGCTCGCCGCGCGCGCCGCCGCCACCGTCCATCGCGAAACACGCGCCTTGCTGTGCAGTGAGCTTTCTCCCGCGACTTATTACGCGCAGGCCGTGCGCCAGAAGAAGCGCAAGGAGATTCGCCGTCTGCGCACCCGGCTGGCCGAGCAAGGAGAGTTGCGAGCGAACATTCTCGGCAACGGCGCAGATCTCCCTGCCTGGATCGATGCCTTCCTTGCGCTCGAGCATGCCGGATGGAAAGGGCGGGCCGGCAGCGCGCTGGCCTGTGCCGTCGACACTGAAGGCTTCTTCCGCGACGCGCTGGCCGGAGCTTGGGAGGCTGGGCGGCTGCAATTCCTGCGGCTTGACCTCGGCGACCGGCCGATCGCGATGCTCGTCAACTTCCTATGTGCGCCCGGCGCTTTCTCGTTCAAGACCGCATTTGACGAGAATTATGCCCGCTTTTCGCCCGGCGTGCTGCTCCAGATCGAGAATTTGAACAATCTCGGTCGTCCCGACATCGCCTGGATCGACAGCTGCGCGGCTGAGAATCACCCGATGATCGATGGTCTGTGGCGAGAGCGGCGTACTGTCGTGCGCGTCACCGTCCCGCTCAAGGGCGCGCGTCGCGCCCTGACATATGCGGCGTGCCGTGCCGCCGAGAATGGCTGGGCGCTGGCCAGGAGGAAGGGGAGATGACCACGTTCGACGCCGACGCTCGCGCCATCCTCTCCGCCGCTTATCCCGAAACGCCGGTGCTGCTCGATCATGGCCTGACCGGACATCCTTTGCTGGCGCTCGACGCGCTGGCCGGGTTGGCGCAGCGTATCCGTCCCGTCGACGTCGAATATAACCGCGCGGATTTGCCGGTCGGCATCGATCCCGCTGACACGCCGGCCAACGGCCTGTCCGTCGAGCAGACGATCCGCGAGATCGAGCAATGCGGCTCCTGGATGGTGCTGAAGTTCGTCGAGCAGGATGCCGCCTATCGCGCACTGCTGCACGAGAGCCTGGCGCCGCTGGAGGAGGCAGTGCGGCCCACGACCGGCGCCATGCTGAAGTGCGAGGCCTTCATCTTCATTTCCTCGCCGGATGCCGTCACGCCGTTCCACTTCGATCCGGAGCACAATATCCTGCTTCAGATCCGGGGCACGAAGCGCATGACGATCTTCTCCGCCGCTGACGAGGCGCTGGCGGATGGAAGGGCGCATGAGGCCTTCCATGCGGGCGGCCACCGCAATCTTGCCTGGCGCGACGCGTTCGCCGCGAAAGGGCAGGCGTTCGACCTAGCGCCGGGCCGGGCGGTCTATGTGCCGGTCAAGGCACCGCATTGGGTGAAGAACGGACCCGAAGTCTCGATTTCGCTGTCCGTCACCTGGCGCAGCGAATGGAGCTATCGCGAGGAATATGCGCGGGCCATGAACGGGCTGCTGCGCCGCGCCGGTCTCAAACCCGCCGCGCCGGGCCGCTATCCCAGCCAGAATCACGCGAAGTCGTTCGGCTGGCGCCTGATCGACAAGGCGCGGCGCACGCTGGGAGGGTTGGCATGACGCAACCCGAGCTGGTCGTCGTGGTCGATACCGAGGAAGAATTCGACTGGAAGGACGATTTCTCTCGTGCCGCGACCGCCACGCGCTCGATTCCGGCCCAGGCGCGCGCGCACGGCATCTACGATCGCTACGACATCGTGCCGACCTATGTGATCGACCATCCGGTGGCGACCGATCCCGAAGCGGTCGCTTTCCTGCGCGGCCTTGCCGATGCGGGCCGGGCGGAGATCGGCGCGCATCTCCATCCCTGGGTCACGCCGCCGCACGACGAGGAAGTGACGCGCCGCAATTCCTATCATTGCAACCTGCCGCCGGAGCTGGAGCGCGCCAAGATCACGGCGATCACCGAGGCGATCGAACGCAGCTTCGGGGTGCGGCCGACCATCTTCAAGGCCGGGCGCCACGGCTTCGGACCCGACACGGCGACTGCGCTGGCGGATCTGGGCTACCGGGTCGATTGCTCAATGGTGCCGCACACCAGCTATGCAGCCGATGGCGGCCCCGATTTCCGCCGCGTACCGGACATGCCGCACTGGTTGGACGAAGCCCGAAGCCTGCTCGAAGTGCCGACAACCGTCGGCTATTTCGGCGCGCTTCCCGCGCTGGGCGCGAAGGCCGACTGGTTGTTTGATCATCCCCGCGCCGGCCGGCTCCATCTCCCCGGCATCCTGGCGCGCGCGGGCATCGTCTCGCGTACCCGTTTGACGCCTGAAGGCGTGCCGGCTGCCGAGCAATGCCGATTGATCGAAGCGATGCTCCGGCGCGGCCGCCGCACCTTCACCCTGACCTATCACAGCCCAAGTCTCGCCCCCGGAAATACGCCTTATGTCCGTGACAAAGCGGGTCTCGAAGTGCTTCTCGGTCGGATCGACGCGGTGCTGCGTTTCTTCCGGGATTCGGTGGGCGGACGCTTCACCACTTTGAGCGAGATTCATGCGCGATGGACGGAGCGAAGTCGCAAGGCGGCATGAACCTTCTTGCGACCGTTTCTCAATAACCCTAAGACAATTCGTCGAAGGGAGAAATTCGGATGAAACCCAGTGCGATTCTGGCCGCTTGTACCGGCCTCATCATGCTCGCCGCATGCAGCACCGGCGATGCCGGCAACAACAGTGCCGAAGCCGGCAGCGGAGAGGTCAATCTCTACACGGCGCGTCACTATGACAGCGACCAGGCACTTTATGACCGTTTCCGGGAGGAAACGGGCATTCGCGTCAATGTGATCGAGGGCCGCCCGGACGAACTGGTCGCGCGTATCCAGAGCGAGGGCGAGCGCAGCCCCGCCGATCTCTTTGTCGCCGCCGATGCCGGCGCCTTGTGGCGCGCGCAGGAGGCCGGCCTGTTCCAGCCGGTTCAGTCCGAGACGCTGAACGCCGCCATTCCGGCCAATCTGCGCGAGCCGGCCGGCAACTGGTACGGCTTCATGCGCCGCGCCCGCGTCGTCGCCTATGACAGCGCGCGCGTCCAGCCGGAGGAAGTGGACAGCTACGAGAAGCTCGCCACGCCGCGTTTCCGGGGCAAGATCTGCGTGCGCTCGTCCGACAGCGTGTACAACCTTTCGCTGCTCGGCGCGCTCATCGAAGCGTGGGGCGAGGAGCGGGCCGAGGCCTGGGCACGTGGCATCGTTGCCAACATGGCTCGTCAGCCGGAAGGCGGCGACCGCGACCAGATCCGCGCCGTCGGCGCCGGCGTCTGCGAGGTCGCGATCACCAACTCCTATTATTACATCCGGATGGCTAATGGCGATAACGAGCGCGACCGTGAGGTTGCGCAGCGGGTCCGCCTCGGCTATCCGAGTTTGAATGGCCAGGGTGCGCATGTGAATGTCTCGGGCGGCGGCGTGCTCGCCCGCGCACCCAACCGTGACAATGCGGTGCGGCTGCTCGAATTCTTCGCCTCGCCGGAGATGCAAACGCACATCTCGGCCAGAAACAACGAATATCCGGCCTCGCCCAATGTCCCGGCGCCGGAGCCGGTGGCGGCCCATGCGAACTTTACCGCCAATCCGATGTCGGTGGCGGCCTTCGCGGCTCGCCAGCCGCAAGCCCAGTCGATCATGAGCCGCGTGGGCTGGCGATAAGCACTGTCGTTCTGACGGACGCCGTCGCGCCGCGCGCGCGGCGGTGGTCCCCCGGCCTGCTCCAGTTGCTGGCCGTGCTCGCCGCCCTCGTGGCGGCGTTGCCGCTTGCGGGCGTCCTGTGGGCGGCCTTTTCGGGTGAGACCGCCGACATAGCGGGGCGCGACGTGCTGCGTTATGCGACCACCTCCGCCTGGCTTGCGCTGCTGGTGGGCGCCATTACCGCGATTGTCGGTTCGATCGCTGCCTGGCTGGTGGTGATGCACCGCTTTCCGGGCCGCGACCTTTTCGCCTGGGCGCTGGCTCTGCCGCTCGCCGCGCCAGCCTTCGCGCTGGCTTATGCCTATGGCGATCTGTTCGACGTGGCGGGGGAATTGCGTATCTGGATGCGCGCCGCGCTCGGCTTCGACATGCCGTTCGAGATGCGGACCATCTCCGGCGCGGCCTTCGTCCTGTCCTGCGCCTTCTATCCCTATGTCTATCTCGCCATGCGCGCGGCCTTTCTGAATCAGTCGGTAACGGCATTGGAGGCGGCGCGCACGTTGGGTTGCACCCAGCGCAGTGCCTTCCTGCGCGCCGCCATGCCACTCGCCCGTCCCGCGCTGGCCGCCGGCGCGGCGCTCGCGGTGATGGAGACGCTTGCCGATTATGGCGCGGTCCAGTTCCTCGCCGTGCAGACGCTCACCACCGGCGTCGTGCGCGCTTGGTCGGTCTACGGCTCGACCGCCTCGGCGGCGCAGTTTGCGTTGCCACTGCTCGGCGCGGCCGCGCTTCTGCTGTGGATCGAGCGGGCGGGACGAAAGGGCAGGGGCTATGAAAGCGCCAATTCGAAATGGCGCCCGCTCCCCGTAACACCGCTCCCTCCGACCAAAGCTGCGTTGGCCAGTCTGTTCTGCTTTGCGCTGCTTTTCTTCGGCCTGCTGCTACCGTGCGGCTGGCTGCTGTGGAGTTCGCTCGGGGTCACGCCGCAATGGCCCCGGCTGATCGATGCGGCGACCCATTCGGTGACTTTGGGCGTGGCCGGCGCGGTGGTGACTGTCGCTCTCGCCACTGCGCTTGCGCTCGGTGCGGCGCGTCTGCCACTGGCGGCGCGCGTCGCAAGCCTCGGTTATGCAACGCCTGGCGCGGTCATGGCGATCGGGTTGCTGGCGCCGGCGGCGTTTATCTGGCGGATCACGCCGGGCGCGTCGGGCTTCGCGGTCGGCATCGGTCTACTTATCTATGCTTACGCTGCCCGGTTGATGGCCGCCGCGCTGGAGCCGATCGACGCGGGTCTGTCCAAGGTCACGACCCGCATGGCTTGGGCGAGCCGCACCTTGGGCAAGGGGCCGGGCGCCACCGCCTGGAAAGTGCAGCTTCCCGTCGCGCGGGGCGCACTGCTGACCGCAGGCCTCGTCGTCTTCATAGATGTGCTGAAGGAACTGCCCGCCACGCTCATCCTGCGCCCGTTCAATTTTGATACCCTGGCCGTGATCGCCAGCAATTATGCGCTAGACGAACGGCTGCCGCAGGCCGGCTGGCCCTCGCTGATAATCGTCGGTCTTTCGCTGCCGGCGGTAATCTGGCTGACGCGCAAGATTGCCATGTCGCGCCCCGGCGCGGCATAGGCCTCCCCATGACCGTTTCGCCGCCACCCATATTGGACATTCGCGCCGTTACGCGCGCCTACCCCGGCACCGTTGCGCTCGATGCCGTGTCGCTGGCGCTGCATTCGGGCCGGATCACCTGCCTGCTCGGTCCCTCGGGCTGCGGCAAGAGCACCTTGTTGCGCCTGCTCGCCGGGCTGGAGCCGGTCGATGCGGGCGAGATCGAGGCAGCGGGCCAGCTCGTCTCTGCGCCCGGACGCACCGTCCCGCCGGAGGTCCGCAATATCGGCCTGGTCTTCCAGGATTTCGCGCTTTTCCCGCATCTCACTGTCGCGCAGAATGTCGCCTTCGGGCTGGAGAAAATGGACCGCAAGGCGCGCCGCGCCCGCGCGCTGGAGCTGCTCGATCGGTTCAAGCTCGTCCACCGCGCCGATGCCTGGCCGCATACGCTTTCGGGTGGCGAGCAGCAGCGCGTCGCCATCGCCCGCGCTTTGGCGCGTGAACCGGCCGCTTTGCTGCTCGACGAACCCTTTTCGGGCCTGGACGGTGATCTCAAGGCGGAGGTCCGCCATGTCGTCCTCTCCGGCCTGCGCGCCGCCAAGGCCGCGATCCTCATCGTCACCCATGATCCGGAAGAGGCGATGCTGGTCGCGGACGATCTGGCTTTGATGTTCGCCGGCCGCCTGCTCCAGACCGGCAGCCCGCGCGATTGCTATCTGAATCCCGTCTCGCTCGCTGCCGCGCGGCTGCTCGGCCCTGCCAACGTCGTGCCGGCCGAGGTAAGGGCAGGGGTGGCGCGCTCCCCGTTCGGTGACCTGTCCGTCTCGGACGCGCCGGACGGTTCGGCCATATTGATGATCCGCCCCGAAGGCTTGCGCATCGCCGGCGAAGGCGCTGCGGTCGCTGTCACCGAGGTGCATTTCGGCGGCGCCTTCCACGAAGTGACGGTGGAAGCAGAGGGCGTAGCTGTCACGCTGCGTCACATCGGCCCGGACGTGCCGGCTTCGGCCCCGGCGCGTGTCGCGATCGATCCGTCACGCGCCCGGCTGCTGGCCGGCTAGGCTATTCCGCTGCTGGCGCGAACGGGCTGTCCGCGTTCCAGCGCGGCGCCGCTACGGCGTCCGCAATCTCACGCGCGATCAGGTAATTGAGCCGCACGAAGCGCGCCCCGGCGTCCCAATTGAACAGCAGGCTGAGATCGTCGTTCACGCTGTGATATTCGGTCGACAGGAAGTGCGTGAACCGCTCGCGCCCCTCACCACCGAAGCCGGTCATCAGGAAGACGGACGGTACGCCCGCCTGGACGAAGCGATAATGATCGGAGCGCACGAAGATGCTCTGCTCCGGCATCGGATCGGGAATGACGCCGACTTCCATGCGCGCCGCCGCGCGAGTCACCGTCTCGCCCATCGTCGAATGTTCCGCACCGAACGCGATCACGTCGGAGAAATCGTAGGTCAGCACCGGCATGTCGAGATTGACGACGCCAACGATCCGGCCGTCAACGACCGGATTGTGAACGAGGTAATTGGCGCCGACGAGGCCAATCTCCTCGGCGGTGACGGCGGCGATCAGCACCGGGCGGCGCGGGCGGTTGGCGGGATCGGACATGGCGCGCGCCACCTCGATCAAGGTCGAGACGCCGGTCGCATTGTCCATTGCGCCATTGCGGATGAGATCGGCGTCTTCCGCATCGCCTTCGCGCCGTTCACGCACGCCCAGCCCGTCGAGGTGGGCCATCAACAGCACATATTCGTTCGCCAGCGCTGGATCGGTACCGGGCAGGACGGCGAGGACATTGGCGCTGCGGAAGCGGCTCTGCGTCCCTTCGGCACGCTCGACGCGCACTTGCGGATCGAGCGCGAAGCCGCGCGGGCGAGCGCCCTGGCGGCCGGCGTCCCGGATGATCCGGTCGAGCGGACGCCGCGCGCCCCGGAACAACGCTGTCGCGGCATCGCCCTCGGCGATTGCGCTAAACCGCAGCCCGTCCGTGGAGAAAGGTTGGCCGTCCGCGCCGATCCAACTGATCGCCGGCCTGGCGGCGGAGCCGACCATCGCGCTCCACGGAAAGGTGCGAATGTCGCCGGGCATCCGGATCACGATCATGCCGGCGGCGCCCCGCGCGGCGGCCATACGGCTTTTAGTCGCGTTCAGATGCGCCCCGACATCGCTCGCCGTGCCGACAGGGTAGCCGCTCAGCACGACCACGATCTTGCCCTGTACATCGAGACCGTCATAATCGTTGAAGCCGAGCGTAGGTGCGTCCAGACCGTAGCCGACGAAGACGGCAGGCGCGGTCAGATCGAGCGCGGCGGTTTCTGCGCTGGCGCGGACCAGGATGTCGCTGCCCTGTTCGAAGCTGCGCCCGCCGATCGTCAGGCGCGGCGTGCCGGCGAGGCTGGAGCGGACGAATTCGATGTCCTGGAACCAGCCGCCATTCGCTCCGGGGCGCAGGCCTATCCCCTCGAACTGGGTGGCGACATAATGAGCCGCGATGTCGTAGCCTCGCGTGCCCGCTTCGCGTCCCTCCAGCAAATCGTCGGCCAGAAAGGCGACATGCGAGCGGAAAGCCTCGGCGGTGAACACCGGTTCCTCGGCCGTGGCGGGGACGGAGAGCGACAGCGCGGCAAGGCTGACGAACAGATTTCTGAGCATCATGGAAACGAAATCCCCCGGGAACTGGTGTGACGCAGGCGTAGAACAGTTGCCCTCGGCTTTCAACGCCGCCCCGATCTGAACGCCGGCCAACGGCTTTAGTCAGCTTCCGTTCAAACCGTCTATGGAAAACAACGCTTCGTCGCACCATGAAATGCGATAGGGAGTGAATAACAATGTCTGTCTCGATCTTCGGCAAGCGCAGCAAGGCCCATCTGAGTGATCCTGCACAGCGCGGCTATCATGTCGTTTATCGTGAGAACGAGGTGAACCATTGCCCCGGCTGCGGCCGTTCGCACTGGTATGTCGGCCGGCTTTCGGCGGAATGCGGCTTCTGCGGCACCGCCTTGCCTCGTACGGAGGGCATGGCGATCGGCACCGGCCTGTTCCGTGTCATGCGCCGCCCGGACGAGTTTGCTAACGCCGCTTGAGCGTTCGTTTCTGCTTTCTCACCCGCTCGCTCCCCACCCAATCTCCCAAAGCTTACCTTGTCGGCAGGTTGGGTGGGAGAGCGGGCCGGTGCCGCATTACGCTTCGACTCCGCTTGCCCTTCCTTTCAGCATTGCTATAGACGCCGCCTTGCCGGCCTCATGCGGGCGTGGCGGAACTGGTAGACGCGCCAGGTTTAGGTCCTGGTATCGAAAGATGTGGGGGTTCGAGTCCCTTCGCCCGCACCAGGCCTCCGTCCTCGCCCCGCCCGAAGGCGCCGCCACAAGCTGACATGAAGGTTTGATTTCGAGATGCAGACTGTCGAGACGTTGAACGAAGGCCTCAAGCGCGCCTATCGGCTCACCATTCCCGCTAAGGATATCAATGCGCGCGTCGATGCCGAGCTCAAGTCGGTCGCGCCGCAGGTGCGGATGCCCGGTTTCCGCCCCGGTAAGGTGCCGGCCAACCTCATCCGCAAGATGCACGGCTCCGCGCTGGAACAGCAGGCTCTTGAAAATGCCGTGCAGGACGGCGTCCAGCAGCTGATCGCCGAACAGAATATCCGCCCGGCCATGCAGCCGGCCGTATCGCTGGAAGAAGGCGGCGAGGGCAAGGACGCGGTCGTCACCGTCGAGGTGGAGACTTTGCCGGATGTGCCGGAGGCGAAGCTGGACGGCCTGAAGATCGAGCGGCTGACCGTTCCGGTCGATGACGCGATGCTGGATGAAGCGGTCGAGCGTCTGGCTGCCGGCCAGAAGAGCTTCGATCCGGCCCCGGCCACGTACAAGGCTGCGACGGGCGATCTCGTGATCATGGACTTCGAGGGCAAGGTCGATGGCGAGCCGTTCGACGGCGGCAAGGGCGAAGGCATGTCGATCGAGCTCGGCTCGGGCCGCCTGATCCCCGGCTTCGAGGACCAGCTCGTCGGCGTGAAGGCCAATGACGAGACTCAGGTGAAGGTGACCTTCCCGGAGGAGTATCCGGTCGATTATCTGAAGGGCCGCGAGGCGGTTTTCGACGTGGTGGTGAATGAGGTGCAGAAGCCGCGTCCGTTCAAGGCGGATGACGATTTCGCCAAGTCCATGGGCCTGGAGGGCATCGATCAGCTGCGCGAACTGCTGAAGGGGCAGGTCGAGCAGGAGATGAACGGTCTCACCCGCACCCATATGAAGCGCCAGCTGCTCGATCAGCTGGCGTCGTTGCACGATTTCCCGGTGCCGGAATCGATGGTCGAGGCTGAATTCGACCAGATCTGGCGCCAGCTCGATCATGAGGCGAGCCACGAGGAAGACCCCGCCGCCGCCCGCGCCGAGATGGAAGCGGAGAAGGACGAGTATCGTGCGATCGCCGAGCGCCGCGTCCGCCTTGGCCTGCTGCTCTCCGAGATCGGGCAGCAGCGGGGCGTGCAGGTCAGCGCGCAGGAGATGAACCAGCTCGTCATGCAGGCGGCGCAGCAATACAAGCCGGAGGACCGGCAGCGTTTCGTGGAATATATCCAGGGCACGCCGATGGCCGCCGCGCAGCTCCGCGCGCCCCTGTTCGAGGATAAGGTGGTCGACGTCCTGTTTGAGGGCGCCGAGATCAGCGACCGCGAAGTGAGCCGCGAGGCCCTCCAGGAAGCGATCGAATCCGAAGAAGGCCATGTCCACGGCCCGGGTTGCGGCCACGATCATCACGATCACGATCATGCCGCCAAGCCCAAGAAAGCTGCCGCGAAGAAGCCGGCTGCCAAGAAGCCTGCAGCGGAGAAGAAGGAAGCGGCTCCGGCTGAAGCCAAGGCGGAGAAACCCGCCAAGGCTCCAGCCAAGAAGGCGCCGGCGAAAAAGCCGGCCGCGAAAAAGGCCTAACCGGGAATTAACCCTCCTCTGTCATAGAGTAGGGGTTTTCCAGGGGAATCGGCAATGGCTCAGCAACAACCACGCATTGCCGTCCTGCTCCCCTGTTACAATGAGGAAGCTGCGATCGCGCGCACGGTGATTTCGTTCCGCGCCGCGCTGCCTCGGGCCGTCATCTACGTCTACGACAATAACAGCTCCGATCGGACGGCCGAGGTGGCCGCCGCTGCCGGCGCTGTCGTCCGCGCGGAGAAGATGCAGGGCAAGGGCAACGTCGTGCGCCGCATGTTCGCGGATGTGGAGGCGGACATCTACGTGATGGCCGATGGCGACGCGACCTATGACGCGGCCGCGGCGCCGGCCCTCGTCGCCAAGCTGGTCGACGAGCGGCTCGACATGGTGGTGGGCGCGCGCCAGTCGGAAGTGGAGGCCGCCTATCGCCGCGGCCACCGGTTCGGCAATCGCCTCTTCACGGGTTTGCTGGCACGCCTGTTCGGCCGCAGCTTCACCGATATCTTCTCCGGCTACCGCATTTTTTCGCGGCGTTTCGTCAAATCTTTCCCGGCCTTGTCATCGGGATTTGAGACAGAGACGGAAATTTCCGTCCATGCGCTGGAACTCGCCATGCCGGTCGGCGAGATGGTAACGGCCTATGGCGCGCGCCCCGAAGGTTCGGTGTCCAAGCTCTCGACATATCGTGACGGCTGGCGGATCGCGAAGACGATCCTGCATCTGTTCCGGCTGGAGCGTCCGGTTTTGTTCTACGGCTGGATCGCCTTCCTGCTTGGCATGGCCGCTCTCATCCTCGCCATTCCGCTCGCCATCACCTACGCCCGCACCGGCCTGGTGCCGCGCTTCCCCACCGCGATCCTCGCCACCGGCCTCACCATCCTCGCGGCGCTCAGCTTTTTTGCCGGGCTGATCCTCGACACGGTGGTGCGCGGCCGGCGGGAGATGCGGCGGCTCCACTATCTCGGCCTTCCCGGACTGGGTGGGGAGGGCTGACGCTTCCCGCTTGCATCCGCTTTCGAAGCGGCCAAGAGTGCACCCTTCGTCACGGGAAGGGGGAAGGGGGCATGAAGAAAGGCGTCACGGCACTCGCCGCGCTGCTTGCTCTGTCCGGGTGCCAGATTTCGAGTGAGGAGGATCAGCTCGAGAACGCGATCGCCGAAGCGTTGAGCAATCAGGGCGCTGTCGAGGAGGTCAATCTTGTTCGGGCCGATGAGAACAATATGACCGGATATGCGCTGATCCGCGATGCCGAAGGCCGCTCCGGTCGGCTCAGTTGCACCGCCGCGCGCACAGAAGGGACGAATTTCGACTGGCGCTGTTCTCCTGTCATCGACGAGGGGGCGCTTCAGGATATCGAAAATTCGATTCGTGAGACCATGTCGGCCCGCGCCGAGGTGATCGAAGTGGATATGCAGCGCGACGGCGACGACAATCGTATGGCCGGGTTCGTCCGGGTCCGCGACCTGTCAGGCGGCGAGGTCCGCGCAAACTGTGACGCGGTACGGAATGAAGGGGGGAACTTTAACTGGCGCTGCGGCGATGCCGTGTCGGGCGCCCGGCAGGCCGCTGTCGCTGGCGGACCGAAATAGGGCATCGGCGGCAAGCCGCGGGCAAGGGGCCTCTTGAACCTTCGCCGCAATGCTCCGATGTTCGCTCCAGACACTTCAGACGGGAATCTCACCACATCATGGATCATCAGGATATCGCCGCAGGCCTCGTGCCGATCGTCATCGAGCAGTCGAATCGCGGCGAGCGCAGCTTCGACATCTATTCGCGGCTCCTGCGTGAGCGGATCATCTTCGTGACCGGCGGAGTCGAGGATCATATGGCCTCGCTGATCACCGCCCAGCTCCTCTATCTGGAGAGCGAGAATCCGAAGAAGGACATCTACATGTACATCAACTCGCCGGGCGGCGTGGTCACGGCGGGCATGGCGATCCATGACACGATGAACTATATCCGTCCGCGCGTCGGCACCGTCTGCATCGGTCAGGCCGCCTCGATGGGCGCCTTCCTCCTGTCGGCCGGGGAACCGGGCATGCGGGTCGCGCTGACCAATGCGCGGATCATGATTCACCAGCCGTCCGGCGGCGCGCAGGGAATGGCGACGGACATCGAGATCCAGGCCAAGGAAATCCTGCGAATCCGGCACCGGATGAACGAGCTGATGGCCCAATATACCGGCCAGACGATCGAGGAGATCGAGAAGAATGTCGAACGCGACAAGTTCTTTTCGGCTCCTGAAGCCAAGGCGTTCGGCCTGGTCGACGAGGTCTTCGACAAGCGTCCCACGCCGGCGGATGAAGAGGTCAAGGCCGCCTGAGGACAGGGCGTTTAACGTTTAGGCCATTGTGGTCGTGATAATTTGCGGTCAGGATACGCATCTTGTGTATGGCGGGTCCGGCGGCCCGAAGGATAGAGTATGACGAAGTTGAGTGGCGGCGACAGCAAGAGCACGTTGTATTGCTCGTTCTGCGGCAAATCGCAGCACGAGGTGCGCAAGCTCATCGCCGGTCCCACCGTGTTTATCTGCGACGAATGCGTCGAGCTGTGCAACGACATCATCCGCGAGGAGACCAAGTCCGCGCTGGTGAAGACCCGCGACGGCGTCCCCACGCCGCTGGAGATCTGCAAGCATCTCGACGATTATGTGATCGGGCAGGATCGCGCCAAGCGCGTCCTCTCTGTCGCCGTCCACAATCATTACAAGCGGCTCGCTCATGGGGCGAAGACCGGCGAGGTCGAGCTCAGCAAGTCCAACATCCTGCTGATCGGCCCGACCGGCTGCGGTAAGACTTTGCTCGCCCAGACACTTGCGCGTCTGCTCGACGTGCCTTTCACCATGGCCGATGCCACCACGCTCACCGAAGCGGGCTATGTGGGTGAAGACGTCGAAAATATCATCCTGAAGCTGCTCCAGGCCTCCGACTACAATGTCGAGCGGGCGCAGCGCGGGATCGTCTATATCGACGAGATCGACAAGATCAGCCGCAAGTCGGACAATCCCTCGATCACCCGCGACGTGTCGGG
>CAYTMM010000006.1:56470-74321 GCA_964438875.1 uncultured Sphingosinicella sp. | reverse complement strand
GTCAGCGCGGCATAGATACCGACCAGGTTCAGCGCTTCCGGTCGTCCCGCCAGCTCCTCGACTGTGTCGGGCAGCGAGCCAGCATCTGTCTTCGCCTTGCGGATCTTCTGGGCGATGGCATCGGCATCGTCGGACAGGTTGATCCGGCTCATGTCGCTGGGGTCGGATTTGGACATCTTGGCCGTGCCGTCGCGCAGCGACATGATCCGTGCTGCCGTCTCCCCGATCTGTGGTTCGGGCAGGCGAAAGAGATCGACGTCATAGTCCGTGTTGAACTTGGTCGCGATGTCGCGGATCAACTCGACATGCTGCTTCTGGTCCTCGCCCACGGGCACGTGGGTCGCCTGATAGAGCAGCACATCGGCGGCCTGGAGGATCGGATAGGCGTAGAGGCCGACCGAGACGCCCTCCCGATTCTTGCCGGATTTCTCCTTGAACTGCGTCATCCGGTTCAGCCAGCCGATCCGGGCCGTGCAGGACAGCAGCCAGGCCAGCTCCGGATGCGCCGGCACCCGGGCATGGTTGAACAGCAGCGACTTGTCCGGATCGATGCCGCAAGCGATCAGGGCGGCCGCCATGCCGTTCACATTGGCCTTGAGCTCGGCAGGATCGTTATAGACGGTCACGGCGTGCAGATCGGCGAGGAAGAAGATACACTCCACCTCGTCCTGCATCCGCGCCCAGCGGCGGATTGCGCCCAGATAATTGCCGAGATGGAGATTGCCGGTCGGCTGGATGCCGGAAACCACGCGCTTGTCCGGGCGGGTCATTCGCTTACCTTCTTGCGTCTCAGGAGGACGAGGATATCCTCGCGGTTCACCGCGCCGATGAACCAGGCGAGGACGAAATAGACCAGCCCGCCGGCCGAAACGAGCGCGCCGACGCCCAAGATGCGCCGTCCGGCCGAACCGTCGAACCAGCCGTCGAGCTGGCCCTTGAGTAGCCAGAGCACCGCCGCCATCGCCGCCGCCGCCAGGATCTGCCGCGCGACGCGGGAGATCAGCCAGCCTTCGAAACGGAAATGGCCGCGCACGTGGAGGACGACATAGAGCGCGATCGCGTTGAGCCAGGCCGAACCGGCTGTGGTCAGCGCAAGCGCGGCGATGCCCAGGATCGGGATCAGCAGGAAATTGGCCGTCACCGCCACCGCCAGCATGGCGAAGGCGATCTTGACCGGCGTTTTCATGTCCTTGCGGGCATAGAAGCCGGGGGTCAGCACCTTGATCATCACATAGGCCGGCAGGCCGGCGACGATGATCGAGAGGACGAGCGCGGTGGTCGCGGCATCCTCGGCGGTGAAGCGACCCCCTTGGAACAGTGCCGCGACGATCGGCCCGGCGGTGACGATTAGAGCGATCGCGGCGGGCAGGGTGAGCAGCATCGACAATTCCGTCGCCTGCCCTTGGACATGGGCGGCGCGGCCATCCTCGCCGCGATCGACAGCGCGGCTGATCGTCGGCAGGATCGCGGTGCCCAGCGCGGAGCCGATGATCGCGAGCGGGAGCTGGTTCAGCCGGTCCGCGAAGCCGAGATAGACGAGGCTCCCTTCCGGCAGCCGGGTCGCGAAATAGGCGTAAAAGAACTGGCTGATATAATAGATGCCGCTGCCCAGAGTGGCGGGCAGGATGAGCAGCAGAAGCTCCTTCACCCGGTCGGTCATGCGCGGCCATTTGAATCCGATCGTGAGGCCCAGCCGCTGGACGCTGCCCCAGCACAAGGCCAGTTGCAGCACACCGCCGGCGATCACGCCCCAGGCCATCGCCCGCGCCGTTTCCGGTCCGCCGTTGGGCACGATGAACTGCGCCGCGATCAGGGCGATGTTGAGCAGGGCCGGCGCGAAGGCGGCGGCGGCGAATTTGGTCAGCGAATTGAGCACGCCGGAAAAGAGCGAGACCAGGCTGATGAAGATCACATAGGGGAAGGTGATCCGGGTCAGCTCGACGGCGAGCGCGAATTTCTCCGGATCGTCCTGCCAGCCCGAGGCCAGCACCCAGACGAAGGCCGGCATGAAGATCATGAAGATCGCCGTCACCACCATCAGGATGGGCAGGAAGACGGCCATGACTTCTTCGGCGAACCTGCGCGCCTCCTCCATCCCGCCTTCGCCGTTGAGGCGCTGGCTGAACAGGGGCACGAAGCCGGCCGCGAAGGCGCCTTCGCCGAACAGCCGGCGGAACAGGTTGGGGATCAGGAAGGCGAGGGCGAAGGCGTCGGCGGCCATGCCGGCGCCCATGATCCGCGCGAACACCATCTCGCGCGCGAAGCCGAGCACGCGGCTGACCATGGTGAGGCCGCCGATCGTGCCCGTCGCCTTGATGAGGTTCATCCGTGCACCCTCTTGAGGGCTTGGGCCGGGATCAGGCCTGGCCCGTCACCTCGCCGGCCTGACCGCCGGTGAGACCCGCCTGCTGTTGCGCGGCGTTCTGCATGTAGAGGCCGGCGAAATCGATCGGGTCGAGCGGCAGCGGCGGAAACCCGCCCTGCATCGTGGCGTCGATGATCACTTGACGGGCGAAGGGGAAGATGATGCGCGGCGCTTCGGCCAGCAGGAAGGGCTGGAGCTGTTCCGCCGGCACGTTCTTCGCCGCGAACAGACCGCCATAGAGCAGGTCGATCGAAAAGACGGTGCCGCCGTCAGTCTTCGAGGTGACGTCGATCTTCAACGTCACTTCGTAGACGTCCTCGCCCAGATTGTGCGCGGCGACGCCGACCTGGATGTCCACCTGCGGCTGACCCTGCCACTGGAAGACGGCCGGAGAATTCGGGTTTTCGAACGAGAGGTCTTTTACATATTGGGCGATCACGCCGACCTGGGGCAGCGAATCCGCGCCGACCGCTGCCTCGCCCGCGCCGTTCGCGCCATTCTGTTCGGCCATCTCTTCAAACCTCGATCTGGATGTGGAATATAGATGGCCGCCCATTGGAAGATTCCGACGGCGCGACCGTGCGCAGCGCGGGTAGCAGCCGGTTCTTTCCGGTGCAACATCCGCGCGCGTCAGTCGTTGCGCCTGTTGGTATTTGAAACCGGCCCGGTTCGGGCTTATGTAGCGGGCTGCCTCAAGGAGAAAAGTGTTGACTGTCGGTATCGTGCTTCTGGCCATGATCGCCCTGTTCGTCGGGCTGCGGCTCTATGCCGTGCTCGGTCAGCGCACCGGCCATGAGCAGCGCCCCGTCACGCGCCCTGAAGCCGCGCCGGGGATCGAATCCGCCCCGGCAAAGGCGGATACGCCTGTCGCCACCAGCGAACCGGCCGGTATGGTGTTCGGGAAAGGCGCATCCAGCGGCATTCGCGCGATCATCGCTGCGGATTCGAGCTTCGACGTGTCCCGCTTCCTCGAAGGGGCGCAGGGCGCCTACCGGATGATCCTCGAGGCGTTCTGGAAGGGCGATCGCGAAGAACTCGGCTACCTTGCCGCGCCGGACGTGCGCGATGCCTTCACGTCGGCGATCGCGGAGCGAGAGGCGGCAGGCCACAGTCTCGACAACCGGTTGGTCGCGATCGAGCGTGCGGTGATTGAGGATGCACGCCTCAATGGCCCCGAGGCGGAGATCGAAGTGCGCTTCGACGCCTTTGTCGCGGCGGTCACCCGCAACGCCGAAGGAGACGTCGTCGCCGGTTCGATGAGCGATGCGATCCCGACGCACGACATCTGGACGTTCCGTCGTAACCTCAAGAGCGGCGATCCCAACTGGTTGCTGGTGGAGACGGACGAAGCTGCCGATTAAGCTACGCGCGAGCGTAACTTTCCTCCAGCGGCCGTCCGGGGCTATGTGGGGCAGATGGCTCCCGTTGATTCCCCAGATACCGGTTCAGTGTCGTCAGACCGGCACCAAGTCGTATGGTCTGGGTTTCCATTCCACCCTCTGCGGCTGAAACCTCGAAGCCTTTCGGTTCTGCTGCCGTTCTGCGCCGTGCTGCTGATCCCTCTCGCCAGCTGCGT
Organism: uncultured Sphingosinicella sp.; assembly: GCA_964438875.1. Lineage (GTDB taxonomy): Bacteria > Pseudomonadota > Alphaproteobacteria > Sphingomonadales > Sphingomonadaceae > Allosphingosinicella. The sequence continues at coordinate 70,380 of CAYTMM010000006.1, read as the reverse complement.
CACTCCCAGTATGCCGCCGCCGCCAACCGCGCCTGCAGTGCCCGACAGGCCTGTGCCGGAGCCAGCCAGTGCGATCGAGGCCGGTGTTCGCGCTGTGTCTCTACCGGCGTTGCCGGCCGCCGCCAAACATGCCCTGGTCGCGTTCCGCATTTCCTGTCCCGTGCTCGTCCGGCGCCAGGATGCGAGCGGTCTAGCCGCGCCAGAGGACTGGCGCGTCGCGTGCGATGCCGCCGCCGGAGCCCATGACGCGCCCGCCTTCTTTCGCCGCTATTTCGAGGCGGTCGAGGTCGGCGATGCTACTGCTTTCGCCACAGGCTATTTCGAGCCGGAAATCCCCGGCTCGCGCATCCGGCGGCCCGGCTATGATGTGCCGGTCTACGCCGTGCCGCCCGATCTTCTCGCCGCCAATCCGGCAACGGGGGAGCGGGGCAGGGGCCGTGTCGACGAGAACGGCACCTATGTCCTCTATCACGACCGTGCCGCGATCGAGGACGGTGCGCTGGCCGGGCGCGGGCTGGAGATCGGCTGGGCGGCCGATGCGACGGATCTCTTCTTCCTCCAGATCCAAGGCTCCGGACGGCTGCAACTGCCGGACGGTGGCGTGATGCGGATCGGCTATGCGGGACAAAATGGCCGCGAATATGTTGCGATCGGTCGTCTGCTGCGCGATCGGGGTATCCTTCAGACGCCGGTGTCGATGCAGGCGATCCGTGCCTGGATGGCCGCCAATCCCGACGGCGCCCGCGCGCTGATGCGCGAGAATCCGAGCTACATCTTTTTCCGCGAACTGACCGGTCCCGGTCCCCTCGGTGCGCTGGAGCTGCCGGTCACGCCGCGCGTCAGCATCGCCACCGATCCACGCTTCGTGCCGCTGGGCGCCCCCGTCATCCTCTCCGGGATGAGCGATCCACGCGCCGACGGGCTGTGGATTGCGCAGGATACCGGCGGCGCGATCCGGGGTGCGAACCGCGTCGACACCTTCTGGGGCGCGGGCGAGGCGGCGGCGGCAATCGCCGGTGGCATGCAGGCGCGGGGGAGGGCGATCGTCCTGCTTCCCCGTGGCGCGCTGGAAAGGATTCGCGCCCGTGCGGCGGTTGAGCGCTGAGGAGCGCGCGCTCTGGCGCAAGGTTGTGGAGACGGTCAGCCCGCTGGACGGCCGGGCCCTGCCTCCGGTTGAACCGGCGACGGCTGTAGCCACGCGTCCTACGCCCCGACCCGCGCAGAAACCATTCGTCAAACCAGCCGAAAAGATCAGGGCGCCCGGCACCACGCTCGACGGGAACTGGGACCGCCGCCTATCGCGCGGCCTGGTCGCACCGGACCGCGTCGTCGATCTGCACGGCCACAATTTGGCGACCGCCTGGGCGATGATCGACGACCGGCTCGACGCCGCCATATCGGCGGGCGACCGCCTGATCCTGCTCATCACCGGGAAGCCGCGCGCCGAGGCAAGTGGCGGGCGCGGTGCAATCCGCGCTGCGGTGGGGGACTGGCTCGCCGCCTCGCGCCACGCGGGGGATATCGCCGCCGTCCGGGGCGCCGCGCCCCGACATGGCGGGACAGGGGCGCTCTACATCATTCTCCGGAGACGTCGAGCGCCAGCCGGATGACCCGCGCATAGATGCGCTGGAGCGCGTGGATGTCGTCCACCGCCGCCGCCTCGTCCAGCTTGTGCATCGTCGCATTGGGGAGACCGAAGTCGATCACCGGGCAGACGGCGATCAGGAATCGTCCGTCGGAGGTGCCGCCGTGGGTGGACAGGTTCGGGACAACGCCCGTTTCCGCCTCGATCGCCTGGGCGACGATGTCGTGGATCGGCCCCGGCGGCGTCAGGAAAGCCTCACCTGAAATCTTCGCCTCGACCGTGGTGCCCGGCGCCGCCGCCTCGGCCGTCCGGCGGACCAGCGCGACCAAGTCAGCACCCTTGTGGAGATTGGTGAAGCGGATATTCAACTGTGCCCGCGCCCAGCCGGGGATCACATTAGTCGCCTTGCTCGACGTATCGACCGCCGTAATCTCCAAGTTGGAGGGCTGGAAGGACTCGCTGCCGTCGTCCAGATGCAGCGCCTCCAGCGCGTCGATCACCTTCGCGAGCTTCGGCACGGGATTGTCGGCCCGGTGCGGATAAGCGACATGGCCCTGTGTGCCATGCACCGTGACCCACATATTGACCGATCCGCGCCGCCCGATCTTCACCACGTCGCCCAGCCGCGCCTCGCTGGTCGGTTCGCCGATCAGGATCATGTCGGGGCGGATGGAGCGTTCGGCCATCCATTCGATCAGCTTCGGTGTGCCGTACGTCGCCGGGCCTTCCTCGTCGCCGGTGATGATAAAGCTGATCTTGCCGGGATGCTCGTTCACATCCGCGCAAGCTGCAGCGAAGGCGGCGATGCTGGCCTTCATGTCCACTGCGCCGCGCCCGTGCAGCAGTCCGCCGCGCAACTCCGGCACGAACGGATCGCTCGCCCAGCCGTCGCCCGGTGGCACCACGTCGAGGTGACCGGCAAAGCCGAGATGCGTCCCGCCCGACCCGCGCGATGCGTAAAGATTTTCCACCGGCCCGTCCGGCGCCTCGCCCGTGACGAAGCGATGCACCTCGAAGCCCAGCGGCACCAAGGCCGCCTCCAGCACATCAAACACCGCGCCGGTCGCGGGCGTGATGCTGGGGCAGGCGATCAGGCGCTCGGTGAGCGCGACGGGGTCGATGGCGTCGGTCATTTCGATCAGACCTGGTGCGTCTCGTACTGCTCGATCACCCAGGGTTCCTCCTGCGCGGCGTCGATCCACTCGCGCATCCAGGCGTGATCGAGAATGGTCTCCATATAGGCCGCGGCGAAGCGGGGGACGGGGATCGAATAGGTGACGAAGCGGGTGACGACCGGCGCGAACATGATGTCGACCGCGCCGAAATCGCCAAACAGATAGGGGCCGCCGCCGCCGTGCCGCGCGCGCGCTTGCGCCCACAGCTCGAGGATGCGCAGGATCTCGGCCTTGACCGGATCGGACAGGTCACCCGTAGGAAACTGCTTGCGCACATTCATGCCGCATTCGCGCCGCAGATTCGGATAGCTCGAATGCATTTCGGCCGCCATCGACCGGGCCATGCCACGCGCGGTGTCGTCGCGCGGCCAGTAGCGCGCCTTGTCGGTCTTGTCGGCGAGCCATTCGACGATCGCCAGGCTGTCCCAGATCACGGTCTGATCGTCCCACAGGATCGGCACCTTGCCGCCGGACGGGGCGAATTCGTCGCCCTCGGCGCGCTTGTCCCAGTCCGCATCGAACATCGGGACGGTGATCTCCTCGAACGGCAGGCCCGACTGCTTCACCGCGAGCCAGCCGCGTAGCGACCAGGAGGAATAGGCCTTGTTGCCGATGATGAGCTTGAGCATCCTGTTCCTCTCGCTGGACGCGCGCCGTCAGAGCTGCGCCGCCTCTAGCACCGCCGCGCGCAGCCGGTCCATGCCCAGTCCCTTCTCGCTCGACGTGGCGATGATCTCCGGATGCGCGGCGGGATGCTTGCGCGCTTCCTCCGTCGTGCGCGCCGTCACCTCGTCGAGCGCGGTGGCCTTGATCTTGTCCGCCTTGGTGAGAACGAGGTGATAGCTGACGGCGGCGTCGTCGAGCATCTTCATCAGCTCGCGGTCGATCTCCTTGATGCCGTGCCGGCTGTCGATCAGCAGCAAGGTGCGTTTCAGCACCTGCCGGCCGCGCAGATAATCGTTGACCAGGAAGCGCCACTTCTTCGTCAGTTCCTTCGGCGCCTTGGCGAAGCCGTAGCCCGGCATGTCCACCAGCCGCAGCCGCACCGGATCGCCGACCTCGAAAATGTTGAGCTCCTGCGTGCGGCCCGGCGTGTTGGAGGTGCGGGCCAGAGCCGAACGGTTGGTCAGTCGGTTGAGCAGCGAGGATTTGCCGACATTGGAGCGCCCGGCGAAGGCGATTTCCGGCACACCGGGATCGGGCAGGAACTTCAGCTCCGGCGCCGATTTCAGGAAGGAGACCGGCCCGGAAAAGAGCTTCCGGGCCGCCTCTTCAAGATCGCCAACCTCGCTCACTTGGCGCGCGGCCGTCGCGGCTTGCTCTTGGGTGCCGGATCGGACGGCGGCTCAGGCGCCGGTGCGGGAGCTGCGACCGCCTCGGCCTGTGCCTTGAGCTGCGGGTGGCGCATGTAGAGCAGCTTCTGCTGACCGATCGACAGCAGGTTGTTGGTCACCCAGTAAAGCTGCAGGCCGGCCGCGAAGGGCGCCATGATGACGATCAGAATCCACGGCATGAGCCCGAAGACCTGCTTCTGGATCGGGTCCATCGGCGCCGGGTTGAGTCGCATCTGCAGCCACATCGTCACGCCGACCAGGATCGGCAGGATACCGATGATCAGGAAAGAGGGCGGCGTGAAGGGCAGGAAGCCGAACAAGTTGACCGGCGTCAGCGGATCGGGCGCGGACAGGTCGCGAATCCACAGAACAAACGGCTCGTGCCGCATCTCCACCGACAGCATCAGCACCTTGTACAGCGCGTAGAAGATCGGGATCTGCAGGAAGATGGGCAGGCAGCCGGCGAGGGGATTCACCTTCTCCTCGCGGTACAGCTTCATCATCTCTTCCTGCATCTTCGGCTTGTCGTCCTTGTAGCGCTCCTGGATCGCCTTCATCTTGGGCTGGACGACACGCATCGCCGCCATCGAAGCGAACTGCTTCTGCGCGATGGGGAAGAGCAGAAGCCGGACGATCACGGTGAGCAGGATGATCGCGACACCGAAATTGCCGACAAGATCGAACAGCCAGAGCAGCAGCTTGAAGATCGGCTGCATGAACCATTCGAACCAGCCCCAGTCGATCGCCTTGTCAAGCCGGGTGCCGAGCGCGTCCGTATAGCTGGCGAGCAGGGCTTCTTCCTTGGCGCCGGCAAACAGGCGAGTCGTGGTCGCCAGGCCACGGCCGGGCGCGACGATGGTCGGGGCGACGGTGAAATCGGCCTGGTAGCTGTCTGTCCCGCCATTGTGGCGGAAGGCGGCTTCGACATTGCGGGACTGATCGGGAATGATCGCGGTCAGCCAATATTTGTCGGTGAAGCCGAGCCAGCCGCCACGCGAGGCGAAAGTCCGCTCGCGCGCTTCGGCAACGTCGCTCCAGTTATTGTCATAGTCTGCAACGCCGTTGAACAGGCCGACCGGCCCGACGTGCATCGTCCACCAATCGGGGTCAGCGGAGACGCCGACGCGGCTCACCAAAGCGAAGGGGCGGGCGGCGACAGGCGCGCCGCCGCGATTCACGACGTGCTGTTCGGCGGTGAACAGATAGCCGGCATCAACCGACAGGCGGATTTCGAAAGACTGGCCTTCGCCATTGTCCCAGCTCAAAGTCACCGGATTGTCTGGCGTCAGCGTCCCGCCGCTGGCGCGCCAGACGGTCTCGCCGTCGGGCAGGCGCATGCCGTCGCCGGCCCAGCCGAACGTACCGAAATAGGCGCCGGGCGATCCGGCGGGCGAGAAGAGGCGCACCGGCGGCGAATCGCGGCCGATTCCCTCACGCTCGGTGGTCAGTACCAGATCGTCGATCCGCGCGCCGGAGAGATTGATCGAGCCGGCGAGGCGCGGTGTCTCGATGCGGACGCGCGGGCTTTCGGCGAGGACGGCCTCGCGTGCCCGGATCGTGCGCGGCGTTTCGGCGACGGGCGTCACAGTCGGAGTGTCGACCGGCACTTCACGGCCATCTTCGATCGTCGTCACCGGTGGATTGGCCGGCGGGAACCAGGTGTCGGCGATCACGGTCCAACCGATGAGGACGAGCGCGGACAGTGCGATCGCCAGGATCATGTTCTTGTGATCGTTCACCTATCGCCCCTCATCATTCTCAACATTCGTCATGGCACAGGATCGTGGCCGGATCCCCCCCAAGGGTGGCAGCGCAGCAGCCGGCGAAGTGCCAGCCAGCTTCCGCGCAGGGCGCCATAGCGGGAAAGCGCGGTGATTGCATAGGCTGAGCAGCTTGGTTGAAAGCGGCAGCTCGGCGGTAGTATGCGCGACGGGCCCAATTGCCACCCCCGCGCGATCAGGATCAGGCCTTTGGCGATCATCGCGCCGCCCTGGCAAGCGCGCGCTCCAAGTCGGTTCTCAGCATCTCGAACGCTCGCTCGATCCCGCCCATACGCCCGATCAGGACATGATCGGCACCGGCGATTCCGCGCTCCGGCAGGAGCGCGCGCGTCAATTCGCGGAAGCGGCGCTTCATTCGGTTGCGCACCACGGCGTTGCCAACCTTCTTGGAAACGGTGAGGCCAATGCGCTTCGTCTCATCGCCATCGTCGCGGCGACGTACGAGCAGGACGAAACCGGCTGTAGGCGCGCGAAACCCGCCGTTCGCGGCCAGAAAGTCCGCGCGGCGGGTCAGCTTCCCGATTTTGGGCTTGGTTACGCCGAAAGCTTCTTGCGGCCGCGGCTGCGGCGTGCGGCCAGAACCTTGCGGCCGCCGACGGTCGCCATCCGGGCGCGGAAACCGTGCCGGCGCTTGCGCACGAGATTGCTCGGCTGGAAGGTGCGCTTCATCGCTCATCCCTTGTCATTCAAATCGAAAGAAAAGGGCCGCGCTAACGCGGCCTCGTTGAGGGCGCCGATAGGGGGAGGCGGAGGCAAAGTCAATCACCGGCCGCGCCGTTTTCACCCTGTTGTTGGCGGATCTCCTCGCGCCGGGCGGCACTGCTCCGGCGCATGCCCCAGTCGGTCCAGCGCCCCTTGTTCGGATGATGGCGTTTGAAGGCGACATATTTACGCTTCGCCCATTCACTGTATTTGAGCACGAGTCCCAGACCGAAGGCAAAGACGATGACGCCGCCCGGTCCCGGAATGATGCCGACCAGCGGTGACACGAGGATCATCGCACAGCCAAACAGGAACAGGCATTGCCGAACCATCGGCATGCGTCCCCAGGCCAGCCATCTCTGCCTCGGTGTCATCGGTTACATCTGGGTATCTGGCGGCGACTGCACAAGGTCGACCTTTCTTCTTGGTCGGAATTTGAAGCGCTGGCGTCATTTCGAAAGATCGTCTCGACTTCCCCGGTGCCGCTCGCCAAAGTGCGGCGGGGGAGAGGGCTATATGGTCGCGCATGTCGCTACGGTGGCGTTTCTGGGGTTGGAGGCGCGCGCCGTGGAGGTGCAGGTGCAAATCGCGCCGGGACTGCCGAAATTCCTCGTTGTCGGCCTGCCCGACAAGGCGGTCGGCGAAAGCAGGGAGCGCGTGCATGCCGCGCTGTCCGCGATCGGCCTGTCGCTTCCGCCCAAGAGAATCACGGTCAATCTCTCTCCGGCAGATCTGCCCAAAGAAGGTTCGCATTACGATCTGCCGATTGCGCTCGGGCTGCTCGCGGCGATGGGGGCGGTCGATGCCGAGACGCTGGCCGGCTATGTCGCGGTGGGTGAGCTTGGGCTGGACGGCCGGATCGCGCCATCGCCCGGCGTGCTGCTTGCCGCGCTCCATGCGTCGGCGCAGGGGCTGGGGCTGATCTGCCCATCCGTGCAGGGCGGCGAGGCGGCATGGGCCGGCGATGTCGAGGTGATCGCAGCGCCAGATCTCATTGCGCTTACCAACCATCTGCGCGGGCAGGCGGTGCTGACGCCGCCCGTGCCGGGCGAGGCGGAGCCGCCGGCCCGTGGTCCCGATCTCGCCCAAGTTAAGGGGCAGGAGACAGCCAAGCGTGCGCTGGAGATCGCTGCGGCGGGTGGCCACAATCTGCTGATGAGCGGCCCGCCCGGCGCCGGCAAGTCGCTTCTGGCTGCCTGCCTGCCGGGCATATTGCCGGACCTGACTCCCGCCGAGGCGCTGGAAGTCTCTATGGTCGCTTCCGTCGCCGGGGAGCTCAAGGACGGCCGTCTGATCCGTACCCGGCCCTATCGTGCGCCACATCACAGCGCCTCGATGCCCGCCCTGGTCGGCGGCGGGCTGAAGGTTCGGCCGGGGGAGGTCAGCCTCGCACATCTCGGTGTGCTTTTCCTCGACGAGTTGCCGGAATTCCAGCGCGTCGCGCTCGATTCCCTGCGTCAGCCGCTGGAGACGGGCGTGGTGCAAGTCGCCCGCGCCAACGCCCATGTGACCTTTCCGGCGCGTGTCCAGCTTGTCGCGGCCATGAATCCGTGCCGCTGCGGCCATCTCGGCGATCCGGCGTTGGCGTGCGCCCGCGCGCCCAGATGTGCCGCCGATTATCAGGCCAAGGTGTCCGGCCCGTTGCTCGACCGGATCGACCTCCATGTCGAGGTCGCCGCCGTGGCAGCCGCCGATCTCGCGCTGCCGCCGCCGATCGAAGGTTCGGCCGATGTCGCCGCGCGGGTCGCTGCCGCGCGCGCCGTCCAGACCATGCGCTACGAAGGGAAGGGGCCGCGTACCAATGCGGAGGCGGATGGCGAGTTGCTGGACGCGGTCGCGACGCCTGACGAACCTGGCCGGCACCTGCTCGCCCAGGCGGCTGAGGCGATGCGCCTCTCCGCGCGGGGATTCCATCGGGTCATGCGCGTCGCGCGGACCATCGCCGATCTGGCCGGGGCGGAAGAGATCGGCCGTGTCCATGTCGCGGAGGCACTGAGCTACCGGCGGCAGGCTCCGAGGAATTAACTGTCGCTGGCAGGCGCAGCGATCACATTGCCGGATGCCTTTTCGAAATAGCCGCCGAACGAGAAGAAGGCGATCAACCCCGTAACGAAAAGCAACACCAGAACGGCAATGAGGATGCCGCCGTGGTCGCGAGTGCGCATCATGACGGCCTCTCGATCGGTTGCCGGTCGTTCCTGTTCACGCATGAAGCACTCCCCGATACTGTTTCCAGAACGCGATCCTTTGGCGGTCGGTTCCGGAAGGGGCTGGACAGCGCATGGCGAGGGTTGTTCATTCCGCGTGCCAATCAAACAGGGGAACGTCATGACCGATCATCCGTCTACGAACCGCCGCGACATTCTGAAGGCTGCTGCGGCGTCGGCAGCCTTGCTCGCGCCCGGTGCCGCGATCGCCCAGACCCGGCGAGACAGCGACCGTGCGGAGATCCGGCGGGCCGTCGATACGGGGTTCGACGAATCAATTCATCGTTTGCGGGACTGGATCGCCCTGCCCACCATCGCTGCGGAGGAGCTGAACATCGAGCAGGGCGCGGATTACATGGTGCGGCTGGCGACCGATGCGGGATTCACCAGTGTGCGCAAAGTGCCGACCGGAGGCATTCCGGCGGTGTTCGGCGTGCTTGATGCCGGCGCGCCGCGCACCGTTGGTATCTATTTCATGTATGATGTGAAGCAATATGATCCGGCCGAATGGTCGTCGCCGCCGCTTGAAGGTCAGATGTTCGATCATACGCTCGGCCGGGCGCTGCGCGGGCGCGGTGCCACCAACCAGAAGGGGCCGGAATCGGCCTTTCTGGCCGCGATCCACGCCTTCCGTGCCGCCGGCAAGCGGCTGCCGGTGAATCTCGTCCTGCTCGCCGAGGGTGAGGAAGAGATCGGCTCGCCCAATTTCGTCAATGCGTTCGACGACGCCGAAGTGCTGGCCGCGATGCGCCGGGCTGAAGGGGTCATCATCCCTATGAACACGCAGGCGCCGAACGGTGCAGTCGGCATCAATCTCGGCGCAAAGGGCATTATCGAGCTGGAACTGATCGCCTCGGGCGAACGCTGGGGCCGCGGCCCGCTGAACGACATTCATTCCAGCCAGAAGGCGGCGGTCGACAGCCCTGTATGGCATCTGGTCGAGGCGCTGAAGACGCTGACCACCGATCATGGCAACACGCCGGCGATCGACGGCTGGTTCGAACATGTCCGCCCGCTCACCGACCGGGAACGCGCGCTGATTGCCGAATCGGCCCGTAATCGCAGCGAGGAGCAGACGAAGCGCATGCTTGGCGTGCAGCGGTGGATCGATGATCTGCCCTGGCGGGAATCGCTGGAGCGGCTCGCTTCGCAACCGACCGTGAATATCGAGGGGCTGGTCGCCGGCTATACCGGGCCGGGCGGCAAGACGATCCTGCCGGGGCGCGGCGTTGCCAAGCTTGATCTCCGGCTGGTGCCCAATATGACCCGTGACGACTGCATCGCGAAGCTGCGCGCCCATCTCGATCGTCACGGCTTCAGCGACATCGAAGTCAATGTCAGCGGCGGTTATGACCCGACCGAGGTGGCGGAGGACAGCCGCGTGATCCGTGCCCAGCAGGCGGTGTTTACGCGTGACAACGTGCCCTTCGCGCTGTTCCCGCGCCTTGCCGGCTCCTGGCCCGGTTTCGTGTTCACTGGCGATCCGCTGCGCAAGCCGGCCTGTCAGTTCGGCCTTGGGCATGGCGGCGGCGCGCATGCGCCGGACGAGTTCATGCTGATCGAAAGCAGCAATCCCGCTGTCGCCGGCTATCGCGAGGCGACGATGGGTTATGTCGACTATCTCTACGAGATGGCAACGATCCGCTGAAGCGAAGCGGGCCGGCGGTTGCCGGCCCGCCTACGTCGCTACGCCTCCGGCAGGAAATCCGGAACCGAGAGATAGCGCTCGCCCGTGTCGTAGTTGAACCCGAGGATGCGCTTGCCCGCGCCCACCTCGGCCAGCTTCTGCGAAATCGCGGCGAGCGTCGCGCCGGAACTGATGCCGACCAGAATGCCTTCCTCGCGGGCCGAGCGGCGGGCCCATTCCTTGGCATCCGCGGGATCGACTTGGATGATCCCGTCGAACAGCGAGACGTCGGTGATCGCCGGCACGAAGCCGGCGCCGATGCCCTGGATCGGGTGCGGTCCCGGCTGCCCGCCCGAAAGGACCGGCGACAAAGTCGGCTCGACAGCGAAGACCTGCAGGCCGGGCCACGCCGCCTTCAGCACTTCGGCGCTGGCCGTTATGTGGCCGCCCGTGCCGACGCCAGTGATCAGAATGTCGATCGGCGAATCCTTGAAATCGTTCAGGATTTCCTGTGCGGTCGTGCGGCGGTGCACCTCCAGGTTGGCCGGATTCTCGAATTGCTGCGGAATCCAGCTTCCCGGCGTTTCCGCGGCAAGCTCCTTCGCCCGCTCGATCGCGCCCTTCATGCCCTTTTCCTTGGGCGTGAGATCGAAGGTGGCGCCATAAGCCAGCATCAGCCGACGGCGTTCCAGGCTCATGCTTTCCGGCATGACGAGCGTCAGCTTGTAGCCCTTGACCGCCGAGACCAGCGCCAGGCCGATCCCGGTATTGCCCGATGTTGGCTCGATGATGGTGCCGCCGGGCTGCAGCTTGCCGGATTTCTCGGCATCTTCGATCATGGCCAGCGCGATGCGGTCCTTGATCGACGCGCCGGGATTGGCACGTTCCGATTTCACCCAGACTTCGGCATCGCCGAACAGGCGATTGATCCGGATATGTGGCGTATTGCCGATCGTTTCGAGAATGTTGGCGACTTTCATGTCCTATCCTTTCTCGGTTTCAAGTTCATGGCCTGCGACCTGGGGAGGAAGCTGGACCTCGGGCTGCGCCTTTCCGGGCTCAGCATCGAGGATTTCAGGATCGGGCGGCACGAAGCGGTCCGCCTTGCGCAGGGCGGGGAAAGCCCAGGCGCAGATGCCGGTGACGCCTAGTGCGAGTACGCCGCCGCCCACCACTGCGACGACCGGCCCGAAGGCCGCGCCCGCCAGCCCGGCGCGGAACTCTCCCAACTCGTTCGAAGTGGAGATGAACAGGCCCGACACCGACGAGACGCGCCCGCGCATCGCATCGGGCGTATGGATCTGGATCAGCGAGGAGCGGACATAGACGCTGATCATGTCCGCGGCGCCAAGCACGAACAGGCTGGCCAGCGACAGCCACAGCCAGCGGCTTTCCCCGAACACGATCGTCGCCAGCGCGAACACGCCGACGCAGATGAACATCTTGTGGCCGACATGGCGCTGCAGCGGCCGGCGGGCGAGGAAGGCGGCGGTCAGTGCCGCGCCGATCGCCGGCGCGGCGCGTAGCGCGCCCAGCCCTTCGGAGCCGACATGGAGGATGTCCCGCGCATAGACGGGCAGCATCGCCGTCGCGCCGCCGAGCAGCACCGCGAACAGGTCCAGCGTGATCGCGCCCAGCACGATCTTGTTGTCGCGCACATAGGCGAGGCCCTCGATCACCGCGCGCAGAGGCTTGCTGTCCCCCGCATTGCCGCGCGGGATTCGCTTCACCATCAGCATCGCGCCGGCTGAGAGAGCGAAGAGCAAAGCGGACAGTTCGTAGGGGAGGGCAATGGAGAACGCATAGGCGCCGCCGCCGATCAACGGGCCGGCCACCGCGCCGCTCTGCCAGGCGATGGAATTGAGCGCGATCGCGCTGGGCAACAGAGGGGCGGGCACCAGATTGGGCGCGAAGGAGGCCAGCGCCGGCCCGGCGAAGGCGCGTCCGACCCCCAGCACGACCGAGACGGCGAAGAGCGGCACCAGGCTCATCGCATCGAACCAGACGAGCGCCGCCAGCCACAGGCCGCACAGCATCTCCGCGCCCAGCGCCAGCAGTACGATCAGCCGCCGGTCGATCCGGTCGGCGACATAACCGGCGACGAGGACGAGCAGCAGCAACGGCAGGAACTGGGCGAGCCCGATCATACCGAGCCAGAAGCTCGCCTCGTAGATGCTCATCGTCTCGCGTGCGATGTCGTAGACGTGGATGCCGATAACGACGATCAGCATCGTGTTCGCGATCGTGCTCGCCAGCCGCGCGAACCAGAAGAAGCGGTAATCGCGATAGTGGAAAGGCGAGGCGGGCGCAGCGACGGACATTGGGAGCGGGCTTAGGCCGGAGCGCTCAAGGCTTCAATCACGTGCGAGCGGAATGGTTTGATCGAATTCATGGACACATGATCCGTGGAAGAATTTTCTCTCCAGCCTCGCCAGAACGATAAATCCCATCCCCGTCGTTATGTTGGCCTGCGTCGGGGTGGCGAGGAAGAGTCACGCCACACTCACAAAGCTGTCCAGCACGCGCTTGCGTCCCGAATGTTCGAAGTCGATTTCCAGCTTGTTGCCTTCGATTTCCGCCACTTCGCCATAGCCGAATTTCGAATGGAAGACGCGCATGCCGATTGCGATGTCGCTGCGGCCGGGATTGCCGAAGCTGACGGCGCTGGCGCGGGCTTCGACGACCTTGGCGGGGGTACGATCGAATTGTCCCGCGGCGGCGGCGCGTTGCCAGCCGGGGCCGCGCGTGCTGGCGCGGGTGGACTGGGCGGCGGCGAGATGGGCGAAGGGGTCGGCCCGTTCCGACCAGTTGGCGCGCCAGAGCGACTCGCCGCCGCTCATCGTCGTTTCCTGCTCGAGATGATCTTCCGGCAGTTCTGAAACGAAGCGGCTGGGGATGCTCGACGTCCACTGGCCATAGATGCGGCGGTTCGCTGCGTGGAAGATGAAGCACTTACGCCGCGCTCTTGTGATCGCGACATAAGCGAGGCGGCGTTCCTCCTCCAGTGAGGCATTGCCGCCTTCGTCGAGCGCGCGCTGCGAGGGGAAGACGCCTTCCTCCCAGCCGGCGAGAAAGACGGTCTCGAATTCCAGCCCCTTGGCGGCGTGGATGGTCATGATCGTGACCTTGTCCGTGTCTTCGGCCGCATCATTGTCCATGACGAGCGCGACATGCTCCAGGAAGGCGCCGAGCGTTTCGTAATCCTCCATCGCGCGCGTCAGTTCGGCGAGGTTTTCGAGGCGGCCGGCGCTTTCGGTCGAGCGATCTGCCTGCAGCGTCGCCGTATAGCCGCTCTCGTCGAGCACGAGCCGAACGAGTTCCGGATGGGGCAAATCGTCCAGCTTGCTCCGCCAGCGTGCGAAATCGCCGACCAGATTACCGAGGCTGCGCCGGGCGGCGGGGGTTAGTTCGTCCGTGTCGAGGATCTGCGCGGCGGCGAGGCTGAGCGGGATGCCCTCGGCGCGTGCGAGGCCGTGCAGCTTCGCCACCGCCTTGTCGC
>CAYTMM010000006.1:19514-56460 GCA_964438875.1 uncultured Sphingosinicella sp. | reverse complement strand
CACGCCGTTCAGGCGCGCGATGTGCAGCAGCTTCTGGACCGTGGTGTCGCCTATGCCGCGCTTGGGCGTGTTGACGATCCGCTCGAAGGCCAGGTCGTCGGCGGGCTGGGCGATGACGCGCAGATACGCGAGCGCGTCGCGAATCTCGGCGCGTTCATAGAAGCGGAAACCCCCGACGATGCGATAGGGGAGGCCGATCGCGATGAAGCGATCCTCGAACTCGCGGGTCTGGAACTGCGCGCGGACGAGAATGGCGGCCTGGCTCAGCCGGCCGCCGTGTCGCTGGATCGCCTCCAGCTCCTCGCCGACGCGCCGAGCCTCTTCCGGTCCGTCCCACACGCCGACCACCTGGACCTTCTCGCCCTGGTCCGCCTCGGTCCAGAGCGTCTTGCCGAGCCGCGCGCTGTTCTGCGCGATGAGGCCCGAGGCAGCGCCGAGAATGTGCGGGGTGGAGCGGTAATTCTGCTCCAGCCGGATGATAACCGCGTTCGGGAAATCCTTTTCAAACCTCAATATGTTCGACACCTCCGCGCCGCGCCAGGAATAGATCGACTGATCGTCGTCGCCGACACAGCAGATGTTCCGGCGTTCCTGTGCGAGCAGGCGGAGCCAGAGATACTGGCTCTGGTTGGTGTCCTGATATTCGTCGACCAGCACATATCTGAAGCGCTGCTGATACAGCTCCAGCACGTCGCGATGGGTGCGCAGGATGACCAGCATGTGGAGCAGCAGATCGCCGAAATCGCAGGCGTTGAGATCGCGCAGGCGCGCCTGGTAGAGCCGGTAGAGGTCCGCGCCCCGGCCGTTGGCATAGCTCTCCGCCTCGCCGGCATCGACCTGTTCGGGCGTCCAGCCCTTGTTCTTCCAGCGGTCGATGCAGCCGGCGAGCGCGCGGGCGGGCCAGCGTTTCTCGTCGATGTCGGCGGCGAGGATGATCTGTTTCAGAAGCCGGAGCTGGTCGTCCGTATCGAGGATCGTGAAATTGCTCTTGAGTCCGACCAGCTCGGCATGGCGGCGCAGCATCTTCGCGCCGATCGAATGAAAGGTGCCGAGCCAGGGCATGCCCTCGACGGCCTCGCCGATCTGCCGCCCGACGCGCTCGCGCATTTCCCGCGCCGCCTTGTTGGTGAAGGTGACGGCGAGGATCTCGCTCGGCCAGGCGCGGCGGGTGGCGACGAGATGGGCGAGGCGGGCAGTGAGCGCCGCCGTCTTGCCCGTGCCCGCGCCGGCCAGCACCAGCACCGGGCCTTCCGTGGTCAGCACAGCCTCGCGCTGCGGCGCGTTGAGGCCGGCGAGATAGGACGGATCGGGCGTGGTGGCGGGCGGATGGGTCACGCGCGAACATCTAGGGAACGTCGGCGCGTGGAGCAACCGCGCTGGAGGCAAGATGTCCGCGGCGCGCGATCGGCACGCGCCGCGAATCGGCGATCAGGCCTTGGCGAGCGCCTGTTCCACATCGGCGATGATGTCGTCGATATGCTCGATCCCTACCGATATGCGGACCAGATCCTCGGACACGCCGGCCTTGGCCAGTTCCTCAGGGGAAAGCTGGCGATGCGTGGTCGAGGCGGGGTGGCAGGCCAGCGACTTGGCGTCGCCGATATTGACGAGGCGGAAGATCATCTGGAGTGCATCGATGAAGCGCGCCCCCGCAGTCGCGCCGCCCTCGACGCCGAAACTGACGATGCCCGATGCCTGGCCTCCGGTGATCTTCTGCGCGGTGGCGTGATAGGGGCTGTCGGGAAGGCCGGCATAATTGACCCACTTCACCTTGGGGTGCGCGCTGAGCCAGCTGGCGAGTGCCAGCGCGTTCTCGCAATGCCGCTCCATGCGCAGGCCCAGCGTCTCCAGCCCCATCAGAAACAGGAAGGCGCTGTGCGGAGCGAGGGCGGCGCCGGTGTTGCGCAGCGGCACGACACGGGCGCGGCCGATGAACGCAGCCGGCCCCAGCGCCGCAGTGTAGACAACACCGTGATAGGACGGGTCCGGCTCGTTGAGTATAGCGAACCTTTCCTTGTTCGCCGCCCAGTCAAACTTGCCTGAATCGATGATGATCCCGCCCACGGAATTGCCGTGGCCGCCGATATATTTGGTCAGCGAATGGACGACGATGTCGGCGCCATGATCGAAGGGGCGGCACAGGAAGGGCGTCGCCACGGTGTTGTCGACAATCAGCGGCACGCCGTGGCGATGCGCGATCTCGGCGAGGCGGGCGATATCCACCACGTTGCCGGCGGGGTTGCCGATCGATTCGCAGAACACCGCCTTGGTGTTCCCATCGATCAGCGCCTCCAGAGCGTCGAAATCGGCCTGATCGGCCAGCCGCACCTCGATTCCCTGCCGGGGGAAAGTGTGGACGAAGAGGTTGTAGGTGCCGCCATAGAGCTGGCTGACCGAAACGATATTGTCGCCCGCGCCGGCGATCGCCTGGATCGCATAGGTGATCGCCGCCATGCCGGATGCGAGCGCGAGGGCGCCGATGCCGCCTTCCATCTCCCCCAGGCGTGCCTCCAGCACAGCGTTGGTCGGGTTCATGATCCGGGTGTAGATGTTGCCTGGCACCGCCAGGTTGAAGAGATCCGCGCCATGCTGCGTATCGTCGAACGTGTAGGACGTCGTCTGATAGATCGGCACCGCCGCCGATTTGGTGGTCGCCTCGGGGGTATAGCCGTGGTGCAGGGCGAGGGTTTCGAGCTTCATGGATATCTCTCTGGAAGAAACCGGGCGATGCCGTAACGGCATCCATCGGTCGGGGGCATCCGGTTATCCTGTGGCGACACGAAACGCCATCCCGCTGCCACATCGGCAGTGTTACATTGTCTCATAAATGGCTGGCGGATCGTTCCAGCCCTGCCTATAGGCCGGGCTCGGGGGAAGGGGTGCACATTGAATATGATCGACAATCTGCCGCATCTGCTGCTGCGCTATCGCCTGTTCGTGGGCATCGCGGCGCTCGTGATTTGCATTCTGACATGGGCTGTCGACCTCACCGGGCTCGTTTATATATGCCCCTATTGCCGGGTGCAGCGCACGGTCATCGGTTTGCTGGGCATTTTGTTGATGTTGCCAAATCCGGCGCACTGGATCGTGCGCTATCTCTCCGCAGTGTTGGCTGTTTTCGGCCTCGTCGTCGCTGCCACGCAGCATTTCCGCGGTTGGTCACGGATCATGGGCGGCACCTTCCAGTGGGGCGAATATTGGTATGCGAATGCCTGGATGCTCTCCGGTTTCGCGCTGTTCATAATCAGCGGTCTGCTGCTCCTGATCTGGTTGTGGCGCGCGGAAGAGCCGTCAACGGACGCGCAGATCTGATCGTACAAATGGCTTGATCCCTGCCGGCGCGCGCGCGATCAAGCCGCCATAAGATCAGGGGGATGGATGATACATCCGGTTCGGGCCAACAAACGGGTGCTGACGGCAAGCCTTGTCGGCACCTCGGTTGAATTCTACGATTTCTATATCTACGCGACCGCCGCCGCCCTGGTGTTCGGGCCGCTTTTCTTTCCGGCGGATTCGCCCTCCGTCCAGCTCCTGGCCGCTTATGCCAGCCTCGGCGTCGCTTTCGTCGCGCGGCCGGTCGGGGCGTGGGCGTTCGGCCATTATGGCGACCGTATCGGGCGCAAGTCGACGCTCGTCGTCTCGCTGATGCTGATGGGTATCTCGACCTTCCTGATCGCTTTCCTGCCGACCTATGCGATGATCGGCTGGGTCGCGCCGTTGTTGCTGTGCATCCTGCGCTTCGGGCAGGGCTTCGGGCTGGGTGGCGAATGGGGCGGCGCGGCGTTGCTGGCGGTGGAGAACGCCCCGCCGGGCTGGCGCGGGCGCTTCGGCATGGTGCCGCAGCTTGGCGCGCCGATCGGCTTCATCGCGGCCAACGGCCTGTTCCTGATCCTCGGCCTGTTCATGACGAGCGAGCAATTTTTCGCCTGGGGCTGGCGCATTCCCTTCCTGCTGTCGATCGTGCTGGTCGTGATCGGCCTTTGGGTGCGCCTCAAACTCGGTGAGACGCCGGCCTTCGCGAAGGTGCTGGAAGAAGGGCCGCCGCCGCCCGTGCCGTTCGCGGAATTGATGCGCAAACATTGGCTCGTGACGCTGGGTGGTACCTTCGGCGCGGTCGCCTGTTTCGCGGTCTACTATCTCGCGACCGCCTTCGCTCTGGGGTACGGAACGACCACCTTGGGGATCGACAGGCAGATCTTCCTGTCGATGCAGCTCGGCGCGATCTGCTTCATGGCGGTGGGCATCGTGCTGGCCGGCTGGTTCTCCGATCTGTGGAGTGCGGCGACGGTCCTGTCATGGGGCTGCGTCGCTTCCGTTATCGCCGGGCTGCTGCTCGCGCCGACGCTGGAATCGGGCTCGCTGCTCGCGATCTTCGCGGGGCTTAGTTTCGCCCTGTTCGTGATGGGCTTCGTCTACGGGCCGCTCGGCGCCTGGCTGCCCGGCCTTTTCCCGGCGCGGGTGCGCTATACGGGGGTCAGCCTCTCGTTCAACGTCGCCGGCATATTGGGCGGCGCGCTTACGCCGATCGCGGCGGTCTGGCTCGCGGATCGGGGCGGCCTTATCTGGGTGGGCCTCTACCTTGCCGGGGCCTCATTGCTCAGCCTTGTCGCGCTGCTGATGCTGCGCAGGCGGCGCGAGGCCCCGTAAGGGTTCGGCTTATTCTTCGTCTTCGGTCGGGGCGCCTGGGCCGTTCTTCTTGATTGATTCGATGGCGTTTACCGCGCTGGCCTTGGAGGTGTAGCCTTCGGTCCAGAAGATGATTTCGCTGTTATATTTGAAATAGGCGCGAAACTCGCCCTTCTTGTCCTTCTTGATCGTGAATTTGTGCGCCATTGTCACATTCCCTCCGCTTGGTCGGAGCCGTAACGTTAACGAATGCGCGCGCGTCAGGAAAGCAGGATCGCGGCGGTGATCGCGGCCGATCCGATCAGGATGGCGGCGGGCAGCAGCCGATCCGGCGCGGGCGATGGCGGAGCGGGAAGCGGCCCTTCTGCGATCCGGGTCGCCGCGGCGCGGATCAGCCGGGGCAGATCGCTCTCTACCGCCGCCAGTTCCACCAGCAAGGCATTGACCCGTTCGCGCACTGCATCGGGGGCGTAGCGTGCGCGCATCGCCTGCAACCAGGCACGTCGCGTCGCCTGGCTGAGATCGAATTGCGGGTCGATCCGGCCCAGCACCCCGTCCAGCGTGATCAGCGCCTTGAAAGTCAGCACCAGATCGGCGGGCATGGACAGGCCCTCTTTGCGCAGCAGCGTCATCACATCGCCAACCACATCGGCCAGGATCAGCCGTCCCTGACCGTGCCGCTCCACCAGGCGCGCGGCCGCCGTCTCCAGCACCCGCCGCTCGGCATCCTCCGTCCACGCAGCCAGCAGATCGGTCAGTCGTTCCGGATCGCGCGCCGTGATCGACCGGACGAAACCGAGCAGTTCCTCGCGCCGGCGCGGCGAGACTCGGCCGGCCATGCCGAAATCGAGCAAAGCGATGCGGTTGCCCGGCTGGCACAGCAGGTTGCCGGGATGCGGATCGGCGTGGAACAGCCCGTCGATCAGCACCATCTGCAGCACGATGTCCGCGCCCAGCGCCGCGATCACGCGCGGGTCGATCCCGGCATCGCGCAGCGCGTCGGCGCCGGTCGGCGGCGTGCCGGCGATGAAATCCATCACCAGCAGGCTCTCGCTCGTCCAGGTCCAGTGGATGGCTGGGATGACGACGCGGTGGTTCCTGCGGAAATTGGCGGCGAACGCCTCGGCATTGCGGCCTTCGCGAGTGAAATCCAGTTCGGCCAGCAGCGCTTCGGAGAGCTGCGCGGCGATCTCGCGCGGGCGCAGCCGGGCGATGGCGGAACGTGACTCAGCGGCGGCCGCCAGCGCCGCGATCAGCCGCATGTCCGCCTCCATTTGCGGGGCGATGCCGGGCCGGCGGATTTTCACGACCACCTCGGTCCCGTCCGTCAGCCGGGCGCGGTGCACCTGTGCAATCGAGGCGGCGGCGAGCGGCGCGGGATCGAAGGCGGCGAACACGTCTTCGGGCGGCGCGCCCAAAGCCGCCTCGACCGCCGCGCGCAACTCCTCGAACGGCAGAACCGGGGCGCTGCTGTGCAGCTTGCCCAGTTCGTCGATCCAGTCGGGCGGCAACAGATCGGACCGGGTGGCGAGAATCTGGCCCAGCTTGACAAAGCTCGGCCCCAGCGCCTCCAGCGCCAGCCGCGCGCGTTCGGGCAGCGCGGGCGCATCCTCGCCGCCACGGCCGAAGCCGAGCCGTCCGACAAGGCTCCCCAAGCCGAACCGGGTGGCAACCCCCGTGATCTCGGCCAGCCGCTTGCGATCCCGCGCGGCGACGATGACGCTCTCGAACATCACGCTGAGATGGGGAGGCTGTGGCGCTTTTGCGAGCCTAAGCGACGCTCAGCAGCAGGATGTGCGCCTTGCCGAAGCGCCGGTCGGCTTCGGGCTTGAGCGCGGGGGGAATGGCCAGGCTCTCGCCCGCCGTCTCGATACCGAGCCAGCCGCCGGGGGCCAGCCAGCCGCCCGCGCCGATCCGGTCCAGCGCTGTCTGGGCAAGGCCGCTGGCATAAGGTGGGTCCATCAGGATGAGGTCGCACGGTGCGCGGGGCGGCATGGCATGCTCGACCGGCTGGGCACGAACCTCCGCCCGGTCCGCCGCGCCGAGCCTGTCCAGATTGCGTTTCAGGACGTCGAGCGCGCCCCGATCCTTTTCGTAGAAGCTGCAATGGGACGCGCCGCGCGACAGCGCCTCGATGCCGAGCGCTCCGGTGCCGGCGAACAGGTCGGCCACGGCCAGTCCCTCGAAGCTGCCGAGCCGGCTCGCCAGCATGGAGAACAGCCCCTCTCGCGCGCGATCGCTGGTCGGTCGGGTGGCCTGGCCGGCGGGCGAGAGAAGCGGGCGCCCGCGCCAGGCGCCGGAAATGATCCTCACGTCTTGAATCCTCCCCGGGACGGGGAGGGGGATCGCGACGCGGAGCGGCGTGGTGGAGGGGGGGCATCACTCCGTGCTCGCTGCGCTCGCCCCCCTCCACCATGCTTCGCATGGTCCCCCTCCCCGTGCCGGGGAGGATTTTTGAGCGTCTTGCGAAACGCCACCAGATCGTGCTGGCGCACTTCGTCCACCGCGCCGGCGGGGAGGTCGGCCAGCGGGAAGGGGCCATAAGCGGTGCGGATCAGGCGGGAGACCTGGAGGCCGAGATGCTCCAGCACCCGACGCACCTCGCGATTCTTGCCTTCGCGCAAGCGCATCTCGACCCAGCCGTTGCGGCCGGTCCGCCGCTCCAGATTGGCGTCGATGGATCCGTAGCGGACGCCGTCAATCTCGACGCCCTCGATAAGGGCCTCGAGCTGCGCCTGGCTGACCTCGCCGAACACCCGCGCGCGATAGCTGCGCTCGACCCCGGTGGCGGGCAATTCGAGCTGGCGCTTTAATTCGCCATCGGTGGTGAGCAGCAGCAGACCTTCGGTGTTCATGTCCAGCCGCCCGACCGGCATCACGCGCGGCAGGCCCTTCGGCAGCCGGTCGTAGATGGTCGGCCGCCCCTTCGGATCGCGCTCGGTGGTCAGCAGCCCGGCCGGCTTGTGGAAGCGGAACAAGCGAGCGGGAGCGGGGGCCTTGACCGGCTTGCCGTCCACCGTGACGCCTTGGAGCGAGGCGAGCAGAGTCGCGGGGGTTTCCACCACTTCGCCGTTTATCGCGATCCGTCCCTCGGCGATCATGCGCTCGATTTCGCGGCGCGAGGCGATTCCGGCGCGGGCGAGCAATTTGGCGATACGATGGGTTTCACGCGTGTCGCGGGGCGGGGGCATGGGCAAATCTCCGGCGGCGGCCGATGGCTTTTTGCGATAAGCCGAGCGGGAGCGCGGCACCAGCGCCGCCATCGCTCGTTACGCCTTTGAGCCAGTTTTCGAATGGGGGTCCCGTTACATGCTCTTCGGCAAGCGCGAAAGGCTGATCCGGCGAATTCTGATCGTTGAAGATGAGCCGCTGGTCGCGTTCGACAACGAGCATCTGTTGCGTGAGACGGGGTATGACGTGGTTGCTACCGTCGACAATGCCGCCGCTGCCCTTGTCGTGATCGCAGCCGAGCCGCTCGATCTGGTCTTGAGTGACATCGCGCTCAATGGCGACGGAGACGGGGTGGATGTCGCCCGCGCGGCACAGGCGAAGGGCGTCCCCGTTCTCTTCGCCACCGGCAATTGCACCCCGGAAGCGCAGGCGCTCGCCGTCGGCTGTCTCGCCAAGCCCTATGCGGGCAAGGTTTTGCTGAGTGCGTTGGATGCGATCGACGCCCGTCTGCAGGGGCGCTTCCGCAAGCCACCCCGCCAACTTATTCTCTACGCCCCGGCGCAGGAGGCGTGACATCCGAGATCGTTTCGCAATGAGACTGGAGCGAAGATGCGACCGATGCCGGGCTATTTTCCCTACGGCCTTGGAGCCGGTCTCCGGCTTGCGCTCGCCGATGGCGCTCCCTAACAGCCGCGGCCACAGGAGGATTTCCGATGCGTGCATTCATTTTCCCGGGGCAGGGTAGCCAGTCGGTCGGCATGGGTCAGGTGCTGGCCGAGTCCAGCACGGCCGCCCGCGACGTGTTTGCGGAAGTCGATGAGGCGCTGGGGCAGCATCTCTCCCGACTGATGGCGGACGGCCCGGCGGAAGAACTGACGCTGACCGAGAATGCGCAGCCGGCGATCATGGCCAATGCACTGGCGACGCTGCGCGCGTCGGGCATCGATCTTGCGGCCAGGGCGCAGTTCGTCGCCGGCCACAGTCTGGGCGAATATTCGGCGCTGTCCGCGGCGGGGGCCTTCGATCTGGCGACCACGGCGCGGTTGCTGAAATTGCGGGGGCAGGCGATGCAGGCGGCGGTGCCGGTCGGCGTCGGCGCGATGGCTGCTTTGCTCGGCGCCGATCTCGCCATTGCGCAGGCGATCGCGGAGGCGGCGGCCGAAGGCGAGGTCTGCACCGTCGCCAACGACAATGATCCGTCGCAGGTCGTGATATCCGGCCACAAGGGCGCGATCGACCGCGCCATCGCTATCGCGAAGGACAAGGGCGCCAAGCGCGCCGTGCCGCTGCCGGTCTCCGCGCCCTTTCACTGCCCGCTGATGCAGCCGGCCGCCGATGCGATGGAAGCCGCGTTGGCGGATGCAGCGCTCGTGGCTCCCGTCGTGCCGGTCTATGCGAATGTCACCGCAGCATCGGCGCGCGATCCCGACGAGATTCGCGCCCTGCTCGTCGATCAGGTAACCGGAATGGTCCGCTGGCGCGAAAGCGTGCTGGCGATGTGGGAGGGCGGCGTCACCCATTTCGTCGAGTTTGGCGGCAAGGTACTCGGCCCGATGGTCAAGCGCATCGCCCCGGACGCGACCGTCACCAGCGTGGTGACGCCGGACGACATCGACGCGCTTGTCGGCGCACTATGACGAATTGAGAGGATGAACATGTTCGATCTTTCAGGAATGACTGCCCTCGTCACCGGCGCTTCGGGCGGGATCGGTTCGGCAGTGGCGAAGGGGCTGGCGGCGCAGGGGGCGCGGCTGGCCATTTCCGGGTCCAATGCGGAGAAGCTGAGCGCGTTTCGCGGCGAGCTGGGCGGTGATCATGTCGCATTGGTCTGCGACCTTGGCGATGCCGCGGCGGTGGATGCGCTGATCCCGCAGGCGGTCGAGGCGCTGGGGCAGATCGACATCCTCGTCAACAATGCCGGCGTGACGCGCGACAATCTCGCCATGCGGATGAAGGACGAGGAATGGGACACGGTGATCCGCGTCAATCTGGAAGCGGCCTTCCGTCTCGCCCGCGCGGCGCTGAAGCCGATGATGCGCGCGCGCTTCGGGCGGATCATCTCGGTGACGTCGGTGGTCGGCGCGACGGGCAATCCGGGCCAGGCCAATTATGCCGCGTCCAAGGCGGGGCTGGTCGGCATGTCCAAGGCCTTGGCGCAGGAAGTCGCCTCGCGCGGGATCACGGTCAATTGCATCGCGCCGGGCTTCATCCGCTCGGCGATGACGGACGTGCTGCCAGATGCACAGAAGGAGGCTTTGCTGGGCCGTATCCCGGTTGGCGACCTGGGTTCGGGCGAGGATATCGCGGCTGCTGCCGTTTATCTGGCAAGCCGCGAGGCCGGTTACGTCACGGGGCAGACGCTGCATGTGAATGGCGGGATGGCGATGCTGTCATGATTGACGGCGGATAGGGTTGGGAGAAGCGGATGATGTTGACGAACATGCTCATGGGTCTCGCGCTGGCGATGGTACAGTCGACATCGCCATATGCGGGACTCGATTGCGCGCGGCAGGAGGTGAGCCAGGCGGAGCGGGAGGCGATGGCCGACGCGTTGTCGTCCGGTGGAGATGCGTCGCCTTTCACGGATGAGGTGGGCGCGCGTCTGAGGACGTGCGCCGAAGGTGCCGGGCATGACGGAGATACGGGCCGCGCTTTCATGGCACTGGCGTTCACGACGCTCGCCGGCGAAGCGTTGCGTGAGCGGTTGGCTGCGCGTGACATCGACCCCGCGATCGTCGACGGCTGGTATGCCGGCCAGGACGAAACGGCGCGGATCGAATATCCCGACGCGGCCGCCAGCGAGCGGATGGTGCTGGATCTCGCTGCTGCCGGCGTCTCGATGGAGGCGCTGGAAGCGCATGGCGCAATTCTCGGCAACTATCTGGCAACATTGATTATTCCGGAGCGGATTGCACGCGGTTTGCCGCCGCAATAGCCGCGCCACTTGCGCAAGCCCCATGCGAGCGGCTAGGGCGGGACCAACAAAAAGCCTCTAGGGAAAGGTTATATATGAGCGAGACCGCGGAGCGCGTGAAGAAGATCGTCGTCGAGCATCTCGGCGTCGAAGCCGATAAGGCCACCGAGGAAGCGAGCTTCATCGATGATCTGGGTGCTGACAGCCTCGACATCGTCGAGCTGGTCATGGCGTTCGAGGAAGAGTTCGGCGTCGAAATTCCGGACGATGCTGCCGAGAAGATTTCGACGGTCAAGGACGCGATCGACTATATCGATTCGAATAAGGCCTGATCCGCGCCGACCGTCCATATGAGGCGGTGGCGGTGCCGAGCCGCTTTGACTTGAAAACGGCTCCCCGCCGCTGGCAGGGGAGCCGTTTGTCTATTCTGGGAGTTTGAAATGCGCCGTGTCGTCGTCACCGGTCTCGGGCTCGTCACGCCGCTTGGCGGCGATGTCGAGACGAGCTGGAAGAACATTCTTGCATCGAAGAGCGGCGCGGGGCCGATCACAAGGTTCGATGCCAGCGACCAGAAATGCACGATCGCCTGCGAAGTGAAGCCGCCCGAGCATGAATATGGCTTCGACCCCGGCAAGCGCGTCGATCACAAGATCCAGCGTCAGGTCGATCCGTTCATCATCTATGGTCTCGACGCCGCCGGGCAGGCGATCGAAGATGCGGGCCTGACCGAAATGGACGAGGCGACGCGGCTGCGCGCCGGCGTTTCGATCGGCTCGGGGATCGGCGGCCTGCCGGGCATCGAGAGCGAGAGCCTGCTGCTGGCCGAGAAGGGGCCGGGCCGGGTGAGCCCGCATTTCGTCCACGGCCGGCTGATCAATCTGATCTCCGGCCAGGTGAGCATCAAATATGGCCTGATGGGACCGAACCACGCGGTCGTGACCGCCTGCTCGACGGGCGCGCACTCGATTGGCGATGCGGCGCGTATGATCCGTGACGACGATGCCGACATCATGCTCGCAGGGGGCGCCGAGGCGACCATCTGCCCGATCGGCATTGCCGGCTTCGCCCAGGCTCGGGCGCTCAACATGACCTATAACGACCGTCCGGAGCAGGCGAGCCGACCCTATGACAAGGATCGCGACGGTTTCGTCATGGGCGAGGGCGCCGGCGTGGTCGTGCTCGAAGAATATGAGCATGCCAAGGCGCGCGGCGCGAAGATCTACGCCGAGGTGGTCGGCTATGGCCTGTCCGGCGATGCGCACCACGTCACGGCTCCGCATCCGGAAGGGTCCGGCGCCTATCGATCGATGGCGATGGCGCTGAAGAAGGCGGGCATGACTCCGTCGGACATCGATTACATCAACGCCCACGGCACCTCGACCATGGCCGACACGATCGAGCTTGGCTCGGTTCGCGCGCTGTTCGGCGATGCGATCGGCAATGTCTCGATGAGCTCGACCAAATCGGCGATCGGCCATTTGCTGGGCGGCGCCGGCGCAGTCGAGGCGATCTTCTGCATCCTGGCGATCCGCGACCAGATCGTGCCGCCGACCCTCAATCTCGACAATCCGGACGAGGGCACGGAGGGTGTCGATCTGGTGCCGCATGTGGCGCGGCAGCGCGAGGTGAAGGCGGTGCTGAACAACAGTTTCGGCTTTGGCGGGACAAACGCCAGCCTTGTCATGAAGGCGGTGTGACCCGATCTCGGTAACAACCCTGTTCGTCAGGCCGACGAAAGCCGGCTTTTATGAACATGGTTTTTGCAAACCGGACGATTCGGTGTTCATGAATGCCGGATCACGTCCGGGATGACGCTTGGGATAGCCCGCCGCATGAAACGTGTTTTCCTCCTGCTCATCATCCTGCCGGCGCTGGCGATCATCGCTGCTGGCACGGCCTTCTGGATATTGTGGGCGGGACCGGGGCCGTTCGAGGAGCCCAAGACGTTGATCGTCGAGCAGGGCTCCAGCGTCGCGCGCGTCGCGCTGCAGCTCGAGAATGAAGGGCTGATCCGGGGCAGCTCGACCACCTTTCGGGGCTTCGCGCGCGTGTTCGGTTCGGCCGCGCCGATCCAGGCCGGCGAATTTCAGCTGCGCGAGGGGATGAGCGCCTCGGCGATCCTCACGCATCTTCAATATGGGCGGCCGATCCAGCGGCTGGTGACGATTCCCGAAGGTATGCCTTCGGTGCTGGTCCACGAGCGGCTGATGGAGGTGCCCTATCTGACCGGCGAGATCGACGTTCCGCCGGAAGGATCGGTGCTGCCCGACAGCTACAGCTACGCGCGCGGCGAGACGCGCGCCGCCCTGCTGGCGCGGATGCAACGGGCGATGCGGGACACGCTGGCCGGGCTCTGGGCGGAGCGAAGCGCGGACATAGCCGTGGCAAGCCCGGAAGCGGCGGTGATCCTTGCGTCGGTGGTCGAGAAGGAGACCGGGAAGCCTTCCGAACGACGAATGATTGCAGGCGTCTATACCAATCGCTTGCGCCGCAACATGCCGCTTCAGGCCGATCCCACAGTGATCTACCCGATCACGCAGGGTCGCCCGCTCGGCCGGCGCATCCGCCGGTCGGAGCTCGACGCCAATAACGGTTACAACACCTATCGCCAGCCCGGCCTGCCGATCGGACCGATCGCCAATCCGGGGCGTGAATCAATTGCTGCGGTGCTCAATCCCGAGCGGACCAGTGCGCTCTTCTTCGTCGCCGATGGCACGGGCGGCCATGTCTTCGCCGACACTTATGATCAGCACCGCGCGAATGTGGAACGATGGTACGCCATCCGCCGCGCGCGCGGGGAGATGTAGTCAGAAATCCAGCCGGCGCCGCGCCGTATCCGGGCCGTCCAGCAAGGCGGCCGGGGAAGCCGTGACCTTCCCGGTTTCGCGACTGGCGTGGATCAGCATCAGATCATCGATCATCAGCCCGACCGCTTCGCCGGAAATGAGCAGATCGGCCCGGCGGAGGGGCGTGTCTTCCGGCACGGGCTGGCCGAGCGATCGCTGAAGGTCGGGGAAGCGCGGCGCGGCGATCCCGCAGAGGCCGAGCGCGAGCTGGACGAGGCCGCCGGCATCGATCCCCTCCGGACCGCGTCCGCCGTCTCGCCAGGGCACGCCGATCAGCCGCTCGGCCACCGTCACTGGATCGACGTCATAGTCGTCGATCGCGCGCAAATGGCTCATCGGCACGCAGCCATATTCGGTGGCAAGGCAGGCGCCGTCGGCATGGCCGTTCAGCCGCGCGCCCATCGGCAGGCCGGCGAGCACTGGCGCGGTCACGCGCGGATCGGGCGCGACCGGCGCCCATTTCTCGCACACGATATGGGTCGGCTGGACCGGATCGGCGAGCGCGATCGCCTCGACATAACCGACCACCCGGTCCCCCGCGCACTGGCCCCAGGCCCAGCCGCCGGCATATTCAAGTACCGCGAAGGCCTCGCCCGGCAGCAATTCGCTCAAGGGAGCCGCGTCGCTGTCCGCTCCGGTACGGACATAAGCGGGTCGCGAGCCGCAGGCGCGGATCAGTGCGCGGGCATAATGGGGAGCGAGGATGCGTCCGGCCAGAATGATGTCGGCGATATCGCCGCGATAGGCGTTGATCCGGGGATCGAGCCTGATCGACGGTCCAGCCAGCGCGAAGCCGTCAGCCGCGCTGGAGGAGGAGTCGCCGCTCCGCTCCGGTCTCGGCGGCGTCGCGTTCGAGGTTGCGCTGGAAGCTGTCAAGAAAGTCCTGTCCGGTGCTGGTCTTGGCGACAAAGATGTTGCGTCGGTCATTTTCGTCACGAACCCGTCGCAAATAGCCGAGCGAGCCGAGCGTGTTCAAGGCGCGCGTGATAACCGGTTTGGAAACGCCCAGCACCTGCGCGAGCCCCCGCACCGTGTGCGGACCCGGCGTCAGATAGACCAGCAGCATCAGCGCCATCTGGCGGTTGGTGAGATCGGGTTCCCCGGACCGCACATAATTGACCAGAGTGTTCATCCAGCTCTGGAGGGCTTGCTGCGCCACGATATCTGCTCCGCGATCAGTTCAATGTTACGGAGCTAAAACCAGCAAGAGGCCGTTTCGTTTCCGGACGGCGGCGATTTTCCGGCGGTTCGGCGCGCCGATCAGGCCGGATAGCGTGCTTTCAGCATGTCCCAGGCCGCGCGCAGGCCCAGCGCCTCTCCGCCCTTGGGTCGTCCCGGCTTGGCGCCGGAGCGCCAGGCGAAGGTGTCGAAATGCGCCCAAGGGATGCTGTCGGGCACGAACTTGCCGAGGAAGAGAGCGGCGGTCACCGCACCCGCCATCGGCGCCTCGGAGACGTTGCCAAGATCGGCAATGTCGGAATTCAGCATCTCCTCATAAGGTTTCCACAGCGGCATGCGCCACAGCGGGTCTGAGGCGGCGGTGCCGGCGGCGAGCAGATCGCCGGCGAGGCTGTCGTCATTGGCGAACATGGCGGGCAGGTCCGGCCCCAGTGCGACTCGCGCCGCGCCGGTCAGGGTGGCGAAATCGAGGATCAGTTCGGGTTCCCCCTCGACGGCATCGGTGAGCGCGTCGGCGAGGATCAGGCGGCCCTCGGCATCGGTATTGCCGACCTCGACGGTCAGCCCCTTGCGGCTCTTGAGGATGTCGCCGGGGCGGAAGGCGGCGCCCGACACCGCATTCTCCACCGCCGGGATGAGCAGCCTGAGGCGCACCGGCAATCGCGAGAGCATCACCAGCCGGGCCAGCGCCAGCGCGTGGGCCGCGCCGCCCATATCCTTTTTCATCAGGCGCATGCCCGATGATGGCTTGAGATCGAGTCCGCCGGAATCGAAGCAGACGCCCTTGCCGACGATGGCGATCTTCGGGTGACGTTGATCGCCCCATTCCAGCGCGATCAGCCGGGGCGCGCGGGTCGGCGTCGCCGCCGCGCCCACCGCCGCGACCATCGGATAACCTTCGTTCAGCGCATGATCGCGCACGATGCGGACCTGCGCGCCGCATTCGTCGGCCAGCGCCAGCGCGGCGATCTCCAACTCCTCGGGACCGAGATCGCCGGCGGGCATGTTGACGAGATCGCGGACGAGGAATGTCGCCTCGGCGATCCGCGTGACCTCCTCGATCCGTGCCGGATCGTCGCTCAGCAGGACGCGCGGCCCCTTGCCGTTCTTCTTCTCCTTGTAGCGATCGAAGCGATACTGGCCGAGCAGCCACCCCAGAGCGGCTGGTCCGGGTCCGTGCTCTGCGACGCGATAACTGCCTTCGGGCAGCGCCTCCGCCGCCTTGGCGAGGCACCAGGGGCTCAATTCCGCGACATTGGCGACGCCCAGCGCTGCGAACCATTCGTCACGCTCGCCCGGCAGGACGGCGAGCTGATATCCTTCGCCCTTGAACCCCTGCGCCTCCGCCGCGCGTCGGGCCTTTTCGGGCAGCGCTTTCAGCCAGTCTTCGAACCCCGCTTTGTCGACGAGCTGAAGCGATATAGCGGGCTGTCCCTTGTCGGGCTGAAGTAGGAGCGAGAGGTCAGTCATGCACTTTCTCTAGCTCCACGCGCTTCGGCGGGCGAGATGAAATGCGGTTCCCCGCCTTTGCGCTGGTTCGACGGTATCAGTCGCCAAGCGGCACGCCGAATAGGTCGTGCTCGTCCGCGTCCTCAATGAGGACCGGCACGATCTCGCCCTGGACCAGATGCCCGGCATCGCGCAGGAATACCTCGCCGTCGATTTCGGGCGCGTCCGCCTTGCTTCGGCCGGTCGCGCCGCCGTCCTCGTCCACCGCGTCGATGATGACGTCCAGCGTGTGGCCGACCTTGGCGGCGAGCTTGGCGGCGGAGATGGCGGCGCTCTTTGCCATGAAGCGGGTGTAGCGCTCTTCCTTCACCTCTTCCGGCACCGCGCCGGGCAGGCTGTTGGCCACCGCGCCCTTGACCGGCTCGAAGCGGAAAGCGCCAACCCGGTCGAGTTGCGCCTCATCGAGCCATTCGAGCAGATACTCGAAATCCGCGTCGGTCTCGCCGGGGAAGCCGACGATGAAGGTGGAGCGGATCGCGATCTCCGGGCAGATTTCGCGCCAGCCCCGGATGCGCTCCAGCACCCTGGCCTCATTGGCTGGTCGCTTCATCGCCTTCAGCACGTTGCGGGAGGCATGCTGGAACGGGATGTCGAGATAGGGGAGGACGAGTTCCTCCGCCATCAGCGGGATGACCTGATCCACATGCGGATAGGGATAGACATAGTGGAGCCGCACCCAAGGCGCGATCCGGCCCAGTTCGCGGGCGAGATCGGTCATGTGCGGGATCACTTCGCGGTCCTTCCAGGCACGCGGCTCCTTGCGGATGTCGATGCCGTAGGCGGACGTGTCCTGGCTGATGACCAGCAATTCCTTCGTCCCCGCCGCGACCAGCTTCTCCGCCTCGCGCAGGATCGCGTCGGGGCGACGGCTGACCAGGTCGCCGCGCAGGGACGGGATGATGCAGAAGGCGCAGCGATGATTGCAGCCCTCTGAAATCTTCAGATAGGAATAGTGGCGCGGCGTCAGCTTCAGGCCCGCGTCGGGCACGAGGTTGAGATAGGCGCTGGGCGGCATCGGCGCGGCGACATGGACGGCGCCGACCACCTCTTCATATTGATGCGCGCCGGTGACGGCGAGGACGTTGGGGAAGCGCTCGCGGATGACCTCCGCTTCCTTGCCCATGCAGCCGGTGACGATGACGCGGCCATTCTCTGCGATCGCTTCGCCGATCGCCTCCAGGCTTTCTTCCTTGGCGCTGTCGAGGAAGCCGCAGGTGTTGACCAGCACGACGTCCGCGCCCGCATAGTCCGCGGACATGGCATAGCCGTCCGAGCGGAGCTTGGTCAGGATGCGCTCTGAATCGACGAGGTTCTTCGGGCAGCCGAGCGAAACCATGCCGATCTTGGGCGGGGCGGGAAGTTCGAGTTCCATCGAAGGCGCGGCACATAGTGGCTGTGTGCTCTCCGCGCTAGGGCCTGTGGAAGAACAAGGCCCGCGCATTGATAGCGGAATCACGTGAAACTGTTGCATTGCAGCAACGCTGGCACTGCCGAAGGGAAACAGATCGTTCTGTTTCAAAACCGACTCTGAATGGGAATAATTTCCTCATGGGAGTGAGATATTCGCAATCGAACCAAAAATCCTTCGTCCCTATGTCCTCGCTCACGAAATTTTTTCCAAGCAAACCGTGCATTAGGCGCGGATGGGAGTCGTGAACGATGAGAAGATTGTTGCTTGCAAGCTCGGTGTTGACCCTTGCTTATGCTGCGCCTGCACAGGCTCAGGATTCTGCCGATACGGCCGGAATCAATGACGATGATGTGATCGTCGTCACGGGGTCGCGCGCCGCTGGCCGCAGTCGGCTGGATACCGTGTCGCCCGTCGATGTGCTGAGCCAGCAGGCACTGGCGCAGCAGGGCACGACCGAAATCGCCGAGGCGCTGGCCTCGGTCGCGCCCTCGATCGTCTTCCCGCGCCCGTCGGTGGTGGACGGCACGGACTCGATCCGCCCCGCGACGCTGCGCGGCCTGTCCCCGGACCAGACTCTGGTCCTGATCAACGGCGTGCGCGGTCACGCCTCCGCCCTGGTCAATGTCAACGGTTCGGTCGGGCGCGGTGCGGCTGCGGTCGATCTCAATACCATTCCCGGCGTCGCGCTGGGCCAGATCGAGGTGCTGCGCGACGGCGCCTCGGCGCAATATGGCTCCGATGCCATTGCGGGCGTCATCAACCTGCGCCTGCGCGAGGCGCGCTCCGGCGGTGGGGCAACCGTCTCGTACGGCCAGTATCTGAGCAGTGTCGATACCGCCCGCGACAGCCGCAACGCACGTGACGGGGAAACCGTGACGGTGTCCGGCTGGGGCGGATTCGGGCTTGGTTCGGAAGGCTTCCTGACGCTCTCCGCCGAATATCTGAATCGCAACCCGACGAGCCGCGGTGATATCGATCCCCGCGTCACGCCGGAAATCGTCCGCTCGCGCTTTGGCGATCCGGCGGTGGAGCAGATCACCGTCTTCGCCAATGCCGGCACACCGATTGGCGATGGTTGGGAATTGTACGGCTGGGCCGGCTATCAGCATCGCGACAGCGAAAGCGCCGCCTTCCCGCGCGTGCGCACCAACGTGAACAATGTAGCGGCCATCTATCCGGACGGCTTCCTGCCCAAGATCGCGGTGCGCTCGCGCGATCTCAACCTCGCGCTCGGCGCGCGCGGCGAGATCGGCGGCTGGAACGCGGACCTTAATGTCTCCTATGGCCGCAACCGGCTCGATTTCCGCACGCGGGACTCGATCAACTCCACCTACGGCGCGGCCTCGCCGACCGATTTTTACGACGGCGCGCTGATCTACGATCAGTTCCGCACCGGGCTCGACGTGGCGCGCGAATTGCCGCTGGGGCAGGGGGCGGTCAATGTCGCCTGGGGCCTGGAATTCCGGCGTGAGGGCTACCGGATCATCGCCGGCCAGCCCGAATCCTATAATCGCGGTCCGCTTGGCGGCAATGCGGCGCTCACAGGTGGCGCACAAGGCTTTATCGGCTTTCAGCCGGCCAACGAGCTCGAAGAGCATCGCGAGAATGTCGCGGGTTATATCGATCTAGAATTCCGTCCCACGGACAGCTTCACGATCGGGGCCGCCGGCCGGGTGGAACATTATTCCGACTTCGGCGAGACGGTGAACGGCAAGCTTTCGGCGCGCTACGATTTCACCCGCTCGTTCGCGCTGCGCGGCGCAGTCTCCACCGGCTTCCGCGCGCCGTCGCTGCAGCAGAGCTATTTCACGTCCACGGCCTCGGTCGTGCAGACGCCGCTCATCCTGGAAACCGGCACCTATCCGGCGACCAGCGCGATCGCCCGGGCGCTCGGCGCCGAGGATCTCGATCCGGAGAAGTCGGTGAACCTGTCGCTCGGCGCGGTCTTCCGCTCCGGCGGTTTCAGCCTGACCGTAGACGCCTATCAGATCACGATCCGTGACCAGCTTGCCTTGTCGGAGAATATCGCGGCCTCGTTCAGTCCCCAGGTCGCGGCCTTGCTCGCGCCCTTCGGCGTGCAGGCGGCCCGCTTCTACATCAACGGCATCAAATCGCGCACCCGCGGTCTCGACATCGTCGCCAATTACCGGCTCGCCACCCCCGACGCGGGTGTGTTCAATTTCGGTCTGGCGGCGAACTTCAACGATATCGACGTGCTGCGCGTGCCGACCTCGACGGCGACACTCAATCCGGTGCCCACGCTCTTTGCGCGCAGCCGTATCCTGACGCTGGAGGAGGGCACGCCGGGCACGAAGATCATCGGATCGGTCGATTGGGAACGTGGCCGGGCGGGGCTCTCGCTGCGCGGCACCTATTATGCCTCCGTCACCCAACCATCGAACACGCCTGCCAGCGATCTCTTCACCGGTAACAAGTTCGTCGTCGATCTTGAGGCGCGCTACGAGATTCTCGACGGGGTGCGGCTCGCGGTCGGCGCGGACAATCTGTTCGATGTCTATCCGGATCAGGTGCCTGCCGCGCTCAACACGAGCGGCGTCACCGCCTTTCCCTTCTACTCGCCATTCGGGTTCAACGGCCGCTACGTCTATGCGCGGCTCGGCCTGAGCTTCTAGGCGCTTGCGGGATTTCTGTGCGGGCTGTTTTCTCTCCCTAGCCCCGCATTACACTGGGCCGCGTCGAAAGACGCGGCCCACTTTTTGATGGGCTTCAGGTCTGGCTCGCTTCCGTTTGCATCGTCGGCAGGATTTCGACGATCCAGTCGCCCGGCAGCAGCGATGCGGCCTCCGGCTCCCAGAAGCCGTGCGGCCTGCCGTCGCGGTAGACGCGTACGCCCAGCCCTTTGACGATCGCGGAGAGCGGCTTGCCGCATTCCTCGGGCGTCACCTCGCGCTCGTTGAGCTGGACCCGGCCGGAGCTGCTGGCGAGGTCGGAGATATAGTCGGCGATATGGGCGCCGTCGGTCGATCCGGCGAGCAGCAGGCCGGCGAAACTCACCGGATTGATCACCGTGGTCGCACCGGCCTGGCGGGCGAGCAGCTCATTGTCCTCGTTGCGCACCGCCACGCTGATCGGCACATTGGGCGCGAGATGTCGCGCGGTGAGCGTGATCAGGATCGATGTATCGTCGCGCCCGGCCGAGATCATCACGGCGCGGGCGCGATCGACATGTACATCCTTCAACACCGTGTCGCGCGTCGCATCGGCTGCGAGCACGGCGCAACCCAACTCCTCGGCCTTCTCCAGCGCGCGGTTGTTGAGGTCGATCACGACGATGCGATAGGGCTCGGTGCCCCGCGCGATCAGTTCGTCCACCGCCTCCGATCCGCTGGTGCCGAAGCCGGCCACCACGATATGGTCGGTCAGCCGCTTTTGAATCCTCGCCATTTTCCATTTGTCCCATGTGCGGCGCAGCACGAATGTATAGGCCGTGCCGATGAAGATCAGGATGAAGAAGATGCGGATCGGCGTCACCACCAGTGCGTCGAACATGCGCGTGTTGTCGGCGATGGGGACGATGTCGCCATAGCCGGTCGTGGTGATGCTGATCATCGTAAAATAGACGACGTCCAAAAAGCTTACATGGCCGTCATAATTGTCGCGCAGGCCGTCGCGTTCGAGCCAGTGGACGAGCACACAGAAGGCGAGCAGCCCGATGACGAGGGCGATCCGCAGGCCAAGTTGCGCCCAGATGGGCAGCGGGCTCTTGCGCCGCAGGACGAGCGGGGCAGGGCCGCGCCGCCGGGGCATCAGCCGTAAAGCGCGCCGAGCCCCGCAAGCGAGGCATCGTGGGTGAGATCGAGATGCAGCGGCGTCACCGTCACATAGCCGTCGGCGATCGCTTCCAGATCGGTACTGTGACCGGGGGTCTGGACGACGGGGCCGAGGCCGAACCAATAATAATTGTAGCCGCGCGGATCGGTGCGCTGGATGATCCGGGTGCGTCCATAATCGCGGATGCCCTGGCGCACAACGCGCACGCCTTTCACTTCGCTGGGCGGCAGCGGCGGGAAATTCACGTTGACCAGCGTGCGCGGTTCCAGCGTCGCGCCGATCAGTGGCTTCAACACCTCGTCGGCCCAGGCTTCGGCGGCGGCGAAGGGCACGGTGTCGCCCATGCCTTCCTTCGCATAGCTTTGCGACAGCGCGATCGACGGAATGCCGGCCAGCGCGCCTTCCATCGCGGCGGAGACGGTGCCCGAATAGGTGACGTCCTCGCCCAGATTGGCGCCGCGATTCACGCCGGAGAGGATGAGATCGGGCGGCGTGTCCTTCAGGATATGAGCAAGGCCCATCATCACTGCGTCCGTCGGCGTGCCGGTGACGCTGAAACGCCGCTCGCCATGCTTGCGCAGGCGCACCGGCCTGGTCAGCGTCAGCGAATGGCCGGCACCGGATTGCTCTTCGGCCGGCGCCACGATCCAGACATCTTCGGAAAATTCCCGGGCGATCCGCTCGAGGACCGCCAGGCCCGGCGCGTTCACGCCGTCATCGTTGGTGAGAAGGATACGCATCGCGCATCGCTATGCCGCTCTCGCGCCGCGCGGGCAACCATCGGCGCGTGGCCTGCGTTGGATTGGGGAAAGGAGAAGTCCATGAGAATTCCGAAAGGGAGCGTGGTTCTGGTCGCGGACGGCCGCAAATCGCTGTTCTTCCGCAACGAGGGCGGCGCCTTCGCGCCAAGTCTCGTCGTCGAAGAGAAGGAGGTGCAGGACAACTTGCCGGATCGCGATCAGGCGAGCGACCGGCCAGGCCGCGTTTTCACCGCCGCCGGATCGCCGAACAACCGCAGCGCGGTCAGCATGGGTGCAAACAATCGCAGCACCTACGAACAGACCGATTTCCAGGATCTGGAGGAAGACCGTTTCGCCGCGGAAACCTCCGAAACGCTCCGGATGCGCGCATTGGAGAACGATTTCGACACGCTGATCGTCGTTGCGCCGCCCCGGACGCTGGGCGCATTGCGCAAGCGCTATCACAAGGAGGTGGAGTCGCGCCTCAAAGCGGAGATCGCCAAGGACCTCGTCAACGTGCCCGTGGCCGAGATCGAGCGGATATTGAAAGCGGAATAGAGACAAAAGACCCCGCCCAAGGGGAACCAGGGCGGGGTCATGTCACGCGGCTGAAGCCAGCTCACGCCGCGCGTTTGCCAAGCCTCCGGCGCGCCACCAGGGCAGCCGCCGCCGCGCCGAACAGCAGCACCATCGGCGGCGCCGGCACCGGCGTGCCGCCGCTCGAGCTGGACGAGGAACCGCCGCTCGACGAGGAGGATGAAGAGGAACTGGACGAGGACGAACTGGACGAAGAGCTGCTGGAGCTGCTCGACGTGCTGCCCGAAGAGCCGAAGCTGCTGGAGCCGCCAGTCGCACCCGAGCTCGATCCGCTGCTGCTCGACGACGAGCTGGACGAGGATGAACTCGATGAGGAGCCGCTGCCGCCCGACGAGGTCGACCCGCCGCCATTCGATCCGCCCGAGCTGGACGAGGATGAACTGGAGGAGGATGACGAGCTGGACGAAGAAGACGAGGAGCCGCTACTGCCGGACGAACCCGAACTCCCGGACGATCCCGAGGAACCTGAGCTTCCCGACGAACCCGACGATCCATGACCTGGCCGTCCCGGCTTGCCCGGACGTCCGCCGGAGCTGGACGAGGATGAGCTCGACGAGGAGCTGGAGCTGCTCGAACTGGAGCTGGACGAGGACGAGCTGCTCGACGTGGAAACGCCGCCCGTGGAGGTCGAGACACCGCCCGTCGATGTGGAGACGCCGCCGGTGGACGTGGACACGCCGCCCGTCGACGTCGAAACGCCGCCTGTGGAAGTCGAGACCCCGCCCGTGGATGTGGACACGTTCCCGCTCGACGTCGAGGTCGAGCTGCCGCCGCTGGAAATGGTGATTGTGGTGTTGCCGCCGCTTGAGCTGCCGCCGAAGAAGCCGCCCGAGAAGAAGCCGCCGAAACCGCCGCCGAAGCCGCCCGAGCCGCCAATCACGATCGGCACGCCGCCACCTGTGCTGCCGACCGCCATCGGGGCGGGAGGGGGAGGCGGAGGCGGTGCGAAATAAGGCGGTATAATGGTGCGCGTCGTCACCGTTTCGGTCGCCGGCGCGGCGCAGGCGACACGGCGCACCGTGCGGCGCACTTGCCGCTGCTTCGGTGCGGCGGCCCGGGCGCGCATTGGCTTCGCCTTGGCCTGCTTGACGATGGCCGGACGGGCGGGCGGATTCTCGGCGACATGGACAGCGCCGCCGCCGACGACCGCGCCGCCGACGGTGCAGGCGCACAGTTTCGCGAGGGCCATACGTACCGACATACCAAATATCCCGTTCTGGCCGACGTACGGCGGTGCCTGAGATTTCGATGGCCCCATTCGCGCGCCGGCGTGGCGATGGGCGAGCAGATGCAGAGCCTTTGGAATGGCGCAAGCGCGATGGCTGTTTGTGGGGCCGTTTGGGGCGCGTGGCAGCGCTTCCGTCCCATTCGTGCACAGCTTCGCGGCGCGAATGAACCGGGGCGCGGTTCAGGAAGGGTCGCCATCGCCTCCGATTCGGGCGCCCGGGTCCGATTCGCCGGCTCGAAACGCGGGCCGGTTCCGCCAGGCTGGAAAAACCTCTTCGGATTCTCGGCCTGTTTGAGTGACTTGTGCGGTGCTTATGGCGAAGCTATAGGCGCGCTGGGGCGGGCTGTTAACGATTGCGTCAGATGCGTTTGTGCATGCCCCGAATCGACCCCCCGGCTACGGTCGGGAAGCGAGCAGCGGAGGGGTAATGGCTACGCTTCACAGTGACGCTTTCGATCCGGAACCCACTGGCGGCTATCGGCCCACCGCCAATGAAGAGTTCATGAATCCCGATCAGCAGGCCTATTTCCGCGCGAAGCTCCTCAACTGGAAGGACGCGATCGTCAGGGAATCGCGTGAGACGATGGCCGAACTGGCCAACGGTCCGATCCAGGAAGCGGATCTCACCGACCGGGCATCGAGCGAGACCGACTGGGGCATCCATCTGCGCACCCGCGACCGTCAGCGCAAGCTCATCTCCAAGATCGACGCTGCGCTGAAGCGGATCGAGGCGGGCGAATACGGCTTTTGCGAAGTCACCGGCGAACCGATCAGCCTCGCCCGGCTGGAGGCGCGGCCGATCGCCACGATGACCGTTGAGGCGCAGGAACGCCACGAGAAGAACGAACGCATTTCGCGCGACGACTAATCATTGTTTCTGCAGGGCGGAATAAGGCGCGGCTTCGGCGGATTTGCGTATCGCCCGAAACGGAAAACGCCCCGGAATACCGGGGCGTTTCTCGATCCGTTCGGGGCAAGATAGTCCCCGAACGTTATCGGGGTGCCGGGTCAATGAAGCCCGGCAATCTCTTCCTTGATCTTGAGCTTTTCCTTCTTCAGTCGGTTGAGGGCTGCCGCGTCGGGCTGGGGCCGTTGGGCTTCTTCGCTGATCCGGGCTTCGAGCCCTGCGTGCCTGGCCTGGAGTGCCGAAACGTGCGCCTGGTGCATACGCATCTCCTCTTCCTCTTGGGCGATGCATCTAAGCACGATGCACGCCCCGTGTCTCCCCCTGTCATGCCCGGTCCGTCGGATATGTACGGCGGCACATCGAAGGTTTATCCTGTCCGGTATTAACGAAGGATGTGAGCGAGGGCAGCCGATGGAAGGAAACGGTTCGGACGCGCAATTTTCCGATGCCCAGGATCAGGCGTCGCGTCTCGCCGTCCTGCGGACCGAGCACCGGGATCTCGACAATGCGATCGATGCGCTGCGCAGCATGGCGTCGCCCGATCAGCTTCAGATCGCCCGGCTCAAGAAACGCAAGCTCCGGCTCAAGGACGAGATTCAGCTTCTGGAGGATTTGCGGGTTCCCGACATCATCGCCTGATCCTCTGGCCGCTTAACGTCGATCCGCCGCGCGGCCTGTTTCGGGACAGGCGCCTTGCCGTCCGCTCAGGCCGCCTTTTCGCCGTTCCCGCCGCTCCCCGGCTGTGGCAGGTAAACCGCATGACGGAGCTTACGCCCAAGCTGATCGACGGCCTCTATATTGAGGCGATGGTGCTGGCTGACGAGGCACGCGCTTATTTCGACCGGACTGCTCGCGACGATCGGCTGATGCTCGATCCGAGCGACCGAGTCGGCTTTTCCTGCGAATCGCTGAAGGTTACGACTCGGCTGATGCATGTTATTGCCTGGCTGCTGACCCAGCGCGCGGTGGCGGCCGGCGAGTTGTCGCGGATCGATGCGGGGCAGGGCGAGCGCCGGCTGGGCGAGGCGTCGGACAGCGATGCCGATCTGGTCCGCCGGTTGCCGGAACATGCGGTCGATCTGATCCGCGCGAGCGAGGAATTGTACGATCGGGTACGTCGGCTCGATCGGGGTGCCTTCGCCGTGCCGGAAGGCAGCCCGGCTCGGAGCCTCTTGAGCCGCCTGGAGCGTTCGCTCTAGAGCGAACGCATGGCTGATACACCGACCACATTCACTTTCAACGCTGGCGACGGCGTCGAACTGGCCTGGCATGAACTGGGACAAGGGCGTCCGCTGGTGCTGATCCACGGCTATTTCTCGAACGCCGAGGTCAATTGGTTGCGCTACGGCCACGCGCGGCGGCTCGCCGATGTCGGCTTCCGGGTGATCATGCCGGACCTGCGCGGGCATGGCCGGAGCGGCAAGCCGCACGATCCGGCATTCTATCCGCCTGATCGGCTCGCCGACGACGGCTTCGATCTGCTCGCTCATCTCGATCTGGTCGACTATGATCTGGCGGGATATTCGCTGGGCGCCCGCACGTCGCTGCGTATGCTGGTCCGGGGAGCCCGGCCGGCGCGGACCGTGCTGTGCGGCATGGGGCTGGACGGTGTGCTGAACACCCAGGGGCGGGGCGGATATTTCCGCAATGTGCTGAATAATCTGGGCACATTCGAACGCGGTTCGTCGGAATGGATGACTGAGGCGTTTCTGAAGACCACTGGCGGCGATCCGGTCGCGCTGCTCAATGTTCTGGAGACATTCCTGGACACCAGTCGCGATGAGCTTTCGGCGGTCGAGCGACCGGTGCTGATCGTCACTGGCGCCGAGGACGACGACAATGGTTCGGGCGAAGCACTGGCCGAAGCGATCCCCGACGCGCGCTTCCGTTCGATCCCCGGCAATCATATGAGTGCGGTCACCAAGCCTGAACTTGGTCAGGCGATCGCGGATTTCCTCAAGCGTTGACCGGGAACCGGAGCGGGTTCAGAAACGTCCTCATCCAACATCTTGGTTGAGGATGCCTTCATGAAAAGCTCCGTTTCCGCGCTCGCCCTCGCGCTGTGCGCCGGCATTGCCGTGGTCGGCTCTGCGGCCGCCACCGCCGCCAGCCAGTCCACCGCCAGTGAACCCACCACCTACCGCAAGGCCGCGTCGCCCACCGCCGCCGATGCTCGGGCTTTCGTCGAACGGGCCGAGCGTGAACTGGGCGAGTTTTCCGTCATCAACGCGCGCGCGGCCTGGGTGAACCAAACGTACATCACCCACGACACCGACGCGCTCGCCGCCTATTTCGGTACGATCGGGACACAGATGAGCGTGCGGCTGGCCAATGAAGCGGCACGCTATGCCACGGCGCCGGGCCTCGATGCCGAGACGCGCCGCAAGCTCATCATGCTGCGCGCCGGCATTACCCTGCCGGCGCCGACGACTGAGGGCGCGGCGGCGGAACTCAACCGCATTTCCACTGATCTCGGCTCCCAATATGGCCGCGGCCGCGGCACGATGGGCGGCGAGACGCTGACCGGCAACGAGATCGAGGCACGGATGGGCACGGTCCGCGATCCGGCCCAACTGCGCGAGATGTGGACGAGCTGGAACGACAATGTCGGCTCGCCGATGCGAGGCCAATATGCGCGCATGACCGAAATCGCGAACCAAGGCGCGCGTGCGCTCGGTTTTGCCGACACCGGCGCGATGTGGCGATCCAATTACGATATGAGCCCGGACGAGTTCGCGGCACTGACCGAACGGCTCTGGACTGAGGTCCGCCCGCTTTACGAGCAGATTCACTGTTTCGCCCGGTCCGGCCTCAACCGCGCTTATGGCGACGAAGTGCAGCCCGCGACTGGCCCGATCCGTGCCGATCTGCTCGGCAATCTGTGGGCGCAGGAATGGGGCAATATCTACGATGTCGTCGCTCCGCAGGGTGCAGATGGCGAAGCACCCTACGATCTCACCCTGTTGCTCGAACAGGCGAATTACACGCCGGAGCGGATCGTCCGCCAGGGCGAGAGCTTCTTTTCCTCGCTGGGCTTCGCGCCGCTGCCGGACACCTTCTGGGAACGCTCGATGATCACCCAGCCGCGCGACCGTGAGGTGATCTGCCACGCCTCCGCCTGGGATGTGGACAATGTCGATGATCTCAGGATCAAGATGTGCACCCGGGTGAACGCCGACGATTTCGTCACTGTCCATCACGAGCTTGGCCACAATTATTATCAGCGGGCCTATAACCGGCTGTCCTATCTCTATCTGAACAGCGCCAATGACGGCTTCCACGAGGCCATCGGCGATACGATCGCGCTGTCGGTGACGCCGGAATATCTGGTCCAGATCGGCCTGCTCCAGCAGAATCAGATGCCGAACGAGGGGCAGGATCGGGCGCTGCTGCTGCGTCAGGCGCTCGACAAGATCGCCTTCTTGCCCTTCGGTCTGCTGATGGATCGCTATCGCTGGGGCATCTATTCCGGCCAGATCACGCCGGATCGCTACCAGGCGGCGTGGGACGAGATGCGCCTGCAATATCAGGGCATCGTCCCGCCGAGCCCGCGCAGCGAGGAGAATTTCGACGCGGGCGCCAAGTATCACACGGCGGCAAGCGTGCCTTACACGCGCTATTTCCTCGCCCGCATTCTCCAGTTCCAGTTCTACAAGGCCGCCTGCGACATGGCTGGCTGGCAGGGGCCGCTGCACCGCTGCTCCTTCTACGGCAATCGCGAGGTCGGCCGGCGGCTGAACGAGATGCTGGAAATGGGAGCGTCCCGGCCCTGGCCAGAGGCGCTGGAGGCGTTCACCGGCACCCGCGAGATGTCGGCCGAACCGATGGTGGAGTATTTCCGACCTTTGCTCGGCTGGTTGCAGGAGCAGAACAGAGGCCGGCAATGCGGTTGGCAGGCACAGCGCACCGCACAACGGTAAATCGCGGGTAAAGGCGGCGGGCGGCATCCTGCCCGCTGCCCCCAGACACGGAGATTTCGCATGCGAGCCGCTTTCGCCGCGCTCATTCTGCTTTCCGCCGCGCCGGCTTCGGCACAGGTCACGGCCGGCCGCTTCAATCCCGCGGCGCCGGAAAATCGGCAGGTTGTGCCGGCCTTCACTTATGCGAGTGTCGAAAGCGTGTTGACCCAGATCGGGGCGCGCTTCGAGCGGCGTGGTACGGCGGAGCGTCTTGCACTGGCTGTTACCTTTCCGAACAACCGGCAGGCGGCGATCCTGTTCGGCAGCTGCGAGGCGCAGGGCTGCAAGGCGATCAGCATCCAGTCGGTCTGGACCCGGCCGGAAGCGCTGCCGCCGGAACGGCTCGCCGCCGGTATCCAGACCTTCAACCAGCGCTACGCCTTCTCGCGCGGCTTCGTTACGCAGGATGGTCGTCCCGCGCTGCAGCGTTACCTCACCGCCGATTACGGCTTCATCCGCGGCAATCTCGCGGTGAACCTGCTCGTCTTCGCCAATCAGGCGGAGCGGTTCGCGGTGGAGGTGCTGCGGCCGGCACCGGCCAGTGCGCCGGCGCGGCCGCAGCCCTGAGAAAGTTACAGCTGGTCGATTAGATAGTCCGCGCTCGATACGCTGAACGCGCCGGGTTCCTCGACATTCAGTTCCTTGACCGTGCCGTCCTCGACGATGGCAGACCAGCGTTGGCCGCGTTCGCCCATGCCGAATTTGGAGCCGTCCATGGTGAGGCCGATCGCACGAGCGAAATCGCCATTACCGTCAGCGAGCATCGTCACCTTGCCGTCGGCGCCGGCTTGCTTGCCCCACGCGCCCATCACGAACGCGTCGTTCACCGCGACGCAGGCGATTTCGTCCACGCCCTTGCCCTTGATCTCGCCGGCCTTGTCGACGAAGCCGGGCAGATGGCGCGCCGAGCAGGTCGGCGTGAAGGCGCCGGGTACGGAGAAGATCGCGACCTTGCGGCCGGCGAAATAGGAATCGGTGTCGACCGGCTCGGGGCCGTCCGCCGTCGCCTTGATGAGCGTGGTGCTGGGAATAGGGTCGCCGACCTGGATCGTCATCTCTTCTCTCCTTCTTGCCCGGAGGCGTTGGACCGGCGCCTTAGCAAGCCGATTGGCTCCGAGATAGGTGTGCGGGGCTGGGCCGCAAGCGGCTGGCCGGCTATATCCATCATATGGACGCGCCACCGTTTCTGACTGGCCAATTCCTGCTTGCCATGCCGGGCATCGGCGATCCGCGTTTCGAGAAGGCGGTGATCGCGATGTGTGTCCATGACGAAGAGGGCGCGCTCGGCATCGGCCTGGGGCGGGTCATTCCCCGGCTCGGGCTGCACGCGCTGCTGAAGCAGCTCGACATCGAAATCGGCGAAGCGCCGGATGTTGCCATCCATCATGGCGGCCCGGTCGAACCGCAGCGCGGCTTCGTCCTGCACAGCGCCGATTGGGGCGGCGTGGACAGCATCCAGGTGGCGGATCGCTGGGTGCTCTCCGCCACGCTCGACATCCTGAAGGCGATCGCGGACGGCAAGGGGCCGTCCCGCTGGGTCGTGGCCCTGGGCTATGCCGGCTGGGGCGGCGGCCAGCTCGACGGTGAGCTGGCGCGGCACGGCTGGTTCGTGACGCCGGGCAACGACCGGCTGCTCTACGATTGCCATGTGCAGTCGCGCTGGGC
This sequence comes from uncultured Sphingosinicella sp., assembly GCA_964438875.1. Lineage (GTDB taxonomy): Bacteria > Pseudomonadota > Alphaproteobacteria > Sphingomonadales > Sphingomonadaceae > Allosphingosinicella. The sequence continues at coordinate 25,916 of CAYTMM010000006.1, read as the reverse complement.
GGAGGCGTTCCGCGCCGCCGGCGTCGATCCCCGCCTGCTCGCGGCGGAATCGGGCACCGCCTGATCGTCGATCACATATAAAGATATCTTTATATTTGCATCCGGCGCGCGCTGCGGTTAGGGGGCGGGCATGCGGTCGCCGGTGCGCGGCCCTCATCCTTCAGGAGACTGCAACGTGGCGACCCAGGCCCAGACTTCGTTCGACGATTATGTGATCCGCGACATTTCCCTCGCCGCCTTCGGCCGCAAGGAGATCGAGATCGCCGAAACCGAGATGCCCGGCCTGATGGCGCTGCGCGAGGAATTCGGCGCATCCAAGCCGCTGGCCGGTGCGCGCATCACCGGTTCGCTCCACATGCCGATCCAGACGGCTGTTCTGATCGAGACGCTGATCGAGCTGGGCGCCAAGGTGCGCTGGGCGACGTGCAATATCTATTCGACCCAGGATCATGCCGCCGCCGCGATCGCCGCCGCCGGCATCCCCGTCTTCGCCGTGAAAGGCGAGACGCTGGAAGAATATTGGGATTATGTGATCCGCATTTTCGATTGGGGCCCGGACCAGACGGCCAATCTGATCCTCGACGATGGTGGCGACGCCACGATGTTCGCTTTGTGGGGCGCGCGCGTCGAGGCGGGCGAGGAGTTGTTCACCCCGTCCAACGAGGAAGAGGAAATCTTCGTCGCGACGCTGAAGCGCTTCCTGGCCGAGCGTCCGGGCTATCTCACCAAGAGCGTCCAGACCATCAAGGGCGTGTCGGAAGAGACCACCACCGGCGTCCACCGCCTCTATGACCTGTCGAAGAAGGGCAAGCTCCCGTTCCCGGCGATCAACGTCAATGACAGCGTCACAAAGTCCAAGTTCGATAACCTTTATGGCTGCAAGGAATCGCTGGTCGACGCGATCCGCCGCGCCACCGATGTGATGCTGGCCGGCAAGGTCGCCTGCGTAGCCGGCTTCGGCGATGTCGGCAAAGGGTCGGCCGCGTCGCTCCGCAATGGCGGCGCGCGCGTGCTGGTGACCGAGGTCGATCCGATCTGCGCGCTGCAGGCGGCGATGGAGGGCTATGAGGTCGTGACCATGGAAGAGGCGGCGACCCGCGCCGACATCTTCGTCACCGCCACCGGCAACGAGGCGGTGCTCACCGTCGAGCATATGCGCGCGATGAAGAATATGGCGATCGTCTCTAACATCGGCCATTTCGACAGCGAGATCGAGATCGCCGGCCTTGCAAACTACAAGTGGACCGAGATCAAGCCGCAGGTCGACGAGGTCGAATTTCCTGACGGCAAGAAGATCATCGTTCTTTCCAAGGGTCGCCTTGTGAACCTGGGCAATGCGACCGGACATCCGAGCTTCGTGATGAGCTCCAGCTTCACCAACCAGACGCTGGCGCAGATCGAGCTGTGGACCAAGAGCGATGAATACAAGAACGAGGTTTATGTCCTGCCCAAGCATCTCGACGAAAAGGTCGCGGCGCTCCATCTGGACAAGCTGGGTGTGAAACTGACCAAGCTTTCCCAGAAGCAGGCCGATTATATCGGCGTGCCGGTCGAAGGACCGTTCAAGCCCGATCATTATCGCTACTAATCGTATCGCCGGGCGCATGTGCGCCCGGCCATCGTTCCAGATGTTGCAAACCTGCTACAGGTCGGGATTTAATTGTCGCGCGCGGCCCGAAGCTTTTGCTATGCCTGTAAGGGACGACTAGCCTTCCTCGGTTATGACGCGGCATAAGGGCTGCGGAACAAGGGGGATGCTCATGAGTGCTTCGCGTATGTTGGCCGCCTCGGCGTCGATCTTTGCCATGGCAGCGACGGTTTTTGCCGCCCCTGCCATGGCGCAGAATCAGGAAGAGGACGCAGCGCCGTCGCAACTGGAAAGCGCGTCCTTTCAGGACGATGGCGCGATCGTCGTGACCGGCACGCGCATCCGGAATACGCCGCAATATACTCAGCCCAATCCGGTCATTTCGATCGGGCGCGATGATGTCCAGTCCGCCGGCGTGACCAATCTCACCGACTTCCTGGCGGAAAATCCGGCTCTTTCTGGGTCTACGACCGCAAACGACACGTCCGGCACCAATGCCGGCATCGGTCAGGTCGGCCTCAACCTGCTGAACCTGCGTAACCTGGGTACGCAACGCACCTTGGTTCTGGTGGATGGGCGCCGCCACGTCGCCAGCACGCCGGGCAGCGCGTCGATCGACATCAACACCATTCCCATCGAGCTGATCGAGCGCGTCGACATCGTCACTGGCGCTGCTGCCATCTACGGCGCGGACGCTGTCACCGGCGTGGTCAATTTTGTCCTGCGTCGTAACTTCGAAGGCCTGTCCATTCGCGGCCAGAGCGGCATCAGCCAGCGCGGCGATGCGGCCAATCAGCTCCTTGCCCTGACCGCGGGCACCAATTTCGGCGGTGGGCGAGGCAATGTTGCTGTCTCCCTCGAATATAGCCGCGAAAGCGCGCTTGGGCGCGGCACGCGCCGCTTCCTGACACAGAACGGGCTGTGCGGCTTTTACCGCAATCAGGCCGACTTCCCGGACGATCCCAACGTGCCGGACTTGGTGCCCGAATGCGACGTGCGCTATTTTGATTCCAACGCGGTCAGCGCGATCGACGTCGACCTCGACACGGTTCCCGACTATTTCGGCGAGGGCCAGGTCTGGGATGAGGGCCGGTTCATCGGCGACATCTTCCAGGTGGGTGGCAGTGGTACGCCGGTCTCGACCTACAGCGGCGACGTGCTGCCGCAGGTCGAGCGTTATGCTGCGAACCTGCTATTCAACTATGACATCACCGACAGCGTCAATTTCTACGCGCAGGCGAAATATGTGCGGATCGTGTCGGAGACAGAGAACCAGCCGAGTTTTGATTTCTTTCTGGTCATCCCATCGGACAATGCCTTTATCTCGCCGACGCTGCGCCAGGCGATCGACGATGTCGGCGTGCCGGCCTTCGGCCTACTGATCACGGGCCGCGACAATTTCGATCTGGGCCGGCGTGGCGAGACCGCGACCCGCCAGACCTATCGCGGTGTCGTCGGGGTTCGGGCCGATCTGGCGGAAAATCTCCGCTTCGATGTGTCCTATGTCTATGGCCGGACGGACAACAGAACATTCCAGACCAATTACCGCTTCAACGACCGCTTCTATGCGGCGATCGACGCGATTGAGGTGAACGGCCAGATTGTTTGCCGCTCGAACGTCCAGCCGGTCGGCAACAGCAATCAGCAATTCAACTTCGATTTCAACGATCCGGGGACCGCGCTGGGGCTGTCCTTCACGCCGGGCGCGAACAGCGGTTGTGTTCCCTTCAATCCGTTCGTCGACAATGCGGCCGCCGGCAATCAGGCGGCGATTAACTGGATCACGACCTCGGCGAACGATCGTTCACGGCTGGAACAGCACGTCGCCACTGCCGTTCTCGACGGCAATCTGGGTAATGCCCGCCTGTGGGGCGGCCCGATCGGCTTCGCGCTTGGTGCTGAATATCGCAAGGAAAGCTCCAGCAACCAGCCGGACCCGATCGGCATCAACTATCCGGTCTTCGGCAATCAACTCTTCCCCACCGTCGGCAGCTTCGACGTCAAGGAAGTGTTCGGTGAATTGCAGATCCCGATCGTGAGCGATCGGCCTTTCTTCAACGATCTCATCGTGAATGGTGCCGTGCGCTATTCAGATTATTCCACGGTGGGAAGCACGTTCACCTGGCAGGTGGGCGCGATCTGGGCGCCGGTGCGCGACATCCGGTTCCGGGGCACCTATACTCAGGCGGTCCGCGCGCCGAACATCGCCGAGTTGTTCGGACCGCAATCGCAAAGCTTCGGATCGTTCGCCGATCCGTGCAGCCCGTCGCGGATCAACGACGGTACTGACTCGCGCCCCGGCAACTGCGCGGCGATCCTGTCCGAGCTTGGCCTGACGCCCGCGCAGCAGGCGGCCTTCACCGGTGCGCTCAGCGCTACGGTTCCGGGCCTCGTCAGCGGCAATCCCAATCTGCAGGAGGAAACGTCCAAAACGCTCACGGCCGGCGTCGTCCTGCAGCCGCGCTTCATCCCCGGCCTGACTCTGTCGGCCGATTATTATGACGTGCGGATCGGGGACGCCGTGTCGACGCCGTCCGGTCAGATTCTCGCCAATCTGTGCGTCGACCAGCCGCGTCCGAATCCGTTCTGCGATGCGATCGATCGGCGGCCGGGCGGTGATCCGCTTGCTCCCGGCGTGATCTCCGGTTTCCGGACACTGCCGCAGAATGTGGCGGAATTCCGCACGTCGGGCATCGATTTCGCTGCCAATTACCGGGTACGGACTGATTCGATTGGTACGTTCGATTTCCGCCTGCGTGGCAATCGCTTGCTGCGCTACGAGCGGCTGCCGGTGATCGGCGGCGTTGTCGTCAACGAGCGCAACACCGTCGACATTCCGAATTGGACGGTCAATTTCAATACGACCTGGTCGCTTGACAATGTCGCGTTGACGTGGCGGGTCAACTATTTCAGCCCGACCCTGCGCTATTCGCGGCAGACTTTCGCTGCGCAGCCCGATTATGTCGAGGAACGCTATGCCAAGTTCGACGCGCGCTTCACCCACGATGTGCAGATGAACTTCATGGCGAGCGATCGGTTCAACTTCTATCTGGGCGTGAACAACCTGTTCAATCAGGAGCCCGACATCGGGGCCAGCTTCTATCCGGTGTCGGCGGTGGGCCGTTATTTCTACGGCGGTGTCCGTGTGAGCCTGGACCGTCTGCCGCTCTGAGCGATCGTCAACGGTCAAAAAATGGGGGCGGGCTTCGGTCCGCTCCTTTTTCATGTCCTGCAGGGTGGGTTCCGGACTCGATATCGATAACGGCGGGGATCGTCTCTTGGCCCGACGAAAGGCGTGATCCACGGCTTCCGCATCCTGAACGGCGCGTCTAGACAGTCGCGATGGTCCTGCCGACATATGCTGCTGCTCTTCTCGCGCTGATTGCCGGCGCCTGGCTTGCCGTGGCTTTGTGGGCGGCGCTGCGGGCGCGGGCGCAGGCGACAGCGGCGGATGCGGTTCTGGACGAGAATCGCCGGCTTGCCGCCTTGCTCGGTGCAGGCGCGGCGCTGCCGCTGCTCATCGACGTCGAGGGACGGCTGGACGGCTCTGATCGCCTGGCCGGCTTATTTGGCCTCGATATCCTTCCGGAAACGTGGCGCGATCTCGCTGCACCCGGCGGGCCCTGGTCCGGCGAGGATATAGTCTTGCTGGAAGCCGGGATTGCCGCCGCCGCGGCGGGCGAGCGGTTCGGCGCGACGCTGCGTCCGCAGGGCACCCAGCGAGTCTTCCGGATCGAGGCCGGGCCGGCACCTGCAGGATGCCCGGCAGGCGGTGCCCTGCTCTGGTTCCACGACGTCACCGAGGCGGAGGGACAGGCGGCGGTGCTGCGCGCCCGGCTCGATCGGCGCACGGCGGCGCTGGATGCCTTGTCGCGGCTGATCGAGGTCGCGCCCTTCCCGGTATGGCATCGCGGGCCGGACTTGACGCTGGCCATGGTCAACACAGCCTATGTCGCCGCAGTCGAGGCCGAGGATGCCGCCGCCGTCATACGTCAGGGCATCGAGCTGATCGACGAAGCGGACGGGCAAAGCCCACGGCTCGACGCGGCCGTAGTGCGAGACCGGCAGCAGAGTGCACACCGCACCGTGCCGGTCACCATCGCCGGCCAGCGTCGGATGATGCGGGTCGTCGAAGTACCTTTGGGAGATACCGGTGTCGCCGGCTATGCAATCGACGTCGAGGATCAGGAGGAGGCCCGCGCCGAGCTTGTCCGCTTCGTGCGTGCGCAGCGCGATATGCTGGACCGTCTCTCCGCCGGCGTCGCCCAGTTCGGCCGCGACCGGAGCCTGATCTTCTTCAACCAGCCCTTCGCACGGCTGTTCGCGCTGCCGGCCGAGTTTCTGGGCGATCGTCCCGAATTCGATCGGGTGATCGATGCGATGCGCGAGGCCGGAAAACTGCCCGAAGTACGCGATTTTCCCGAATGGAAGGCGGAACGGCGCGACTGGTTCATCAGCGAGCCGGGTGCTGACGAGGAAGACTGGCTTCTGCCCGGCGGCAAGCATCTGCGCGTGGTCGCCCAGCCGCTTCCGGACGGTGGCCTGCTCACCATCTTCGAGGACCGCACCGAGCAGATCCAGCTTGCTTCGGCGCGTGACACCCTGCTGCGCGTGCGCTCCGCTACCTTCGACAATCTGTTCGAGGCGATTGCCGTCTTCTCCTCGGACGGACGGCTCAGTCTGTGGAACAATCGCTTCCGCGAATTGTGGGGTTTCGAAGAAGCCGCACTCGCCGCCCATCCACGGGTCGATGCGATCACGCCGCACCAGGCCGGCATGGTTGGCGCGCTTCAGCCGCGCGGCAAGGTGCGGCG
>CAYTMM010000006.1:0-19504 GCA_964438875.1 uncultured Sphingosinicella sp. | reverse complement strand
AACCATGCCGGCCTGGTGCGCGAGCTGGTACGCAGCGCCACGCAGGAGCGCAAGCAGCGCTCCGGTCGCGTCTCCCTGATCGACGGGCGCGAGTTCGAATTCGCCTCCGTGCCGTTGCCGGACGGCAATGCGCTCTTCATCATGCTCGACATCACCGACAGCCGGAAGGTCGAGGCGGCGCTGCGCGAACGCACCGACGCGCTGGAGGAGGCGGACCGGCTCAAGACCGCTTTCGTATCCAATATGAGCTACGAGCTCAGGACGCCGCTTACCTCGATCGGCGGTTTCGCGGAGATGCTGGCGGCGGGCTATGCCGGGACGCTGCCCGATCAGGCCTCCGATTATGTCGCCGCGATCCTGGACAGCGTTGCGCGCCTGGGCGCGCTGATCGACAATGTGCTCGATCTCACGCAAAGCGACATGGGCAGTCTGCTGCTCGCAGAAAACGAGGTGGACCTCGCTTCCTTGTGCGAGGAGACAGCGGCGGCGGCGCGCGATCAGGCGGCGCGCAAGAAGATCGGGCTGGTCGCCGATATCGATCCTGGCGTCGGCATCGTCACTGGTGACACCCGTCGTCTTGGGCAGGCGCTCGGCAATCTGGTCGAAAATGCGCTGCGCTATACGGACGAGGGTGGCCAGGTGACGCTGCGTGCCGAAGGCGATGCGCGGGAGGCGCGGCTGATCGTCACCGACAATGGCCGGGGCATCGCGCCGGCCGATCAGGCCCGCGTTTTCGACCGTTTTCACCGCACCGTGGATGGGCGTACCGAGGATGCCGCCGCCGTCGGTCTCGGGCTCCCGCTCGCCCGTCAGTTCGTCGAGGCGCATGGCGGCGAAATCGCTCTCGAATCAGCGCCCGGGAAGGGGACGGTGGTCACCATCCGTTTGCCGAGAACCACCAGTCAGCAGGCCGATTACCCCGCAGGGGACGAAGCGGAGTGACGATGACGCAGTACATCGTCATTGCGCGGAGCGCAGCGACGAAGCAACCCAACGAGCATTGGATCGCCACGGGCTGGATGGCTTCGCTGCGCTCGCAATCACGACTTGAGGACGGCAGTCGGCTCGAATGTCTGAAATGATCCCGCTCCCGAACCCGCAAGCCACCGAGGCCTTCGGCGTCTCGCTCGCACTCTTGCTCCGTATCGGCGACGTGATCGCGCTTTTCGGTCCGCTCGGCGCGGGCAAGACGACCTTGGCGCGTGGACTGCTGCGCGGGTTGGGACATGACGGCGACGTGCCGAGCCCGACCTTCGCCATCGTCCAGCCTTACGATCCGCCCGCCGTGCGCCTGCCGGTCGCCCATGTCGATCTCTATCGGATCGAAGGACCGGACGAACTGGAGGAACTGGGACTCGACGATTTCCTCGCCGTGGGTGCGCTGCTGATCGAATGGCCGGAACGGCTGCCTCGGCTCTGGCCGCAAACGCTTCGGCTGAGGCTGGCGGACGCTGAGGGCGCGCGCGCCTTGACAGCAGAGGTGCCGCCCGCTTGGGGGTCCAGGTGGCCACCAAAATGATTCCCCCCGAACATGCGCCAGCCTTTCTCGCCGATTGCGGCTGGGGTGGCGCCCAAATCCGTCCGCTCGCGGGCGATGCCAGCTTCCGCCGCTATTTCAGGATACACAAGGGAAGCGAAACTGCGGTGCTGATGGATGCCCCGCCGCCGCATGAGGATCCGCGTCCTTTCGTCTCGGTCGCCGAATGGCTGTGCGATGCAGGGCTGTCCGCGCCGGCGATCCTTGGGCGCGATCTGGAGCGGGGTCTGCTGCTGATCGACGATTTCGGGGATGTACGGCTGCGCGAGACGGCGGACGCCGCGCCGGAGCGGGAGGCGGAGCTTTACACGCTTGCCGTCGATCTGCTTGCGCATCTTCATGCCCAACCGCCCATGCCAGGGCTCCGGCCGCACGGTCTCGATCTGTGGCTGGACGAGATCAGCCTGTTCCTCGACTGGTACTGTCCGGCCCTCGCTCTCGATGTCGATCGGACGGGCTGGGATGCGGCCTGGCGCGACGTGCTCGTGCCGGTTGCCGAAGACGGGCTTGGCCCGGTCACGGTGCTGCGCGATTTCCATGCCGAGAATGTGATGTTGGTCGCCGGACGCGGGGGAGTGCGTCATTTCGGCCTGCTCGATTTCCAGGACGCGGTGACCGGTCATCCGGCCTATGATCTTGTCTCCGTGCTGGAAGATGCGCGGCGCGACGTTTCCCCGCACATCGAACGGGATATGATCGATCTCTATATGAAGAAGACGAAGCAAGGCACGGATTTCGAACGTGCTTATTGGGCGCTGGCGGCGCAGCGTAACACCCGGATCATTGGCGTCTTCACCCGCCTTTGGAAGCGCGACGGCAAGCCGCATTATGGCGCGTTCCAGCCCCGCATGTGGGGTTTGCTGGAGCGCGACCTGACGCATCCCTCCCTGGCGCCGGTGCGCGCCTGGTTCGACGCGAACGTGCCCGCTTTGGCCCGCGCCGCCGCCTGGGCGAACGAGCTGCCGGCATGAGCCGCCATCGCAAGCCGCTGGCGCTGCGCCCGGACCCGGGCATCGCCGTACCCGACACTGCGATGGTACTCGCCGCCGGGCTCGGCAAGCGCATGCGCCCGCTGACCGCGACCCGGCCCAAGCCGTTGATCGAGGTCGCCGGCAAGCCGCTGATCGATCATGCATTGGATCGATTGCGCGCGGCGGGCGTCGAAAAGGCAGTGGTCAATGTCCATTACTTGCCCGATGCGATCGAAGCACATCTGAAGAATCGTATACAAGGCATTGAGATCACGATCTCGGATGAACGGAAGAAATTGCTCGAAACCGGCGGCGGCCTGGTCAAGGCGCTGCCGCTGATCGACGCCGATCCCTTCCTGGTCGTCAATTCGGACAATCTGTGGGTCGATGGCCCGGTTGACGCCTTGAAGCTGCTCGCCTCCGCCTGGAATGATGCGCGGATGGACGCACTGCTGCTGCTCGTTCCGCTTGCCCGCGCCAATTGCCACCACGGGCGCGGCGATTTCCACATGAGCGCGACCGGCAAGCTGCGCCGCCGCAGGCCGCACGGCGTCGCGCCCTTCGTCTATACCGGCATCCAGCTTGTCTCGAAGCGCCTGTTCGCAGGAGAGCTACCAGAGGGGGCGTTCAGCACCAATCTGCTCTGGGACCGTGCGATTGCCGCGGACCGCTGCTTCGGCGCCGTTCACCAGGGTCTGTGGTTCGATGTCGGCCGCCCCGAAAGCATCCGCAAAACCGAGGATATATTGCGCGAAGGCTGAGCTGCGCGCCTCCATTGACCGCCTTCCGTTTCGAGCGCAGATTTCACCTGTTTTCACAGGGGGCAGGCATGGATCACGGCTTTCAACCCCGCAAGATCCTGCTCGGCGCGGCCGCTTTTGCGGCGGCCATTGCATTGCTGGTGGTCTTTCTCGGCTATCGCTACGATCTGGAGACCGACCGGATCATCGCCGAAGGGCGGCTTGCGCAGGGCGAGTTTCTGCGGCTGGAAAGCGGGAGTTGCTCCGGGGACGATGGCTGCGAGTCCGATCGGCTCTATGTCTCTTACGAGGTGGGCGGCGCCACCTATCAGGTTTCGATGTTCGTCACACGGCCGGGTCGTTCCGAAGCGATCTTCCAGCCGGAGATCATCCATATCCCTCGTCTTGGTGCGGAGCGGCTCCATCAGGTTGTTTACCTGCCCTCCGATCCCGCCACGGCCCGTCTGCGCGCGGACATCTCCAAGTCTGACATTGCGATCTATGGGACGGCCGGAATGTTTCTCTTTATCGCCTTGTTCTTTGCCGCCGGCGCCTGCTTCGTCTTTCCGAATGTGGAACGCGACAGGGCAAGGTAGATCGAAGGCTGCGACGTACGGCGCTTCAAGCCAGCGCCTTTTCCACCTCGTCGTGGAAATCGCGGACGCCGGTTTCCAGCGTGCCGAGCGTCACCTCCGCGATCGATCCGGAGGAAAGGCCGTTCTGGCCGAGCGCCGCCGCGCGGAAATCCTCGCCGCCGAATGTGCCTTCGTCGAGCAGCTTCCAGCTCTTCGCCCAATGCGCCTCAGCCTCCGCCGTCTGTGGCGGCTCCGGGATCAGCATGAAATTCTCGACGAGCGTGCGGTCCTCGGCCTGCGGCATCAGCGTCATCACGTTCACATAATCGGGGCTGACCACGATCACGGTCGCTGGAAAGAGCTGATAGGCGAAGGTGATCGCGGCGCGCAGCGCCGGCCAGTCCTGCGGGTCGATATTGGCCAGATAATCGGCGCGGCCGACGGCGGACCGCTGGTGCACGCCGATCTTGTCCGCCGCCGTGATCCCGTCCGCGAAGAACTTGCCGATCGTCGGCGCGTGCAGCCGCTGGACGTGATAGCTTTCCAGGAAGGCGTCCATGATCAGCTTCCAGTTGGAGGCGACGTCATGGACGCGGCGGCGGTAGAGATGGTGTCCCGCCAGCCCGAACGCGTCGAATTCGGGCGCGAGCGTGGCCGCATCCTCGAAATTGCTCACCTCGCGCGCGAACCAGATCAGCCCGCCCGCCTCGGTGGAAGGCAGCTCGACAAGATTGTGCGCGGCCTTGTCGAGCCCCGGAAAGGTCTCGGGACGCGGCACGCCGGCCAGCCGCCCGTCCAGCTTGTAGCTCCAGGCATGATAGGGGCAGACCAGCATCGGCGCGCACTGCACCTCCTGGCCTTCCACCAGCCGGGTGCCGCGATGCCGGCAGACGTTCCAGAAGACATGGGCCTGTCCAGCCTTGTCGCGGGTCAGCAGCAGCGGGACGCCGAAGCCGTCATGCGGCACGGCGCTTCCCGGCTCCAGCAAAGCGGAGGGCGCGATGACCTGCGGTAATCGGTCGAACAGCCGCGCCTTCTCCGCCGCGAAGCGCGCCGGATCGGTGTAGACCGAGGCGGGAATCGTGGTGATCGCATCGCCATGCGCATTCTCGCCCGCCGCGATCGCGCGGGCGAGGGCGAGCTGGCCAGAAGTGGGCGTGCGGCGGGCCGACATGTCCATGCGACGATTGTGCGCCTTACGCGAACGTAAGGCAAGCGACGGGCGGCTCTCATCGGCCTAGTAATGATGCGGCGAACCGCTAGGGTCCGGCAAAGGCGAACGGAGAAACAAGCATGACCACGAGTGCGGCACAGAAACCCGGTTGGGGCAGCCTGTTTCGTTCGCTGCGCAATCCGAAATCGGGCTTCATGGCGCTGTTCGGATTCGCTTCGGGCCTGCCGTTCGCGCTGTTCCTCGGCACGCTCTACGCCTGGTTCACCGAGGCGGAAGTGGATCTCGAGACGATGGGCGTCTTCTCGCTGATTGGGCTCGCTTATTCGTTCCAGTTCCTGTGGTCGCCTTTGGTCGACAAGGTCGACATCCCGTTCCTGCGCCGGCTGGGCAAGCGCAAGCAGTGGATCGCGCCGGCACAGCTTCTGCTCGGCATCATTCTCGTCACGATGAGCCTGCTCGATCCGAAAAGCTCGCTCGGCCTGTTCAGCCTGCTCGCCGGCATCGGCGCCTTCACCAGCGCCACACAGGATATCGCCATCAACGCCTGGCGCATCGACATCGCCGACGAGGAAGCGACGATCGACATCCTCTCGACCGTCTATCAGATGGGCTTTCGCCTCTCGTCCCTGGTGGGCGGCGCGCTGGGCCTGATCATCGCCGCGCGGATCGGTTGGCCGCAGACCTATGTACTGTTGGGGCTGATGCTGCTGGTCATCGGCGTGGCGGGCCTGTTCGCCCCGGATACGGACAAGGCCAGCGCCGTCATCGCGTCGGGCGACGAGATCGACGAACTCTATCAGCCCGGCGAATTGCAGCCGCACGTGCGCACCTGGGGCTTGCTGGCCGTCGGGCTGCTCTGGACCCTGGCGATCGGAACCGTGCTGGTCTTCATGGTCCGATCGATGACGGCGCTGCCGGAAAACCGGCCCAACCCGACGGAGTTCACGGCCACTTATGGCCCGCTTATCATCATCGCCACGATCATCCTGCCCGCCTTCGTCGCCGCCTGGCTGGCGAAGCTGCGGCGCGAAGGGCGGTATGTGATTGGGGCGGAAAGCGGCGTTGCGGGCGCGCGCGCGAGCCAGGTGACCGATCATTTCTATCGCGCCCTGGTCCTGCCGCTGGTCGAGTTCGTCGGCCGCATGGGCTGGTCGCTGGTGCTGATCCTGGCGCTGGTGCTGACCTATCGGATCACCGATTCGATCTGGGGCACGTTCGCCTATCCCTTCTATCTGGGCGAGCTACGCTACACCAATGACGAGGTGGCGATCGCGTCCAAATTCTTCGGGATCGGCGCGATCATCCTCGGGCTGGCACTGGGCGGCTGGATGATCACCGTGCTCGGGCGGATGTTTACCCTGACCCTGGGCGCGGCGCTCGCGGCCGCCACCAACCTGCTCTACGCCGATCTCGCGATCGGCGGCGCGACCATGTCGGCGGTCAGCAATGTGACCGGCTTCACCTGGGCGGTCGAGCAGTTCGGCGGCAGCGAGCGGCTGGCGCGGCTGATGATCACGATCGGCGCGGAAAATCTCGCCATCGGCATTGCGGGGGCAGCCTATGTCGCCTGGCTCTCCTCGATTGTCGCAAAGGGCTACAGCGCGGTGCAATATGCATTGCTCGCCTCGCTGACTTTGCTGGTCGGCACGCTCGGCCGCGGCGCGCTGGGCGAGATGATCCAGGAGCGCGGCTATTATTTCGTGTTCATTTTCACTGCGCTGATCGGCGTGATCGCGGTGGTTCTGTGCGTACTTGAGTGGATTCGCGAGGTTCGCGCGGGGAGGGCCTCGGGCGTGGTGGCGCCCGATCAAGCCGCGGTGGCGCCCGCAGAATAGGCTTTAGCCCGGCGGCTGATCGTTCGCCTTTAGCACCTCGCCGGCCAGATAGAGTGAGCCGAGGATCAGTACGACCGGCGGCTTCTCCCGGTCGGCATGGCGGGCGATCCAGTGCAACGCATCAGCGCTGTCGTCGGCCGTCATCGCCGTAATGCCGGCGTCTTTCGCGTTCGCGACGAGCGCGGCAGGCGCATGATGCTCATGGTCTGGAACCGGGATCATGTGGAATGTTGCCTGCCGGCCGCGAAAGCAGCGCAGCACGCCGGGCGCGTCCTTGTTGGCGAGCAGGCCGAAGACGATGTGGAACGGTGTCCCAGCCGGCACATGGCCGCGAAAGAAATCGGCGACGGCGCGCGCGGCATTGGGGTTGTGGGCGCCGTCTAGCCAGAGTTCGGCCCCACGCGGCAGTAGATCGGCGAGCGGTCCGGGGGCGAGCTTCTGGAGCCGCGCCGGCCATTCCGTCCACCCGATCGCGGCGCGCAAGGCGGATTCGGGAATGGCGAGCCGGCTCTGGTGGCGCAGCATCGCCACGGCCAGCGCCGCATTCATCGCCTGATGCGCGCCGGGCAGGCGGGGCGCGGGCAGGCGAAGGCTGCCGTTCCGGTCGCGATAGTCGATTCCGCCCTCGCGCAGGTCTGCGTCCCAGAGCTGGCCGCGCGGCAGCCAGGTGGCGCCCACCGCCTTTGCGGTCTCGGCGATTTTCAGCGCCACCGGGACGGGATAACGCTGTGTCACGAGCGGCACGCCGGCCTTGGCGATGCCGGCCTTTTCGATCGCGATCTGCTCGATCGTGTCCCCCAGGAACGCATTGTGATCGATCCCCAGCTCGGCGATACCGCAGGCCAGCGGCGCGGGGATGACGTTGGTGGCGTCGAGCCGCCCGCCCAGCCCGACCTCGACGATGCAGGCGTCGGCGGGCGCGCGGGCGAAGGCAAGGAAAGCCGCGGCGGTCGTCACCTCGAAGAAGCTGATCTCCATGTCGCCCGCCGCATCGAGGGCTTCGGCCAGCACGGCGGCCAGCGTCTCGTCGTCGATCAGCCGTCCGGAAAGCCGGATACGCTCGTTGAAGCGGACGAGATGCGGGCTGGTATAGACATGGGTCGTAAGCCCCGCCGCCTCGATCGCAGCGCGCAGGAAAGCGCAGGTCGATCCCTTGCCGTTGGTGCCGGCGACGTGGAAGACGGGTGGCAGCGCGCGCTCCGGATTGCCGAGCCGGTCGAGCAGCGCGGATATCCGCTCCAGCCCCAATATGTCGCGCCCCGGCGACAGACGCGCCAGCCGGTCGAGCTGGGCCTGGACGGCGGGATGATCGGAGACGGCGCGGTCGGCCACCCGGACCTAGGCCGCCTCGCGCTGGGGGGTCAGATAGTCGAGCAGCAAGGCGAGGCGCGCGCGCAGATCCTTGCGGTGGACGACCATGTCCACCATGCCGTGATCCTTCAGATATTCCGCCCGTTGAAAGCCTTCGGGCAGCTTCTCGCGGATCGTCGATTCGATCACGCGCTGGCCGGCGAAGCCGATCAGGGCGCCCGGTTCAGCGATGTGGATGTCGCCCAGCATCGCGTAGGAAGCGGTGACGCCACCGGTCGTCGGATCGGCGAGGATGACGATATAGGGCAGGCCCGCTTCGCGAAGCTCGGCGATTGCGGCAGTTGCCTTGGGCATCTGCATCAGGCTCAAAATGCCTTCCTGCATCCGTGCGCCGCCGGCGGCGGTGACGATGATATAGGGCGCCCGATCCTGGACCGCGGCACGTGCGCCGGCGACGAAGGCGGCGCCGACCGCCATACCCATCGATCCACCCATGAAGGCGAAATCCTGCACGCCCATCACGACGCGGTGCTCGTCCACCGAGCCGCGCGCGTTGATCAGCGCGTCGGGCTCGCCGGTCGCGGCGCGGGCCGCCTTGATCCGATCGGCATAGCGCTTGGAATCGCGGAATTTCAACGGATCCTCGCGCACCTGGGGCGGGGGCAGCACGGTATAGCCGGGATCGAGCAGCAGCTCGAAGCGCTTGCGCGGGCCGATCCGGCCGTGATGCTGGCAATGCGGACAGACGAGGAGATTGTCCTCATATTCCTTGAGGAAGACCATCGCCGCGCATTCCGGGCATTTGTGCCACAGGGTCTCGGGCGTTTCCCGCTTGGGCAGGAAAGGGATCTTGTTGCGGACGCGGTTCAGCCAGCTCATCGTTCTGCTCCTCGGGAGGGGCGGATAGGACGGCGGGAAGGGGAAGTCTACAGCGTCGCGGCAATGGCGCGGGCGGCGAGGTCCGGGTCTTCGGCCTTGGTGATCGGCCGGCCGATGACAAGGATCGATGCCCCGTCGTCAAGCGCCTGACGCGGGGTCACCACCCGTTTCTGGTCGCCGGCCGCCGCATCCGCCGGGCGTACGCCGGGCACCACGAAGAAGCCGTGCGGCCAGGCCTTGCGCGCCGCCTTCACCTCCGCGCCGGAGCAGACGACACCGTCCAGCCCCGCCTCGCGGGCGAGCGCCGTCAGCCGTTCGACCTGATCGTGGGAATCCCCGACGATGCCGATCGAATCCAGATCGTCATCGTCGAGGCTCGTGAGCACGGTCACCGCAACGACCTTCGTGCCGGATGGCGCGGCGGCCTTGGCGTCCTCCATCATGGCCCGGCCGCCGGCGGCGTGGACGGTGAGGATGGTGGGCGCCAGCGGGCGCAGCGCCTGCACCGCCTTGGCGACGGTGTTGGGGATATCGTGCAGCTTGAGATCGAGGAAGACGGGCAGGCCGAGCGCGGCCATTTCATGCACCCCGTCCGCACCATTGGCACAGAAGAATTCGAGGCCGAGCTTGATCCCGCCGACATGGGTACGCACCCGCGACGCGATGGCGCGCGCGGCATCGAGGTCAGTGGTGTCGAGTGCAACGAAGACCGGGCTGGTCATATATTCGCCCGGGGTTCGGCTTCCTGAGGCGGCGGCGCGGAACGGGATGGCAGATCGGGCGTGTTCGCGACGTGGACATGGCCCTGCTGCTCGAGCCTTCGTTTCAGGCCCCAGACACGCGCGCGATAGGCGAGAAAGGTCGGGACGAAGCCGAGCAGGAAGGCGCCGATGGCGAGCACAGGCAGCTTGAGATCGGCCTGCAGCCCGCCCCACAGATCGACGGTGACGATCGTGTTCCAGTTGGAACTGGCGAACAGCACCACCGCCACGGCGAGGATCACCCAGAACAGGGTCTTGAGGAATTGCATGGCGCTCATCCTCCCCAAAAAAGCGGGCCGCGTCCAGCCATGCTTTCACGGGAACGGCGATTCAGGCGGATGTCAGCCGATCTCGCGCTCCAGTTGCTCGAACAAGGCCGGGATCGCGGTCAGCCGCTCCCGCTCTTCGGCGAGGATGGCGCGGAACGCTTCGCGCTTCAAAGCCTTTACCGATTCCTCGGTAAGCCGTGCGTCCGGCTCCAGCGACGAAAGGGTGATGTCGATCATCCGGTCCGCGCCGTGGAGGCGGCCCCACAGATAATCGTTTTCGCGATAGGCGCGGCTGAAGAAGGCGCCGAAGCTGTTGAACTGGATGCCCTTCAGGGTCGCTTCGGTGCCGCCCTTGCGGATCGCCACAGCGTCATCGGGCGAAATGCGATCGACCTTGATCGGATCGAACTCGTCGAGCCCTTCGCCCTGCAGCAGCGGCAGAGTCGCGACGTCGTAGAAGGGATAGCCGAGATAGGTGAGCAGCAACGCGCGGCGATCCGCCTTGGGAAGTGCGCTGAACGCCTCCGCGAGCCGCTCGTCGGTTTCCTGGTCGAGCGTCCTGAGATCGAGCAGGCCGGCGAGTGCGGACATCGCCGCTTCGGGGCGGATTTCGGCGTCGGCGAGGACGCGGCGGGTGGCTTCGTCGATCGCGCGCGGCTCGCGTGACTGGTGGCGGCTCAGCATATCGTCGAGCCGCTTGCGCACCTCATCGCGGGCGGCGCGATCGGCCTCCGAATCGGCCTTCATGTTGGTGAGCCGCCGGGTCACGAAGCGCAGGCGCCGGGCCCGGAAGCCGGAATCGAAATCGCGCAGGAAGGCGATCGCGTCGGCGCTCAGGCCGTGCGCCGTCACGGCCTCGGGATCGACCAGCCCGCCCTCGCGCACGACCCGCCAGACCGCCTTGCGGACCCGCTCCTGCCGGCCCTTGTCGCCGCCGCCGCCCAGCCGGAAGATCGCCGCCGCCGTTTCCTCGACGACCGCCGAGATTTTGAGATGGGCGTAGGCCGCATAGGCATAGCCGGCCATGCGGGCGGCGAGATCATTGGCGCGTGAGCGCCAGCTGCCGATCCGCTTCGGCGTTGGGCTGAGGAAGAGGAAGGAGGAGCCGAGCGCCCGCTCGATCGCATCCTCCACCTCGGGCCGCATCGTGCGGATGATCCGGCGCAGGCGGCGGATGCGGCCGGACAGATGCTCGATCGTCTCCAGATTGTCGCGGATCGGCTGTTCGCGGGGGATATCGGAAAGGGCGCCGAGGATGGTCGCGAAGAAACCCGGCGAATCGCCGTCGCCGCCGGCCAGATTGACGCTGCGCCGCCCCGGCTTGGGATCGATATAGACGAAGCGCCGATCCACCTCGCGTCGGGCGGGACGCTTGTCGAGCGCCTTGATGCACGGGCGGAAGGGTGCGTTGGCGAGAACCGATCCATCGATCAGGATCACCTGTTCCATGTCACCCTGTTCGGCATGGCGGGGCAGGGCGTCAGCGAGGAAGGCATTGCGCCCTGGCCACTCCTTGCCCTTGCCGGCGAGGACGGCGTCCAGCTCCTTCACGCCGAAGGGCGGAAAGGCGCCGGGGAAGCTGGCGGTGGCGCGCGCGGCGAAGGTCAGTTCGATCGGATCGGCAAAGCTGCGGGGACGATCGCCGCGGTCCTGGAACTGGAGCGTCACGCGATGCTCGCGCTCCATCACCTGCGGCGGCGAATTGAGCCGCAGCGGGCCGAGATGGCCGCGAAAATCGGTCACGGTCACGAACAGGTCGATTGGCTGGCCGTCCGGCAGCAGCGGCGGGCCGGCCGGCGCGGCGTCCATCGCATCGAAGGCGTCGAGCAGCAGCCTGGTGAATTCCGGTCCACCGAAGGGCGGCGCGAACCAGCGGGCGCGCACAAAGCTGGCCAGCTTCGTCTTCACCTCGGCGCGCTGCTCCTTGTCCACCGTCTCCTCGACCGTACCGGAGCGGGCGGAGAGCATCCAGGCGAAGGGCACGGCAGCGGTCTTGGCGATCCGCGACATGGTGCTGACCTGCGGATCGATCAGCTTGTCGACATCGGCCGATTCGAGCCACAGATCGGTCAGCGGATCGAGCGGACGGCCGGTGACGATGGCGTGGGACAGGAAGATGGCGTTGATCCCGCCTGCGCTGGCCCCGGCGAGGATATCGACCATGACGCGCAGCCTGACGCCGGTTTCGTCGGCGATACGGCGCAACAGCTTGTGATAGACGCCGTTGCAGGCCGGATCATCCGCGTCGCCGGCATGAAAGGCGCGGCTGGCGCAGGCGAGGCGCCAGATCTCCTTGGTGATGCCGTGCATGTAGACCGCAAGGCTGATCCCGCCATAGCAGATCAGCGCGATCCGAAGCTCCTTCTCCCGCATGGCGGAAGGGTGACAGGAAGCCGTGCCGCTGTCGAGCGGGTGACGGAAGACGCTCGAATCGCTGCTTTCTTTTGCCGATTTTGGCGGATAAGGCACCGGCAGCCGGCCGACACGCCCGGCCGCATATGGAGACAGATTGCAAATCGTGCCGGTGAAGCGCCTCCTTTCGTTCCTGATCGTAACGATGAGCGCGTTCGGCATCGTCTGGGCGATGACCGTGTGGACCGCCGCGCCGGCCGCGAGCGGCACGGGGGAGGCGGAACCGCCGGCCTATCGCTCTGTCGAGTTCGATATCGCGGACGCCGCGCCGATCGCGGGCGGGACGATCGATTATGCCCGGATCGACGCGCGGCTGCGGCGGGTGATGGACGACCCGGCGATGGTCGGCCTTGCTGTCGGCATCGTCGAGGACGGCCGCATCCGCTTTCTCCAGGGCTATGGCGAGACGAGCCTGGGCGGTGGCGATCCGGTGACGACGGCGACCGTGTTCCGCTGGGCCTCGCTCTCCAAGGGCGTGGCGGGTGACATGATCGCGCTGCTGGCCGCCGAAGGACGGATCGGTCTGAACGATCCGGTGGCGCGCTACACGACGACCCTGCGCCTGCCGGGCGGGAACGAGGCCAGTGTCACGGTGGCGGATCTGCTCGCCCACCGCACCGGCCTCTTCGCCCATGCGCAGGACAACAAGCTGGAGGACGGGCAGGACCCGCGGACGCTGCGCGCCGAGCTGGCGGCGCTGGCCCCGATCTGTCCGCCGAACACCTGCCATGCCTATCAGAACGTGGCATTCGACGCGGCCGCCGAGATCGTCGAGCGGCTGACCGGCGAGAGTTACGAGGCGGTCGTGCATCGCAACCTGTTCGCACCAGCGGGAATGCGCAGCGCCAGCATCAGCCGCGCCGGCCTCCAGAACGCGGCAAGCTGGGCCCGGCCCCATATCGGCGGACGCAACCCCCGCATGGCCGAGGTGAATGAGAATTATTACCGGGTGCCGGCCGCCGGCGGGGTCAACGGTTCGATCGAGGATCTGACCCAGTGGATGCTGGCCCAGATGGGCGGCGCCTCCGGCGTCATCCCCGCCAACGTGTTGGCGGCCGCCCATGCGCCGCGCGTCGCCACGCCGGGTGAGGACCGCCGTCGCCGCAAATATGGCGAGCGCACCACCGGATCGGGATATGGCCTGGGTTGGCGCAGCTTCGATTATGCCGGGCACCGCGTCGTCGGCCATCATGGCGGGGTGATGGGCTACCGATCGATGATCCTGTTCGATCCGGCGCGGCGCTCCGGCGTGGTCGCCCTGTGGAATGCATCGAACAATGTACCGGCCGGGCTGGAATATGAGGTGATGGACATGGTCTACCGCCTGCCGTTTCGCGACTGGCTGGAACTGGACACGCCGCGCGGCGGCGCAGCGGCGCAAGAGAGGCCGGAGAATGAGGGCGGGAATAGCTGATCGAGCGAGTCGCTCTCTCTGTTAAGTTTACTGAGTTGACACGGTCGAGGGGTGTTCCAGCGGTCCCGGAGCGGATTACGATGCGGCGCAAAACTTCAGCATCTTCACGCAAATGGGCGATGGCATGCCCGCGAGATTTCTTCGTGCGAAACGGACGGTTCAAAGAGCCGGTAATTCGGTGCCGAAACCCCGATTCGGGGCGAGAGTGACAGAGCATTTCCTACATTGCCAGTGCGGGAGCTGGCCTGATCCTCCGAGTGAAATCCGGTCGTTCCCTTGTGCGTCGGTGTCCCGGCCCATATCGTTTCCGAATGATCCGACCGATCCTTCTGCTCACGGCCGTTTCGGCGCTCGGTGTCACCGGCGTCGTCAATGCGCAGTCGGATAGCGCGATCTCGGTCCGGGTGCTCGACGATGCGCGGGTCGGCCAGCAGCGCTATCTGGAACAGTTGCTGGAGCGATCCCATCCCGGCGGCTTCGCCGAAGACGATGATTGTCGGCAAGGGAGGATCGAAGCCAGCGAGGCATGCGTGCGATCGCCCTACCGAACCCGTCCAGTCGCGCCCGTGCTGATCCTGGGGGACCATCCGCGTCGCGATCCGGAGCGGCCCGGCAGCGCGATACTGGTCTGCGTCGGCGGTGGCACCGCCGCCAGCAACCTCGAAGCGCAGCGGATCAGCCTGTGGCCGACCGCAGGCCGGCTCAAAGGCGCGACCGCCTATATCAGGGATAGCCGGGCGCTGGCCGGCTGCATCGCGGCGGCCCGGGCGGAAACGGGCGAAAACTAAGCCAGACGAGACCTGCTGGGTTGCCGCGTCGCTTCGCTCCTCGCAATGACGATTCACCGTCATGCGTACCGCACTTTGTTGCGGCCCTATCACCCCCTGATCCGCCGTTCCCTTCGGATCAAGGTCGCGCTGACCCTGGCGCGCCAGGTGAGGCGGGGCGGGGGCGGGCCGAGGGTGCGGCGGGTTTCGTCGCCGGGGGCGATATCGGCCCAGATGGGGAGATGATCGGAGGCGCGCCGCGCGGTGGGGCTGGCGTGGACGCCGCTGTCGAGGATGTCGAGATCGGACGTCACCATGATCCGGTCGAGCTGCGCCACGGGGCGGCGGGCGTGGAAGGAGTGGCCGCAGGGGGCGAAATGGTGGTGATGGGCGAAATCGCGCAGGCAGCCGCCGCGCGCGCTCCATTCGTTGAGATCGCCCATCAGCACGGTGGGCGGATCGCCCTCGCGCTCGTGCAAGTGGGAGAGGATGGCATGGGCCTGACGCCGCCGCCACAGGCCGGACAGGTCCAAGTGCATGCCGACGACGCGCAGGACCGTATCGTCCACCGCCACCTCCGCCAGCACCGCGCCGCGCGGCTCCAGCGAGGGGAGGTGGAAGAGATGACGCTCGCGCACCTCGACGCTCTTGCGGACGAGCAAGGCATTGCCGTGCCAGCCCAGGCTGCCGTCACGCGCATCGAACGGCACGGGGCGATAATCGCTATGCTGTTCGATCAACCAGAGCGGCAGGGCGCTGGTGCGCGCGCCGAAGCGGCGGTCCGCCTCCTGCAGCGCGATCACGTCCGCATCGAGCTCGTTCAGCACGTCGAGCGTACGTTCGGGCTTGCGGCGCCGATCGGTGCCGATGGCCTTGCGCATATTGTAGCTGGCGACGCGGATCATGGGAGCCGTCCTGTGGCGCGATCCGCGCCGCCTCGCAAGCTCAGTGCGTTTGTTGCTTGCCGAACGTGGTGTCGAGCACGCGGACGGCCTTGTCGGCGGCGGCCGTTACCGCGGTCTCGATCCGGTCCGCCTCGGCATGGACGGCGATCGGGGCATGGCCGTTGGCGCGGGCTTCCAGGCTGACGCGCTTGTCGCCGCCGCCCTTGGTGGCGTTCACGTCGGTGACGTGGAGCTCGACATGGGTGAGGCGTGATTCGAAACGCTTCAGCTTGGTGCGAATGCGCTCCTCCAGCCGGGCATTGGCTTCGGCATCGCTGACGATCTGATTGTCGGTGTTGACCTGAACGAACACGGGAACAGGGTCTCCTCTCTCGTTATAGACATGGTTAGAATGCCGGGATCGACCGCCATGTTCCATAGGTGTTTTTCCGGTAGATGTTCCGCTTGTGTTCCGATAGGTTCGAGTCATGGCCAAGCCGAAGAAACGCTATGTCTGCCAATCCTGCGGATCGGTGAGCCCGCGCTGGGCGGGGCAGTGTGCGGATTGCGGGGAGTGGAACAGCCTGGTCGAGGACGCGGCCGGGGTGGTGACGCCCTTTTCGGCCAAGCATGACCTGAGAAGCGGCGGGCGGCGGGTCGAGCTGACCGGGCTGGATACCGAGGCGGTGCTGCCGGCGCGGATCGCCACCGGGATCGCGGAGCTGGACCGGGCGCTGGGCGGCGGGCTTGTGGCGGGATCGGCGACGTTGATCGGCGGCGATCCGGGCATCGGCAAATCGACTTTGCTTTTGCAGGCGGCCGCGAAGATCGCGATGCAAGGCGCTGGCGTCGCGTATATTTCCGGCGAGGAGGCGGCGGACCAGGTGCGGCTGCGCGCGCGCCGGCTGGGGTTGGGCGGGGCGCCGTTGCAGCTGGCGGCGGCGACGTCGGTGCGCGACATTCTGACCACGCTGGGAGAGAACGCGCCGCCGACTCTGGTCGTGATCGATTCGATCCAGACCATGTATTCCGACCTGATCGAAGGTGCGCCGGGGACGGTGAGCCAAGTACGCGCCGCCGCGCATGAGCTGATCCGTTTCGCCAAGGAGAGCGGGACGGCGATCGTGCTGGTCGGCCATGTCACCAAGGACGGCGCGATCGCCGGACCGCGCGTGCTGGAGCATATGGTCGATACGGTGCTGAGCTTCGAAGGCGAGCGCAGCCACCAATATCGCATCCTGCGCGCCGTGAAGAACCGCTTCGGCGGCACGGACGAGATCGGCGTGTTCGCGATGGAGGAAGGCGGGCTTGCGGAAGTCGCCAATCCCTCCGCCTTGTTCCTGACCGAGCGGGGCGAGGCCGTGCCGGGCGCGGTGGTCTTTCCGGCGCTGGAAGGGACGCGGCCGGTGCTGGTGGAAATCCAGGCGCTGACCGTGCGGCTGGCCAGCGGCGCGACGCCGCGGCGGGCGGCGGTGGGCTGGGATTCCGGGCGGCTGGCGATGATCCTTGCCGTGCTGGAGGCGCGTTGCGGGCTGAGCTTCTCCAGCGCGGAGGTCTATCTGAACGTGGCGGGCGGCTATCGCATCACCGATCCGGCGGCCGATCTGGCGGTGGCGGCGGCGTTGGTCTCGGCGCTTTCGGAGCGGCCCGTGCCGGCCGAGACGGTGGCGTTCGGGGAGGTGGCCCTGTCCGGCGAATTGCGGCCCGTGGCGCATGGCGAATTGCGGTTGAAGGAGGCAGCGAAGCTGGGCTTCACGCGGGCGCTGGCGCCGGCGGCGATGGGGAAAGGGAAGGGCGCGAGCGGGAAAGGCGCGATGGCGCTGTCCTCCTATCGCACGCTGGGGCAGTTGGTGGATCATCTGCTGGGGCGATAGGACCGGCGCTCATCTTGTGCTCCTGCGAAAGCAGGAGCCCAGCTCTGCCGTTTTTCCTGGGTTCCTGCTTTCGCAGGAACAGGAAAGAACGCGCAATCTTCCCAAGGCGGACAACCTCCACTAACCAGCCTCCTCATGGACCTTACCGCCCTCGATATCGTCGTGCTGCTGCTGGTTGGCGCCGGGCTCGTTTTCGGCTTCCTGCGCGGCTTCGTCGCGGAGGCGCTGTCGCTGTTCGCCTGGTTCCTGGCGATCGTCGCGCTGCGCTATCTGTACGAGCCGGCGCGGGACTGGCTGGTCGGGCCGATCGGCACGGAATCGGGCGCGGCGGTGCTCGCCTTCGCGCTCGTCTTCGGGCTGGTCTTCCTGCTCGGCAAGTTCGCCTCGCGGCGGCTGGGCGAGCGGGTGCGCCAGTCCATCGTCGGGCCGATCGACCGGGTGCTGGGCGCGGGCTTCGGGGCGCTGAAGGGGCTGATCGTCGCGACCTTGCTCTTCCTGGCATTGAGCCTCGTCTATGACCTCATCTGGGGGCAGGCGGCGGCGCGGCCGGAATGGATTTCGGAATCGCGCACCTGGCCGCTGCTGAAATCCTCCGGCGAGACGATCGTCGAACTGGTCGAGGCGCAGCGCGGGCCGGAGGCCGAGGACGCGGCGGCGAACAGCCAATGACCACGATCAAGCTGCACGACACGATGGCGCGGGAGAAGCGCGTCTTCGAACCCGCCGACCCCGCGCGGGTGACGATGTATGTGTGCGGGCCGACCGTCTACAACCGCGCCCATATCGGCAATGCGCGCCCTGCCGTGGTGTTCGACGTGCTCGCCCGGCTGCTGCGGCATGTCTATGGCGCGGAGAGCCTGGTCTATGCCCGCAACGTCACCGACGTGGACGACAAGATCATCGCGGCGGCCGAGGCGGAGGGCGTCAACCCTGCCGTGATTACAGCGCGTTACGAGGACTTCTATCTACAAGATATGGGCGCGCTGGGCGTCGCGCCGCCGACGCTGGCGCCGCATGCGACCGATCCGGTGAACATCGCCGCGATGATCGCGATGATCGCCCGGCTGGTGGAGGGCGGCAACGCCTATGAAGCGGACGGCCATGTCCTGTTCCATGTGCCGAGCGACCCGGATTACGGCGCGCTGGGGCGGCGCGACCGGGAGGCGATGATCGCCGGGGCGCGGGTCGAGGTGGCGAGCTACAAGCGCGATCCGGCCGATTTCGTGCTGTGGAAGCCTTCGGCGGACGGCGTGATCGGCTGGGATTCGCCCTGGGGGCGCGGGCGGCCGGGCTGGCATATCGAATGCTCGGCGATGATCCGCGAACATCTGGGCGAGACGATCGACATTCACGGCGGCGGGCTCGACCTCATCTTCCCCCACCACGAGAACGAGATCGCCCAGAGCCGCTGCGCGCATGCCGGCGCGCCGCTCGCCAATTACTGGGTGCATAACGGCTTCCTGTCGATGGCGGGCGGGGAGAAGATGTCCAAGAGTCTGGGCAATGTGGTGACGGTCGCGGACCTGCTGGAGCGGGGGCACAAGGGCGAGGTGCTGCGGCTGGCTTTGCTGTCGGCGCATTACCGGCAGCCGCTGGAGTGGAGTGACGCGCTGATCGCGCAGAGCAAGGCGACTTTGGATCGGTGGTATCGCCTAAAGGCCATTTTGGTAGAGAAGGGCGATCTGGATGTCACAGAAGACGTCCTTGAGGCCCTAAGCAATGACTTGAATACGCCACTTGCGTTGAGTCGTATCGGTGACCTTGCAAAAAGAGCATCCGAACTTCGAATGGGAGCTGAGGAGAAAAGACGGCTTGGCAGCTCCAGCGACGCGGACATACTTATAGACCAAGCCGCTCGATATGTTCGTAAAATGTGGGCAGGAGCCGACTTGCTCGGCCTACTTAAGTTATCGTCGGCTGAATGGTTACAAGGGGAAGTGTCGGCTCGTATCGATGCGCTTGTAGCTCTCCGCACCGAAGCCAAGAAGGCGCGCGATTTCGCGGAGGCGGATCGCATTCGGGATGAACTGGCCGCCGAGGGGATCGTGCTGGAGGACGGGCCGCAGGGGACGAGCTGGCGGCGGGCCTGATCCTGTTTCGT
>CAYTMM010000005.1:2688-81737 GCA_964438875.1 uncultured Sphingosinicella sp. | reverse complement strand
CCACGTCGGTGACCCAGCCCTCGCCGAAGCTCTCCCACGCCAGCGCGGTCACGCCGCGCGCGCCGAGCATCGTCCACATCGCCATCTCGAAGGCGCCGGTGTCCGAACCGGGAACGATGCCGATCCGGTGTGTATCGGGCAGCTTCAGCATCTCGCGCATCAGATCGATGGCATGTTGCAGCCGCACCTTGCCGAGCTTCGAACGGTGCGAGCGTCCGAGCACGTCGATGTTCAGTTTTTCGGGGGACCAGCCCGGCGGCTTTGCGCAGGGGCCGGAGGAAAAGTGGGGACGCGCCGGCTTCGTCGCCGGGCGGGCATTCAATTCAGTCATGTCTGACTCTCCTTGCAGAGAGCTCGCGCGGCGTTGGGACCGCGTGGCCCGTCGACGGCGTTAGCGGGCGATTCCGTCCGCCGCAAGCGCCTCTCGCTTCGACTCGTCTTTCTTGACCCTCGGGCGCGCCGGACTCAGGGTCGTCTCATGCGGCGGGGCGTTCTTCTGGCGATGATGCTGGTGCTGGCGGGGTGTATTCCGCGCAGCGAGCCGCGCGCCCCGCCCCGACCGGGTCCGCCGCCGCGTCTCGTCCAGCCCGATGCATCGGCCCGGCAATGTTTCGGCGAGTTGGCGCGCGAGGGTGTTCGCTTCCAGGCATTGCCCGACCGGCATTTCCAGAACGGTTGCTCGGCGCTCGGCGCGGTGCAGCTTCAGGATATCGGCACCCCGGTCACCAATCTCGGTGCGATGACCTGTCCGGTCGCCCGCCAGTTCGCGCGCTGGACGCGCGAGGCGGTGCAGCCCGCCGCCAGCCGCTTCCTGGGATCGCCCGTGGCGCGGATCGAGACGTTCGGCACCTATTCGTGCCGCAGCGTTAACAACCGCCCCGGCGCGCGGCTCTCCGAACATGCTTCGGCCAATGCGGTGGATGTCGCCGCTTTCGTTCTTGCCGACGGCCGTCGCGTCACGGTGGAGCAAGGCTGGCGCGGCGACCGACGCGAGCGGGACTTCCTGCGTGCAATCCACGAGGCGGGGTGCCGTCGCTTCAACATCACGATCGGCCCCGATGCGGACGCCTATCACCGGGACCATTTCCATTTCGATATGGGCCGCGGCCCCTATTGCCGCTGAATCAGGAGCTTGAAGGTTAAGGATTCACCTCGCCGCGAATCCGCTCTAAAGCCGGGTGATGACAGACCCAGTTCCGCCGAAGCGCGTCTTCCACCCTGCCCGCGAGGAGGCCGAAACGGCCGCCCACGCGACCGTCAGCCCGCAAACCGTGACGCCGGCCTATCGCCTGGCCTTTCAGGATATGGACTTCCTGCTGCGCGAGGACTTGCGCCCCGTCCGCTTTCAGCTTGAACTGCTGAAGCCGGAGCTCTTGCTCGACGAGGCGAATATCGCGACCACCTTCGTTTTCTATGGATCGGCGCGGATTCCGGAGCCGTCCAAGGCGCAGGCTTTGCTCGATGCCGCCGCGACCGATCATCAGCGGCTGGTTGCAGAGCGGTTGAAGGCGAAATCGAAATATTATGACGAGGCGCGCAGGCTCGCCCGCATCGTGAGCAAGGTCGGACCCGACGCGGACGGGCGCCGGCAGTTCGTCGTCTGCTCCGGCGGCGGACCGTCGATCATGGAGGCCGCCAATCGCGGCGCCGATGACGAAGGCAAGGAATCGATCGGTCTCAACATCGTGCTCCCGCACGAGCAGCATCCCAATCCCTATGTGACCCCGGATCTCAGCTTCCAGTTCCACTATTTCGCGCTGCGCAAGATGCACTTCCTGCTGCGCGCGCGGGCGGTGGCAGTGTTCCCGGGCGGATTCGGCACGTTCGACGAATCGTTCGAGCTGCTCACGCTGATCCAGACCGGCAAGATCAAGCCGATGCCGATCATCTTCTTCTGTCGCGAATTCTGGGATCGGGTGGTCAATTTCCAGGCGCTGGTCGACGAAGGCGTAATCTCGCAGGCCGATCTCGACCTCTTCACCTTCTGCGAGACGGCGGAAGAGGCCTGGGCCTGCGTGTGCGATCACTATTCGGCGCTAAACGAAAATCTCGGCTGCGCCTGACCGGCCGGTTTATTCGGCGGCGGGTGCGGCCTCATTGGCTTCGGCCGGCGCAGCCTCATTGCCTTCCGCACCTTCCGCGGGCGCCGCTTCGTTGCCTTCCTCGGCCGCCGGTTCCTCGACCGCTGGCGGCGGCGGGAGCTGCAGATTGCCGCCCTGCTGGTTCATGTAGAGCAGCAGGTCGGCGCGCTCCTGGGGATTGGAAAGGCCCGCGAAGGTCATCCGGGTGCCCGGCGCGAAGGTGCGGGGCGAGGCGAGCCAGGCGCTCATCGCGTCCCAGTCCCAGTTGCCGCCGTGCGCGCGCAGGGCGTCGGAATAGTTGAAGCCGGAGACATGGGCGATCGCGGCGCCCATATTGGCATAGAGATTCGGGCCGAGGCCGTTGGCGCCGCCCTGGTTGATCGTGTGGCAGGCCGCACATTTGCGGAAGGCGGCCTCGCCCCGCGCCGCGTCGGCGGTCTGCAGGAAGTGCGCGATCGGCGGTTCAGCCGCGGCGCCGGACGATTCCTCTTCGACACCCTCGATCGGATAACCCATCGTTTCCGGACGCTCCGACTTGAAGACCTGTCCGGTGACCAAAGTGGCGCCCAGCAGAACGATGCCCGCGCCCAGCACCCATCCCGCAATCGTGTTGAACCGATCGTCCATGCCGCTTTCGTACCTCCGAAGGTGCTCGGCCTCCCCTGGCCGGCTTCAAGCTGATTGGCGCCTCCTTTATGCGGGCGCGACGCGCGCCGCAAGCCGCGCGCGTAAGGGATGTGCATGCAGGCAGGCGCACTTATTCCCGTTTTCCTCATTATCCACAGGCTGAATCCGTTTGGCGCGACTCACTTTTCATGACAGCTTTCGATTCGTGGCAGAGACGATCGACCGGCAACGGACGAGAGCCTTCCCGGCCACAGCCCGAGCGAGGAGGCCTTGCGTCCCACCAGACGGAAGGTGCTGAGCGGAGGCGGGGCGGCTGACGAAGCCGCCGCCAGGCGGAAGCTGCGGACTTGTCCTTTGGCGGAAGCGAAAGCGGCAGGCTTCGTGAAGCGCCCACCCGGAACCGGAGGCCTTCGGGCGAAAGGGACCGGACAGGCGGGATCAGGAATCCTTCGGGGTTCAGGAACCGCTCGGCGGAAAGCGGGACCTTCGGGTTTACGCACCGCCACCGGCACAAGGGAGGCTTCGGCCGAACGGATTGTCGGGCAGGACCGGGCCTTGTCCCGGGAGCTGCGAAATCGACGGGAACCCGGAGCTTCGCTCATGGCCTCGTCAGGCGGAACCAGCGGCTTCGGCCAAGGATTTTGCCACTCCGGCACGAAAGCTTCGGCAGCGGTGGCGGGAAGGCAAGAAGCGGAACGCGAGTTCCAAATCCGCCAAGCGGCGAACCGCCAGGGCTTCGGCCTTGACGGGGAGCCTCGGGGGAATCCTGCGAAGTTCTGCTTCGACGGGACTCCGGAAGCCATCGCCAGGACCCCCGGTCCGGGCAGGGTTTCGAAACCGCCCTCGCGGACTGCCTTGCCTCCCAGGCTTGGTGTCCACCCGCGACGGGACAGTGGGGGCCGGCGGCGACGCCGGCCCCCATTGCTGTCGGGGACGCTATTGCCTGAAAGGCCGCGCGATTTCCTCGCCTTGCGCTTGATCTGTCGTAAGGCAGGCGCAATAGTCCCGCCCGAGCGAGGAGGGACCGCATGTTCTCACGCAAGGATTCGAAGTCGGCGCCGCGTACCGGCAGATCGTCCCCATCGGGTCTCTCTTTCATTGGACCGGAAGTCGTGATCAGCGGCGATCTCACCACAACAGCGCAGCTCCATGTCGACGGGCGGATCGATGGGCATGTCCGGTGCGGCCAGCTCTGTCAGGGAGAGAGCGGGATCATCGCCGGCGATCTCACCTCGGGTGAGGCGCGCATCGCCGGACTGATCGAAGGCACGGTCAGTGCGGCGACCTTGATCGTCGAGGCAACCGGGCGGATTGCCGGCGACGTCACCTATGAAACGATTAGTATCGCTGCCGGCGCACGGATCGACGGGCGTCTGGCGCGCCGCACGGCGCTGGCCACGGAGCCGGCGGCCAACGATATGCTGACCGCGAAGGCCGCCGCTTCGGCGCCCGCCAAGAGCAAGGTGGCGAGCAGCGCCGATCTCTTTCCAGCGGGGCGCAAGGCCGAGGCCTTGGTCGTCGACTGATGGTCAGGCATGTCGCGACGATCGACTGGTCTTCCGACGGCAATTTCGCGAGCGGGCGTTACAGCCGGCGGCACGAATGGCGCTTCGACGGCGGCGCGATCGTGCCCGGCTCCTCGTCGCCCGACGTGGTGCGCGTGCCGCTGTCCGATCCGGCCGGGGTCGATCCCGAAGAGGCGCTGGTTGCCGCCGCCTCGTCCTGCCACATGCTCGCTTTCCTCTGGGTCGCCCACAAGGCGGGGTTGGAGGTCACAAGCTATCGCGACGATGCGGAAGGGACCATGAGCGCGGTCGCGCCGGGCCGCATGGGCGTCACCCGCATCGTGTTGCGGCCCCGGATCGTCTTCACCGGTCGCGCGCCGACCGCGGAAGAACTCGCGCATCTCCATCACGAAGCGCACGAGCAATGCTTCATCGCCAATTCGCTCAAGAGCGAGATCGTCGTCGAAACGCCTGGCGACGCCTGAGCTACAGGCCCCGTCAGGGTCAGTTTGACATAATCGCCCGTTACGTCCTGATAACCGCAGCACCAGATGTCGGCATCGGCGTCACATTTCGCGACGCGAGGGAACGTACGTTACGCCCCCTCAAGAAAATGAGGGCCGGCGTCGCCGCCGGCCCCCACTTCGCCCGAATCCGAATCCCGCGCCGGTGAGGGCTTGGGCTCGTCCCGGGAGAGGTTCCGGCCGAGGCCTCGCGGCCCCGGTCGGTCCCTTGGGTTCCTTCTGAACGGTCTTGCGACCTCCGTCCGGTACCCTGACCTGAAACGCTCCGACGCATCGCTGCCTCATCGCCTTTCAGACCGAGATCAAATCTCTGTCGAAGCTTCGATATGATCCCTTGTGCGTTCCTTCCGTCCGGGGACATCCGGTCCGCTGGAGTATTTGGAAAAGTGGGTTCGGCTTGCGCCTCGCGCTTCTTTCCGCTCCTCCATCCAGCGCGTTCTCGGCATTCTTCCTTGCGGAAGTCCGCCATTTCCACTCTGGCCGCTTTCAGTTCCGATCGTCCGTTTCCGGTCGATCCTTCCTGACTGCGAAGTTGCAGGCTGACTCCGTTATCCGAGTCGCGCCAAGCGAAATCTTGCGAATCCGGCCTGTGGATAGCGGGGATATCGAGGATAAGATTCAGGTGCCGGGTTTCGCGCCGAGGGCGTCCGCGGCGGCGGACGTCGCGTTCCCGCCCGGCAACGCGGCGGCTGCGCCCGGGACCAGATCGCGGACGCACTGCATCGTCGCGTCCTGGGCGCCCGAGCGCGCGGTATCGTCGGCTTCGCCCATCAACTCGGTGGCGCTCTTGCCCTCCATATGCCGGTCGACGGCGCATTCGCAGATGCGCTGGAAATCGACGCCGGGCGGCGCGGCGGCCGCGCGCGATCCCTGGACGCAGCCCTCGACCGCCTTTTCGCGATAGGATTCGCGGAAGCTGTTGTCGAACGCGCTGCCCGGCCCGCAGGAGGCGAGAAGGGCAATCGATGCGATGGTGGCGGCGGTTGGCAGGCGTGTCATGGCGCTCCCCCCTGTCTCGGCCGGTCTGTAAAGCGCACAGATTGTGGAGGAGTAAAGCGCAGTCCGCCGAACGGCACCGAACGTGGGGCGGGCGGCGTCAGCCGATGAAGCCGGTCCAGTGCAGGTTTGCGACCTGATGCGCCGCATGCCTGGCGCTTTGCGTCCAGCTATGCCGATAAGCGCTGTCGAACGCCACCATGTCCACCGTGAAAGCGACGATGACCAGTACCGCGAAAGCCTTGAGCTTCGACATGTCCCACCTCCCGCTCCGGATGAAACGGCAACAGGCGAACTCTAGGCCGTCATGGTTTACAAGCCGCTAACGCGGGGACGACAAGATTTTAGCGGCAGCGGGCGTTGCCGCGCTCGACCTCGCGCCCGACCGCCGCACCAGCGGCCGCGCCGATGATCGTGCCCAGCGTCTCCGATCCACCCGGCGCGATCACATTGCCGAGCACGCCGCCGGCGAGCCCGCCGATGATCAAGCCCGTCGTGCCATCGCTGCGACGGCAATAATATCGGCCGTCCTGACCGCGATAGATCCGGTCGTTGCGGCTGAGCCGGCGTTCCTGATAGCGGCGATCGTCTCGATAATAGCGATCGGCATAATAGCCGCCATAAGCGGGATCCGGCCGATTCCAGTCATAGGAACCATGACTGCGCCCACCTTCATAGGTGGCGCATCCGGCGGTCAGTGCCGCGGCTGACAGGCTGACGGCGAGATATGCGATACGCATAAGCTCTTCCTCTCCTCGATTGGGGACAGAAGCGTAATGATCGGCGGCGCCGATGGTTGCGCCGCACCCGCATGCTCAATGAAAGAATGGCGCGCGCGGCATGGAAATAGGCGGTCGTTTCGCGCGGGTGTATAGGCTTTGCTAAGATTTCGCGCCGCATAGGTGCGCGATGGCCGTATTGTCCCTGCTGATCGTCATGATGCTGCTGAGCGCGGTCATGTGCGCGATGTTTCTCGCGGCCTGGGCCACGATGGCGCGACCAAGCCATGCGCTGACCTGGGCGGCCTGCTTCGCTGCGGGTGCGGTCCAGTGGAGCCTCAACCTCGTTGCGAACTTCATCGGCAGCGCGCCACCGGTATTGTGGGCGGGATCGACGCTGGCGGCCACGGCGATGATCGTGCTTGGCACGGCGGGTTATCGCCAGCGCAGCGGCCTGCCCGTCTATCCCGGCCTGCTGACGGCTTTGGTCGGCGCCGTCATGCTCGGCGCGGTCGCCACGCGGATCTGGTGGCCGCATATGGGGCTTTACTTCGCGCTGATCCCGATCTGCGCGCTGATCATGCTGCCTTTGATGGCGCATGCCATTCTTGCCCGGCCGGGGCGCCGATCGACGGTGGAGAAAGTGTCCGTCGGCATCGCTTTGGCCTTCATTGTTTATGAAGTGGTTCTGCTGGTGCTCGCGCTGCGGATCGGACCGGTCGCCGAGGGGGCGGCGCGGGAGGCCTATCGCGCCGCGCTTATCACCGGCGTTCCCGTTCTCTACCTCGCCATCGCTCTGTCCGGCTTGTTCCTGTTGATGACGGATCGGACGACAGCTTTGTCCCGTCTTGCGCGGCACGATCCGCTGACTGGCCTGCTCAACCGCGGCGGTTTCCGCGAAGCGCTTGCCGAGCGGCTCGGCGCGTCCAATGCCGGCTGCATTGCGATCGGTGACATCGACCATTTCAAGCGGATCAACGACCAGCATGGCCACGCTGCCGGCGATCATGCGTTGCGGCTCGTGGCGCGCACGCTGCGGCTCGGCGCGCATGACGACATGCTGGTAGCGCGGATCGGCGGCGAGGAATTCGCTATCTTCCTGCCCGGCTTCGCGCTGGAGCGGGCCGAGCGTTTCGTCGAGCGGCTGCGCGCCGGAGTGGCGACGGTCGCGCTGCCCGGCCATCCTGGCGTCGGTGTGACGATGAGCTTCGGCGTCGCGTCCTGCCGGGGATCGGATGATGGGTTGGACGGCGTGATCGCGCGGGCCGACGCGGCGCTGTACCGCGCCAAGACCGGCGGCCGCGATCGGGTCGTCACATCGATCACCTCGCGCGGACGGCCGGATCAGCCCCGGCCCGGCCGGATCACCCCAATCGAGTCCGATCGCCCTACGGCATTGCGCGGGCTGCACTGAGCCTCACCGCGTGTCGTGCGGATCGTCATAGCTTAGCCATTCGTGATCCTCGACCACGTCGGCGGGGACGGGATTGCCGCGTTCGTCGCGCGAGGGTGCGTAGCGGTAGCGCCGCTCGATGAGCTGGCAGGTGGTGATGTCGAGCAGTCGACTCCCGCTGGAGCGGGTGATCCAGCAATCGGTGACGCGGCCCGCGACGCCGACGGTGAAGCGGACGGAGACGATGCCGCTCACCCCCGCCTCGCCTGCCGCGCGCGGATAATCGCGGTCCGACAGGCGGCCCGACAGATGGCGCGGCGGCGGTTGGCGGCCGAGCCCGCCACGTCCGCCTTCGCCGCCGCCGCCGCGCCCGTCGCCGCCCCGGCCGGCACCGCGTCCGTCGCCCATGCCGCCCGCGCCGAAACCGGGGCCGCGTACCGGCGCTGCACCCTGATCCGCCGCGCTGCCCGTGCCGGCGACCGGCGCGGCCGTGATCGGAGGCGGGACGGGCAGGGGGATGACAGGCGCGGGCGCGACAATCTGCGTGGCTTCGTTTCGCAGATGGGGCGGGGCGGCCGCCCCCTCGCGGTCCGGCGCGCCGGCGCGAGCGTCATCGCGCACCTCCGCGCGGGGCGGCGGGGGCGGGAGATCGACGCGGAGCGGCTCGCTGGGCGGCGGCGCGATATCGAAGATGTCGAGCACGGCTTCGGGCGCGGGCATGCCGGTCGGGGCGGCGAGGCCCCAGACGAGGCCGAGACCCAACAGACCGTGCACGCCCAACGCCGCCGCTCCCGCGCCGAACCGCGTCCGCTTGTTCGAGAAGCCTGCCGCCGACATTCCGTCCTTTTAGACCAGGAACGCAGCCGATGCAGCCGTTCACCTATTGCGCGGGTGGCGCGAGGAAGCGCGCGACGCCTGCCGCGACGATCCCGAGCGGGAGAATATGGCCGCCATCGAATGGCTGAAAGGTGACCCGGAAGCCCAGTTCGGCAAGACGAGGCGCGAAGACGTCACGCGATCGGGCATAGGGCTGCACCTCGTCCCGCGTGCCGTGCGCGATATAGACGATCTGCCCGCCCGCCGGCTGCGGTGGCAGGAGCAAAATGCCGGGTGAAAGCGCGATGATCGTCGAGAACAGGCGTGGATTGGCGGCGCCGAGGCCGAGCGCGTAGCTGGCCCCGTGCGAATAGCCGAGCACACCGATCCGGTCCGGATCGACGGCGACAAGAGCGAACAGGGTTGCAAGGGCCGTATCGATGCGGCGGACGTCACGCCCGAAGCGTGGCGTCGGCCATCGCGTCCGTCCCTCCGCCGATCCGGCTTCATAGGCATCGAAGAAATGATCGACCGCGTCCCAGTTCTCCCCGCCCGCAGCCAGCGCCAGTAGAACAATGCCGTGCCGATCCGCCTCTGCGCGCACGGCATCTATCATCTGGCGTGCCGTGCCACCGGTTCCGGGAAGCAGCAGCAGCAAGGGCGTTGGTTGCCCTTGCGCGATCGTGGCAGGCACATAGGCGATGCCACCGCCGGGGAGCGACCGTGTGCCGGGCGCGGGCGCGTCGGCGACCGGGCGGGGACGCGCAGCCAATTGCGCCGGCGCGGCGGGCCGGGTTTCGAACGATCGGGCCGGGGCGGGCTGGGCGTGCGCGGATGCCGGGACGGAGGTCAGGACGGCGCCGAACAGGGCGGCCCCCAAAGCGAACCGCACCGGCCAGTTCCCCGTTCGCGCGGCATCGCCCGGATCGCCGAAATCCTGCATACGCCCCCTCTCCCGATGACGCGCAGAATAGCCGATGCGGACGGAAAGAGAAGGGAAACGGGAGGCGGATGCGGGGCTGGCCGGCGGAATGGCCACATATGGCCGCATTGCGGGCGCTGGCGGATGCTGCGATACTCGCGCGCGAGAGCCGACCCACGATATGCGGGCGGAGCGCGGGCGGGGATGTGGTGTATGGCGTCCTTCAACATCGAGGTGGACCGGTTCGAAGCAATCCTGGAGGCGACCGGCACGGGCTTCTGGACCACGGACACGGCGCGCGACTATCTGGCCGCCGAACTGGCCGCGATCGCCGATCTGGGTGTCCCGATGAACCAGATCCGCATCCTGTTCGACGCATCGCAATTCGCCGTGCAGAACCGCGAGGTGATCGATCTGCTGCGCAGCCCGGTCAATCCGCTGTGGCGGGCCAAACGCGGCGCCTTCGTCACACCGCCGGGGCTGGGCATGATGCAGATCCGGCGCGGCACGCCTTATCCCCATATCGGCGTGTTCGAGACGCAGGCCGAAGCGCGGCATTTCCTGCGCGCCGCCTGATCAGGCGGAGATCGGCGGCCGCGCCGCCTCTCTGTTAAGTTTACTAAGTTGTCAGGGTGAGGGGTGTTCTGGCGGGTCGCCTTCCGGAGCTTCGGAGGTTGCACGGCGGTTCGGGCGGGCGTCCTCCAGAGCGGGCGCGGCGGGCGGCGCGAAGGGATCCGGCGCGCCCTCCAGCCGGTCCACGGGCGCGGCGAGCTGGGGCGGCGGAGCATCGGCTTCGGCCCAGGCGCGCTCGGCCTCGGCGAGGCGATCGAGCACCGGGGCGATGCCGCCGGAGCGATCCTCGACCGCGCGGCGATGCCGCCAGCCGACCAGATCGTCGAGCGGCGCATAATTGAGCGGATCGCGCACGCGCAGCAGATAGAGGAGCAGCCGATCATGATGCTTCTCGCGGAAGCCGACCATGCGGCCGTCATGCCAGACCTGTTCCTGCGTGCCGTTCACGGCGCGATCGAAGGCCGTGGCGGCGAGCACGCCGACAGCGGCCTTCAGCGCCTCGTCCCACGCGGCGCGGAACTGAGGCGAGCGCTGATAGAGCTTGTGCGCGCTTTGCCGCGACAGGCCGACATAGCGGCACGATTCGCTGACCGAGGCGGTGGCGGCGAGCGTTTCGATGAACTGCTGCTGCCGCTCCAGCGTCCACCCGTCCCGCCGCGTCCGGCGCGCATCGCGGCGCGGATTATCCTGCCGCCATCGCTCCAGCTCGTCCTGATTGAGCGTGTAGAATGGCGAGACGCTGCCATCGGCGCGGATCGGGATGTTGCGGTGCGGCTCCGGCTCCGGTTCGGGGCGATAGGGATCATAGGGCCCGGGATCGAACGGCTCCGGCTCGCCATTATCGTTGATCTTCACGAAACAGCCGGTTTCGGGATCCCGATACATGCCGCCGGGTTCGGTGGGGCGTTTGCGTTTCCTGCTCATCGACGAGCGTAGGACAGAGGAAATCCTACATTGCAAGGGGGTGGGCAAGGGGTGGGGCGGGGGCCGGGTGCGAACGAGCATTTCGTGCGCTGTCACCATAACCCCGGCACCCTAACTCCGGTCGCGGCTCAGCCAGCGCCGCCCGCCTCATCCTCCGGCGCGACGAGCGGATCGGGGGGAAGGCCTTCAAGGACCGGCGTGCAGGCCCGCATCACGATGCCGTGCGCGCGATCCCCATATTCGCGATCGCTGCGGATCGCGCGGAGCTGATCGTCGTCGGCCATCAGCAAGTGATCGACGATGCAGGTGCAGAAATCCTCGGCCACTTCTGGCGGGGCGGGGCCTTCTGGGTCGTTCAGCGCCCGCCGGCAGACTTCCATGTTGATCCGGCGATAATCGTCGCGATCGAAGGTGCCGTCCGGGCGCTCGTAATCCCGGTAGCCCTCATTGCCGACGATCTCGACGATATCTCCGATGCCGAGAGACCCGGCGTTCTGGGAATTGCCGCCATTCCCCGTGCCGCCGACGCCGCAGGCCGCGAGAAAGAGGATAGGAGCCAGGAGCGGAAGGAAATGACGCATATGCAATGCCCCCTTCGTGCGTCCGGTTCACGTGGACGGGGGGACTATAGCATGAATGGGCGGCATAACTGCACATTCATGCCGCGGCGATGTACGGGCTCGCCGGCGCGGGGCAGGGAAGCCCGGGGTTGTAGGGGGCCTACCAGCGGCCGCCGGCTTCCTCGATCGCTTTCAGGAGGGCGCGCTTGGACGCAGTCCTGCGCTTGCCGCTGTTGCGAGGGAGTTCGGGATTGCCGAGCTGGGCGCGGCGCGCGACGAGGTCGCGGCCGAAGGCGGCCATGTCCACCACCTCGTCCTTGCGCTCATTCGTCTTCGATGTCTTCGATGCCATGATCGCCACACGTCTCTTCCCGGATGCGCCGTTCAAGATAGTCGCGATCGAGATCGGGATAAAGGGCAAGCAACGCCGCCGCCTGCCGACGCATGTCCGGCGCGGAGCCGCTGGCATACTGCCCCATCCGGTCTGCGATCATGTCCTCGACCGGCAGGATGCGGAAGACGGCCTGGTCCTCACCGATCGGGCGGCAATTATATACTTTACTTCACATCCCTCTTGCGGCATAAGTGTCCGCACAGAGGGAAACAATCGACATGTCCGTCAACATCACCGACCCGATCTTCCACAACGAAGACGCCGCACAGGTTCATTGCGAAGCGTCACGTTGGGGCGGCGAGCCGTCATGCCCGCATTGCGGATCGGTCCGCGTCGCTCGCCTCGCGGGCAAGACGCAGACGGTCTACTTCCTCTGCCACGATTGCCGCGACAAGTTCACCGTCCGCACCGGCTCAATCATGGAGCGTTCGCACGTTCCGCTGCATAAGTGGCTGCTCGCTTTCCATCTGCTCGCCGCGTCCAAGAAGGGCATGAGCGCCAAGCAGATCGAGCGCATGTTGGGGGTCACCTACAAGACCGCGTGGTTCCTCTGTCATCGCATCCGCGAGGCGATGGACGGCGCGACCGATAACGATCCTCTGGGCGGTCCTAACGCCGTTGTGGAGGCCGATGAAACCTATGTCGGCGGCAAGGCCAAAAACCGCGCCACCCGCAAGCCTGCCCCCAAGAAGCCGGTTCTGGCGCTGGTAGAGCGCGACGGCCATGTGCGCAGCTTCCACGTCGCCAATGTGACCGCCAAGCAGCTTCGCGGCCTTATCACCGTGAACGTTGATCGCGCCTCGCACCTAATGACGGACGAGGCCCCGGTTTACACTGCGCTCGGCCGCGAGTTTAACGGTCACAGCGTCGTCAATCACAGCGCGAAAGAGTTCGTCACCACTGGCGGCTTCAAGCATAGCAACACCGCCGAAAACTTCTTCTCAATCTTCAAGCGCGGCGTCATCGGCACCTATCACCACATGAGCGAGGCGCACCTCGGACGCTACTGCCGGGAGTTCGATTTCCGCTACAATACCCGCTCAATGACCGATGGCGAGCGCGCCGCGCTGGCGCTCAAGGGCGGCGAGGGCAAGCGCCTCACCTACCGCAGGCCTAGTCAACTCGCCGCCTAAGATGACGTTCGCGCCGCGCCTGATCGGGACACCACGCAAACGCTATTTCGATTGAGACTCGCCACCCTTCGCGCTGCTAGCCTTGTGCGGCTTGTGAGGGGTGGCGAACGCGCGCTTAAGCGCCGCCTCGCGACGGGCCACCGTCTCCGCTTCGGAGTAGGTTTCGCTCGATTCAAGGGCTTTGGACATGGCCGCTGATACCACTGTCTACATCAAGAAGGTAGAGACGCCGGAGGCGCGAGAGCTGGCAGAACTGCACCTGTTAAAAGTCGACCTTGATCACGCCCACCGCGCACTGGAACTCGCATTCAACATGCCTGAGCAGGGCGAAGATGGTCATGTAGTGGTGCTTAGCCTCCTCCGTGATGCCATCGTTCAATTTTGTGCGTGTTTCGGCAAATCCGAACCGTACAAGCTCGACAAGAACGAAGTCTTCAAGGGTCGGGATAATTGGGAGATGGCTTTTGACGCCATCCTAGACAAGCGCGACACATTCGCGGCCCATAGGTTTGGCCCTGACAGACAGTGCGATATCCTGGCTGGGTTCCTGGCCGGATCAACTCCGCAAGCAGGATACATAAACCTGGTCTGGACAGGGTTCACGCCAGAACAGGCGCCCAACGTCCTGCTTCTCGTCGCAATCGCGAGAGAGTACGTCGAAGGGAAAATTGCAGCACAAACCGCCGTGGTGAATCAGCAGCTCGCCGGCATGACGCAAGAGGAACTGATCGCGCTTCCGGACAACCTTGTCACGGCGCCGGGCCTCTTGCGCCAATCTCGGGAAAGGCATCGGAAATCGACCGCCCCAAAGCCATGAGATCAAGCGGGCCAAAGAGGACGACATGCGTCAGGTCTTCGTTCTTGCTCAGATCTAAAGCGTCTGGATTCATCTCCCAGATGGCGTCCTTCAGCACCCCGAGGATCGCTGCACTTTCGTTCGTATCGGCCTGATCGGCCATCGTCTTTCCTCCTCGTTGCGAGGAGGGCAATCATTTTACTTGGTTAGCACCGGCCTGTCGTGATCGAGATATCACGATGATTCGGTGAAGTTAAGTACATAATTGACTGCGTTTCATTGAGAAATTCCGGTGCGTTTCCAATCGGCGGCACGGCATAAAAGGGCTTCCCAAACGACCATCGGACAACCTTTTCGTAATTCTCTGAGAAGGCTTCGTGCGAGGCAAGATCGAAGTAAATCCGATTTCTCATATATACAGGAAGGAAAGGTTTGCCGTCTGGGTCAAATTCGACAACCGCTGCGGCAAATTTCGTCTGGTCACTCTTTTCGTAGACCTGCGGCGATACAATTTGCGCTTCTGTACCGACGCCCCCTTCGCGCTTGTCTGCTCTCTCCACATAGCCTCGGTCGCAGATCAGCAAGACTTTGGACACATCCGGGTCGGTAGCCATGCGTTCCATAAAAGCATAGGCATCTTGGCCTTCTTGGAGATGCCATTTGTCGAGGACCACCTCAATTCCATTGGAACGAAGATTGGTCGCCAATGACAGCACCCACTCTTCATGTTGAGGCGATGACCAACGATATGAAACAAAAAGCTTTGGAGCAGACAATTCTACTCGATCCGCCGAAACTTCAGTCGGCTTTGCCTCATCGCTCATTCAGCAGCCTCCCGCTGGCGCGTTTTTCGATCCTTCGGCGTGGTTTTCGACAGGCTCAGCCCTTGCTCAGGATGAGCGGTTTTGGGGTTGATGAGTAACGGCGCGAGATACTGCCCCGTATAAGATCTCGGCTCCTTGGCCACGTCCTCCGGCGTTCCGACCGCGACAATCTCCCCGCCTTTGTCGCCGCCTTCCGGCCCGAGATCGATCACCCAGTCCGCGGTCTTGATGACCTCCAGATTGTGCTCGATCACCACGACGCTGTTGCCCTGCTCCACCAGCGCGTGGAGCACCTCCAGCAACTTCCGCACATCCTCGAAATGCAGGCCGGTGGTGGGCTCGTCCAATATGTAGAGGGTCTGGCCGGTGGCGCGGCGGGAGAGTTCCTTGGCGAGCTTGACGCGCTGGGCTTCGCCGCCGCTGAGCGTGGTCGCCTGCTGGCCGACCTTGATATAGCCCAGGCCCACTTCGGCCAGCATCGCCATCTTGTCGCGGATCGGGGGGACGGCCTTGAAGAATTCGACCGCGTCCTCGACCGTCATGTCGAGCACGTCGGCGATGCTCTTGCCCTTGAACTTCACCTCCAGCGTCTCGCGATTGTAGCGCTGGCCGTGGCAGACATCGCAAGTGACGTAGACGTCGGGCAGGAAGTGCATCTCGATCTTGATCAGGCCATCGCCCGCGCAGGCCTCGCAGCGGCCGCCCTTTACGTTGAAGCTGAACCGGCCCGGCTTGTAGCCGCGCGCCTGCGCCTCCGGCAGGCCGGCGAACCAGTCGCGGATGTTGGTGAAGGCGCCGGTATAGGTGGCCGGATTGGAGCGCGGGGTGCGGCCGATCGGCGATTGATCGATGTCGATCACCTTGTCGAGATATTGCAGCCCCTCCAGTTTCTCATGCCGGCCGGCGACGACGCGCGCGCCGTTCAGATGGCGGGCGGCGGCGGCGTAGAGCGTGTCGATCGTGAAGCTCGACTTGCCCGAGCCGGAGACGCCGGTGATGCAGGTGAAGGTGCCGAGCGGGATGCTGGCGGTCACGTCCTTCAGGTTGTTCGCGGTGGCGCCCTTGAGCGTGAGCTTCTTGCCGGTGCCCTTGCGGCGCTTGTCGGGCAGGGGGACGGCGCGGCGGCCGGTGAGATAATCGGCGGTGAGGCTGTCCTCGTTCGCCAGCACCTCGTCCAGCGTGCCCGAAGCCACGACCCGGCCGCCATGCACGCCCGCGCCGGGGCCCATGTCGATCACATGATCGGCGGTGCGGATCGCATCCTCGTCATGCTCGACCACCAGCACGGTGTTGCCGAGATCGCGCAGGCGCTTGAGGGTGACGAGCAGGCGGTCATTGTCGCGCTGGTGGAGGCCGATCGAGGGCTCGTCGAGCACGTAGAGCACGCCGGAGAGGCCGGAGCCGATCTGGCTGGCGAGGCGGATGCGCTGGCTCTCGCCGCCGCTGAGCGTGCCGGACGTGCGGTTGAGATCGAGATAGTCGAGGCCGACATTGTTCAGGAAGCCGAGCCGCTCGTTGATCTCCTTCAGGATGGCGCGGGCGATTTCATTTTGCTGCGGCGTGAGCTTCTCCTCCAGCGTGGAGAACCAGGCGAGGGCGTGGCGGACGGAGCGGGCGGTGGCCTGGGAGATGTTCTCGCCGGCGATCTTCACCGCGAGCGGCTCCGGGCGGAGGCGGGCGCCGTGGCACGTCTCGCAGGGCTGGGCGGTCTGATACTTGGCGAGCTCCTCGCGCATCCAGGCGCTCTCGGTCTGGAGCAGGCGGCGATTGAGATTGCCGATGACGCCGTCGAACGGCTTCACCACCTCGTAGGATTTGCGGCCGTCGATGAACTTGAGCGTGACCGGGCGGCCCTTCGAGCCGTTCAGGATCAGGTCGTGGATCTCGGGCGGGAGGTCCTGCCAGGGCGTATCCAGCGCGAAGCCGAACTCGGCGGCGAGGCTGGCCAGCACCTGCATGTAATAGGGGCTGGGCGGATTGGATTTGGCCCAGGGGACGATCGCGCCCTTCTTGATCGAAAGCGCTTCGTTGGGGACGACGAGCTCCGGATCGAAGAGCTGCCGCTCGCCGAGACCGTCGCAGGCGGGGCAGGCGCCTTGGGGAGCGTTGAAGCTGAACAGGCGCGGCTCGATCTCGGCGATGGTGAAGCCGGAGACGGGGCAGGCGAATTTTTCGCTAAAGGTGATGCGGCCGGGGGGGGAGTTGTCCCCATAAGCCCTCTCCCTTGAGGGAGAGGGTTGGGCGAGGGTGTTGGGCGTCTGCGCATCGTCCGGGGACGCCGAACCCCCTCCCCCTGCCCCCTCCCCGCCGGGGAGGGGGGATTTGGGCGCATCGGCCGGGTCGAGATAGACCAGTCCCTCGGCCAGTTTCAGCGCGGTTTCGAGGGAGTCGGCGAGGCGGGTCTCGATGCCCCCAACCCC
This sequence comes from uncultured Sphingosinicella sp., assembly GCA_964438875.1. Classification (GTDB taxonomy): domain Bacteria; phylum Pseudomonadota; class Alphaproteobacteria; order Sphingomonadales; family Sphingomonadaceae; genus Allosphingosinicella. The sequence goes on along the minus strand of CAYTMM010000005.1, from coordinate 64,530 downwards.
GTCTTTACTGGCGCGGACGACGAGGCGATCCACGACCACCTCGATGTCGTGCTTGTACTTCTTGTCGAGGGCGGGGGCCTCGTCGATCTCGTGGAAGGCGCCGTCGATGCGGACGCGGGTGAAGCCGGCCTTCTGCCACTCCGCCAGCTCCTTGCGATACTCGCCCTTGCGGCCGCGCACGACCGGGGCGAGCAGATAGAGGCGGGTGCCTTCGGGGAGCGCCATGACGCGGTCGACCATCTGGCTGACGGTCTGCGCGCTGATCGGCAGGCCGGTGGTGGGGCTGTAGGGGATGCCGACGCGTGCCCACAGGAGGCGCATATAATCGTAGATCTCGGTGACGGTCGCAACCGTGGAGCGCGGGTTGCGGCTCGTCGTCTTCTGCTCGATCGAGATGGCGGGGGAGAGGCCCTCGATATGATCGACATCGGGCTTCTGCATCATTTCCAGGAACTGGCGGGCGTAGGCGCTGAGCGACTCCACATAGCGCCGCTGCCCCTCGGCATAGATGGTGTCGAAGGCGAGGCTGGATTTGCCCGAGCCGGACAGGCCGGTGATCACCGTCAGCGTCTCGCGCGGGATATCGACGTCCACGCCCTTCAGATTATGCTCGCGCGCGCCGCGGACGCTTAGGTGGGTCAGCATGAAGCTCTCTGTTCCAGATTTGTTCTTGTGGTAATCGCGCCCGCACGGGGCGTCAACGCGGTTGCCGCCGAAATGGGGGCGCGGCGCGGCGGACGCAAGCGGACGGGGTCAGCCGGCGATGAGGGTCGTGAGCGAGAGCAGGGGCGCGGCGAGTGTGACCAGTATGACCAGCGCGTCGCACGCGAGGCCGAGCAGCCGGGCGGCGGCGCGGATCACAGCAGGCTCTCCTGCTTCTCCATCGTCTCGCGGCGGGCCTTGCGAATTGCGGCGAGCGGATCGGGATAGGGGATGGCCGGGCGCTTGCTACGGAACAGCTCTGCGAGAGTGAGGATCTGGAGGCGGGGCCAGCCGCGGTTGAATTCGTCGGTGAAGCGGCCGACAGCGGCGGCCTCGCGCTGCATCGGGCCGGTGGGCAACGCGGCGGTGATGAGCACACCGATCGGCGCCTTTTCGCGCTCCATCGCGCTGTGCAGGTCGCGTACCATGCCGACGCCGACATTCTGGCCGCCCTTGACCGAGATCAGCGCCTTCTCGGTGCGCTTCCCGTCCGGTTTGAAATAGATAAGCCCGTCGATCCCCCCGTCGGCGCCCTTCTTGCGCCCGTCGAGCGGCATGCCATCGACCAGCGAGACTGCCCACCACTGGAACTGATATTTGTCGCGCGCGGCGAGATCGAGTGCCGAGGCGAGATCGCGCGGTACGCCCTCGACAGTGAAGGCGACATTCGGAAAGGCATCCTTCATCCGCCGCTCGATCAGCGAGATGGCCAGGTGTGTGACGTCGATACCGATCCAGCGCCGGCCCAGTTTCTCGGCCGCGTGAATCGCCGTGCCGCAGCCGCAGAACGGATCGAGCACCAGATCGCCCTCGTTCGACGAGACGGCGACGATCCGCTCCAGCAGAGCGACTGGCTTCTGCGTCGGATAACCGAGCCGCTCCGCCGCCGTGTTGCCGATCCGGGCAATGTCCGTCCAAACTGACTGGAGCTTCTGGCCTTCCAGCCCGTCCAGATATATTTTCAACCCGTCCATGCGCGGCGATCCGTCACGCCGCTTGAGTATCCGTCCTTCGCGCCACCAATCTTCGAGCTGTTCCAAAGTATAGGCCCAGCCGCGGCTCGGCGGCGGCATCGTCCCCCGCCATTCGAATTTGCCGGACTGCGAATTGCGTCGGTCCGCTGTCAGATTTTCCGCGCGATAAAGGCGGCCCGCCTCATCCTCGCGATAGCGGTTGAGCTGCGCATCGCTGAAGGCGGCGCGAACGTCATTCCACACATATTCGTCCGACTTCGTGTAGAAGAGGATCGTGTCCGCGATCTTGCCATAGCGCCGGGCTGAATTGTGGCTGGTGGTCCGCCGCCAGATGATCTCGTTGCGGTAATTGACCGGTCCGAACACCGCATCGAGCAACAGCTTCAGATAGTGCGACGCGGTGGGATCGCAGTGGAGGTAGAGGCTGCCGGTGGGCTTGAGCACGCGGTGCAGCTCGATCAGGCGGATCGCCATCATGGAGAGATACGCCATCATGTCGTTCTCGCCGAGAAAGGCACGCATCGCCCGCAGCAGATCGAAGGCGCGGGTCTGGCCGGAGCGCATCACCTGCTCGAAGGCATCCTCGGCGGCGTCGTTCCAGTGCCAGCTATCCTCGAACGCCTGGATCTGGCTTTCGGCGGCATGGCCGGCGGGCGAGCGGAAGAGGATGTTGTAATTGGCGTTCGAGTTGAACGGCGGATCGAGATAGACGAGATCGACGCTCTCGTTCGCGACATGGTCGCGCAGCGCGACCAGATTGTCGGCATAGAATAGCCGGTTCGCCATGCCCCTCTCCCCCGGCCGCAAGGGGGCATGGCGCACTCAGCCGCTCAAGCTAAGTCTGATCCGAAACGAAGTCCGCTTTGGCGATCAGCGTTCGACGATGAACGAGCTGCCGTAGCGTGCCCAGGCCACCGCCTCGACGCCGTTGCGCTGGCTGGGCGGATAACTGTCGCGACCGACGACGACATGGATCGTCACCGTGCCGCCGCCTGCGCCGATCGCGCCGGCATGACGGGCGGAGCGGCAGATCGAGGAATCGGTGGTGTAGGGACCGCTGCCCCAGACGCTGCCCGATCCTGTCGCGTCCACGCCGCAATTGCAGGTAAGGCTGGTGCCGATCGCCATATTGCCGGGCGTGGCCGGACAGGCATCGACGGTTGCATCCTGCGGCGCTGCGTCGATTCCTTCGAACGTGAAGCTGCGATCATAGGCCGTCCAGCGGCTGCTCGCGACACCGTTGCGCGTGCTGGCCGGATAGGAGGACTGGCCGGGCGCGGCGCGGACCCGGATCACGCCGCCTTGTCCGTCGATCACGCCGGCATGGACAGCGGCGCGGCACATGCCGCTGTCCGCAGTGTAGACGTCCGTGCCCCAGACGGAGCCCTGCGTCGCCGCCTGCGCGCTGCAATAGCATTCGCGCGCATTCGCGCCGCCGATAGAGAAGGGGCAGTCATTGCTGCTGCCCTGAGCGCGGGCGCTGTCCGCGCCGGGCAAGATGGTCAGCCCGACGGCGATGGCGAACATGGCGGACAGAACGAAACAAAGCCCCTGACGCATGACAATCCCCCCTGATAGACCGGCACCGGTTAGCATGATGCGGAAGAAACGATCAAAGTCTTTGATCGGGAAGGAGAGGGCAAGATGGCCGAGAACAAGCTGCAGCCGACGCAGGAGAGCGTGGAGGCTTTTCTGGACGCTGTGGCCGATCCGCGTCGGTGCGAGGACGCGAAGACGATGCGTGCGCTGATGGAGCGTCTGTCGGGCGAGCCGGCGATATTGTGGACCTACGGCATCGTCGGTTTCGGCCATTATCGTTACAAATATGATAGCGGTCGGGAGGAGCATGCGGCGCGGATCGGCTTCTCGCCGCGCGCGAAGGAGATGGTGCTCTACCTGATCGGTGGCTTCCCCCGGCATCAGGCGCTGATGGACCGGCTCGGCAAATACAAGACGGGCAAGTCCTGTCTCTACATCAAGCGGTTGAGCGATGTGGACGAGACGGTGCTCGAGGAGCTGATCGTCGAGGCGCTGGCGTATATGCGCGAGACATATCCGGAAGGCGCCTGAGCCGCGCGCGGTTCATCGCCGCTTCATCTCGTGGCGCCGAAACGACCGGTACGCGCGACGGAACGCACTTGCATCCTGCTACAAATGTGACATGCTACAAAGGTAGCAGGAAAGAGGCTTGCATGATCGATTCGCTGCCGCGCCGCGAGCGCGAGATCTTCAATATTCTTCTGGGGCTGGGCGAAGGCACAGCAGCGGATATCCGCGCGGCGATGGACGACGCGCCGAGTTATTCGGCGGTCCGCACCCTGCTCACCCGGCTGGAGGCGCGTGGGATGATCAAGCACCGGACCGAGGGCCTCGCTTATGTCTACAAGAGCGTTCCGCAGGCCGGGAAGGTCCGCGAATCCGCGCTCAAATCGATGGTGAAGACCTTTTTCGACGGTTCGACGGCGAACGCGGCGACAGCGCTGCTCGGCCTGACGCGAAGCCTGTCGCCGGAAGAGGCTGAAACCCTGCAGCGGGCGATCGACGAAGCCAAGGAGCGGGAGTGATGGACATGTCCTTCTTTGCCGAGATGGCGTGGAAATCCGCGTTGATCGCGGGTGCGGCGCTGATGCTGGCGACGATGCTGCGTTCGCGCGCCGCTGCCGACCGCGCGATGGTGCTGAAGCTCGGCGTCGTCATGCTGCTGGCGCTGCCGCTGATCGTCCTGTTCGTGCCGTCGCTCGAGATTGTCGCATTCGCCGCGCCCGAGGCGCCACCTGCATTCGTGGCCGCACCGATGAGCGAATGGCAGCTCGCCGCCCTCGCCGGCGGGCTGCCGCCCGCTGAGGCGCCGACCATCTGGGACGATCCGACACCGCTCATTCTCCTCGCCTGGCTGGGTGGGCTGGCGATGATCGGCGTCCGGCTGCTGGCGGGCCTGTGGACGCTGCGGCGCTGGACGCGCAGCGGACGAGATGTGACCTGCCCGGACTGGTTGGCCGCGTTCGACCGGGTGCGCTGGCAGGCGGGAAACCCGGACGCGATCCGGCTGCTGGCGGCCGATGAGGTGCGCTCGCCGCTCAGCTGGGGCTGGCGCCGGCCGGTAATCCTGATCGATCCGGACACACTCGGCGAGCCGGACGACGCGGAGGCGATCCTGGCCCATGAAGTCGCCCATATCGCGCGCGGCGACTGGCCGGTGCTGATGCTGGCGCGCGCCGTGAAGGCATTGTTCTGGTTCAATCCCCTGGTCTGGCTGTTGGAGCGCGAAATCGTCCAGCAGGCCGAGGAAGCGGCCGATCTGGAAGCGGCCGAGCGGATCGATCCCGCTCGTTATGCCGAGACGCTCCTGTCCTGGGCGCGGTTCAACGCGATGGTCCCCGCGAACAGCATTGCGCCCAGGGGCGGCGCGCTCGGCCGCCGGGTGCGGGCCATCCTGGACCGGCGCAGCCGCGAGCGGCCGGCCGGATCGGCCTGGACCGGCATCGCCATGCTGCTGTGCCTCGGCATCGCCGCGCCGGTCGCCACCGCCAAGCTGGTCGCCGCCACACAGGCCCCGCCGGCACTTGCGCCCGTCGCTGTGCCGCCTGCGCCCGATGCCCCGGAAGTGCCGGCGGCGCCCGAGGCCCCGGTCGCTCCTGCGCCGCCGGTCCCGCCCGAAGCCCTGGCCGCGCCCGATGCGCCGGCTATGGTCCATATCCGTGTTCCGCCCGTTCCTCCCGTTCCGCCGATCCCCGACGTTGGCCTGATCGTGCGCGACGCACTGGCGGCGGCCCTGCCGGCCATTCCGGTCGCACTCGCCAATGCGCAGGTCGCGGTCGATCCCGCGCATATCGAGGAAGCGCTGCGCCGCGCTGAAGCGGAGATGCGCCGCGCCGGCCACAGCCGCGCCCGGATCGATGCCGAGCTGCGCCGGGCACGCGAGCAGGTCGCCCGCGCGCACGTTGTCCAGCACGCCGATGTCGCCGTCGCGATGCGCCATGCGGAGCGGGCGATGGCGGATTCGCGGCGCACGCTCCGGCTCTCGATGGCGCGTGGTGCCGATGGCATGTTAGAGGGCGCACGCCAGATGGAGCATGGGGCGGACAGGATGGAGCAGACCGGTATCCGGCTGCGCACCGATCCCGCCTATCGCGAAGAAAAGATCGCTCACGCCCGCCGGCGCGGCGAGACGACGACTCACGAGGAATTGATCGAGGCCGGCGAAGGGTTGATCGACGGCGCACGCGGCATGCGCGACGGCGCGCGCGAAATGCGCGAAGCGGCCGACCGGATGCGCGCCGGCCATTCCTGACGCACTTCCATCCCGCGAGGGACCCGGGAGGAATGGCGGGCGCACCCCAAGGCGCTCGCCATTCTTTTTGTGCAAGGCGGCTTGAGCACCGACGCCGACCGCATCATGGTGGCCCCCGGCATTGTCGAAAGACGGGGGAAGCTCATGCGACGTTTCGGAACCTTGCTTGCGGCGGTTGCGCTGCTGCTCACCGGGCCGTCCGTCGCCCAAGAGACTCCGGCTTACGACATCGTCATTCGCGGCGGCATGATCCATGACGGGATCGGCGGCGCGCCTTATGCCGGCGACGTCGCCATCCGGAGCGATCGGATCGTCGCCGTGGCGCCGCGCATAGAGGGGAACGGCGCCCGCGAGATCGATGCCGCCGGCCTCGCCGTGGCGCCCGGCTTCATCAACATGCTGAGCTGGGCGACCGAATCGCTGATCCAGGACGGCCGCAGCCAGAGCGATATCCGTCAGGGCGTGACGCTGGAGGTGATGGGCGAGGGCTGGTCGATGGGGCCGGTCAACGAGGCGATGCGCGAGACCGCGCTGGCGCGGCAGAGCAATATCCGCTTCCCGATCACCTGGACCACATTGGGCGGTTATCTGGAGCATCTGGAACAGCGGGGTATCGCCCCCAATGTCGCCAGTTTCGTCGGTGCTGCCACAATACGCATCCACGAATTGGGCGAGAGCGATGTCGATCCCTCGCCGGAGCAGCTCGACCGGATGCGCGCGCTGGTCCGCCAGGCGATGAACGAGGGCGCGATGGGGGTCGGTAGCTCGCTCATCTACGCGCCGGGCAATTTCGCCGAGACCGACGAACTGGTCGCTTTGGTCAGCGAGGCCGGGCGCTGCGGCGGCATGTATATCAGCCATATGCGGTCCGAGGGCGACCGGATCATGGACTCGATCGACGAGCTGATCGAGATTTCCCGCCGCGCCGGCGCACCGGCGGAAATCTATCACTTGAAACTGGCTGGCCGCGACAATTGGGGCCGTTTCGACGAGATTGTCGGCCGGATCGAGGCAGCGCGGGCCGAGGGACTCAGGATCACCACCAACATGTACACTTATACAGCGGGCGCGACCGGCCTCACCGCCGCGATGCCGCTGTGGGTGCAGGAGGGCGGGACCGATGCCTGGATCGCGCGGCTGCGCGATCCGGCGATCCGCGCGCGCGTTGCCGAGGAGATGCGCCGGCCGGGCGACGGCTGGGAGAATCTGTATCACGGTGCCGGCGCGGAAGGGATGATCTTCACCGATTTCCGCAATCCGGCGCTGCGCCATTATGTTGGCCGCACGCTGGCCGACGTGGCCCGTGAACGCGGCACGAATCCCGAGGACACGGCGATGGATCTGGTCGTCGAGGACGGCAGCCGGGTCGGCACGATCTATTTCCTGATGGACGAGGACAATGTGCGGCGGAAGGTGCAGCTTCCCTGGATGAGCTTCGGCTCCGATTCCGGCAGCATCGCCGCCGAGCCACCTTTCACCAATGCCCATCCGCATCCGCGCACTTACGGCACCTTCGCCCGGCTGCTCGGCCGCTATGTACGCGACGAGGGGCTGATCCCGCTCGAAGAAGCGGTGCGGCGGCTGACGTCGCTGCCAGCGTCAAATCTCGGCATCCGCGATCGGGGCACGCTTGCGGAGGGCTATTTCGCCGATCTCGCAATCTTCGATCCGGCGACGATCGCCGATCGGGCGACTTACGAGGCGCCGCATCAATATGCGGTCGGCATGCGCCATGTCTTCGTCAACGGTGCACAGGTGCTCAGCGACGGCGAGCCGACCGGCGCGCTGCCCGGCCGGGTGGTGCGCGGGCCGGGCTGGAACAATTGCCCGGCGGCGCAATGAGACAGGAAGAAACGGCATGATGCGCGGATTGTGGACGTGGTTGGCGATGGCGATGTTGGCCGCGCCGGCCGTGGCGCAGGACGCGCCGCACCAGCGCGAGGCGCGGGCGATCTACGAGCGGCTGATCTCCTTCCGCAGCGCCGCCAGCCACGGTCAGGTGCCGGCGATGACGGACTATATCGTCGAGACGCTGCGTGCCGCCGGCGTGCCGGAAAGCGACATCGTGCGGCTTCCCCATGACGAAACGGTGGGTCTTCTGGTACGCCTGCCGGGTCGTGACGCGACCGCGCGACCGCTGCTGTTTTCCGGCCATATGGATGTGGTCGATGCCCGACCGGAGGATTGGGAACGCGATCCGTTCACCCTGATCGAAGAGAACGGCTATTTCTTCGGGCGCGGCACCGGCGATAACAAGGCCGGCATTACGGCATTGGTCTCGACGATCCTCCGCATGCGCGCCGCGGGGCACCAGCCGCGCCGCACCCTCGTCTTCGCTTTCATCGGCGATGAGGAGACGGGGATGGAAACGACCCGGCTGACCGCCGCGCATGAGTGGGTCCGCAATGCCGAATATGCGATCAACACCGATGCCGGCGGTGGGCTGCTGTCGCCGGACGGGCGGCCGATGGTCTATCTGATCCAGGGTGCGGAGAAGACTTTCGCGTCATATCGCCTGACCGCGTCCAATCCTGGCGGCCATTCCAGCCGACCGCGCGACGACAATGCGATCTACGACCTGTCCCGCGCCTTGCTCCGGATCGAGGCCTATCGCTTCCCGGTCATGGCCAATGATCTGACCCGCGCCTATCTCGGTACGCTCGGCCGGATCGTGCCGGGCGCCGAGGGCGAGGCGCTGCGCCGGTTCGCCACCGATCCGGACGATGCCGAAGCCGCCGAGACGCTGCGAGGGGCGCCCGAATATGTCGGCACCACGCGGACCACGTGTGTCGCGACGATGCTGGAGGCCGGTCATGCCGAGAACGCATTGCCCCAGCGCGCTTCGGCCACAGTCAACTGCCGTATCTTTCCCGGCGTCGAGGCGGAGACGGTGCGTGCGGCGTTGGCTGAGGCGATCGGCGATTCCGCGATCCGGATTGAGACGGTTGGCAATCCGCAGGCGAGCCCGGTTTCCGAGATGCGCGCGGATGTGACCGCCGCGATCACCCAATCGATCCACCGCCGCCATCCCGGCGTTGCGATCACCCCCTATCTGGAATCGGGCGGCACGGACGGGTTGGTCTATCGCGCCGCCGGCATCCCGACCTTCGCCACGTCCGGCATCTTCATGAAGCCGGAGGATATGCGCTTCCACGGCCTGGACGAGCGGATTCCGGCCTCCGCCTTCTATGATGCGATCGAGCATACGCACGATCTCGCGCTGGAACTGGGCGGTCGCTGATTGCACGGGAGCCTTGTGCGGGTGTAGCCGTTGGGGCGGAGGGGTGCGAAGCCGGAAGGGCCGCCGATGCGCGCGAGTGAGGCCTATATCAATGCCGTCGCCGGCGCCGTGCCGGACCATGATGTCCATCGGCTCTTCATCGACTGGGCGGAGCGCCGGATCGAAGACCCCCGCACCCGCAAGGTGTTTGGCCGGATGGCCGAGCGGTCCGGGATCGAACATCGCTGGTCGGTGCTGCCGCCGCCCGGCGGCCAGCCGCACGATGCGCCCGGCGGCTTCTATCACGGGGCCATGCCGGCGACTTCGGCGCGCATGGGCTGTTATGCCGGGGAAGCGCCCAAGCTGGCCCTTCGCGCGATCGACGCGCTGAAGGACAAGGCGCCGCTGGACGGCGTCACCCATCTCGTGGTGGCGAGCTGCACCGGCTTCGTCGCGCCGGGGATCGACCAGATCATCGCCCGGGCGCTCGGTCTCGATCATGTCGAGCGGACACTGGTCGGCTTCATGGGCTGTTATGCCGCTGTCGCGGCGCTGCGCACCGCCTATCATATCGTCCGTTCAGAGCCGGCGGCGCGGGTGCTGGTGGTGACGGTCGAGCTGTGCACGCTGCATTTGCAGGAGGCGCAGCAGCTCGAGCCATTGCTGGCCATGCTCCAGTTCAGCGACGGCGCGGCGGCCGCGCTGGTCACGGCCGAGCCGGACGGCTTCCGCATGAGCCACCTCTTCTCGCGCGCGCTGGAGGATTCGGCCGAGCTGATCCAGTGGGCGATCGGCGACACCGGCTTTCAGATGACCCTGTCCGGGGAAGTGCCGGGCCGCATCCACCAGGCGCTGGCGGATGACGAGACGCGCGCGGCCCTGTGCAATGGCTGGGCGCGGGACGAGATCGACGCCTGGGCGGTCCATGCCGGCGGGCGCTCGATCCTCGATGCGGTCGAGCGCGGGCTGGAGCTGGATCAGGGCGCGCTCAACGTCTCCCGCGAGGTGCTGGCGCGCTACGGCAACATGTCGTCGGCGACCTTGATGTTCGTGCTGGCGCTGATGCTGGAGCGGCCGGGCGCACAGAAGGGCGTGGCCATCGCCTTCGGCCCCGGCCTTGCCGCCGAGGGTTTTCATTTCGAGCGGGTCGGGCACGTCCGATGATCGACCTCGCCCAGCGCCTCCGGACCGACGAGCAGATGGACGATCCGGCGCTGGACGATGCGACCTATGCGGCGGTGCTGGCCGATCTCGCCCGGGTCAATCGCTGGACGCTGGCCGGGCGGCCGACGCTTCGCTTCCTCGCGCGGGCGTCGCGCGGCATGCCCGCCTTCCGGCTGCTCGATGTCGGCTTCGGCCAGGGCGACATGCTGCGCCGGATCGCGCGCTGGGCGCGGCGCAGGGGGATTGCAGTCGATCTGGTCGGGGTCGATCTCAATGCGGCGAGCGTGGGCGTGGCGCGCGCCGTTACCCCGGTGGGCATGCCGATCGAATATCGCGCGGGGGACTATGCGGGGCAGCCGACGCCGTTCGACTTCGTTGTCTCCAGCCTGGTCGCGCATCACATGACCGACGAGGAACTGACCGACTTCATCGGCTATATGGAGCGGATGGGGACGCGCGGCTGGCTGATCAACGATCTCCACCGGCACCGTTTCGCTTATTACGGCTTTCCCTGGCTCGCCTGGCTGCTCGGCGCACACCGCATCGTGCGCGAGGACGGGCAGCTTTCGATAGCCCGCGGTTTCCGCCCTGCCGAATGGCGCGCCATTCTCGAACAAGCGGGCGTGCCCGCCGGCGCGGTGCGGATCATCCGCCGCTTCCCTTTCCGGTTGTGCGTCGAACGGCTGCGCTGATCGTCGGCGGCGGCCCGGCGGGCGCTACCGCCGCGATCGGTCTGGCCCGTGCCGGCGCGATGCCGGTGGTGATCGACCGCGCGGCGGGCGAGCGCGATCCGGTGTGCGGTGGCTTCCTCGGCTGGGACGCGCTGGCGCATCTCAGGCGGCTGGGGCTCGATCCGATGATGCTGGGCGCGCGGCCGATTCACCGGCTGCGGCTCGTGGCGGGGACGACGAGCGTCGAGGTCGCGCTGCCCGGTGTGGCGGCGGGGCTGTCGCGGCGGCGGCTGGACGCGACCCTGCTGCGGCTCGCGGAGGAAGCCGGGGCGACCGTGCTGCGGGGGTGCACGGCGCGGGCAATCGACGACCGGTGCGTGCGTCTGGACAATGGCACGCGGATGGACGCCGACGCTCTGTTCGTGGCGACCGGAAAGCATGAGCCGCGCGGCTGCGCGCGGGAATTGGGCGGACGCAGACTGTCCGTCGGACTGCGTGCCGCCATCGATCCGGCGCCCGATCTGGCGCGGGCATTGGCCGGTACGATCGAGCTGCATCTCTATGACGGCGGCTATGCCGGGATGCTGTTGCAGGAGGACGGACGGGCGAATCTGTGCCTGTCGGTGACGCAGGCGCGGCTGGGCGAGGGGCGCGATGCGTGGCTCGCGGGGCTGGCAGAACGAGCGCCGGCACTGGCCGAGCGGCTGGCCGGCGCGCTGCCCGAGAACTGGAAGGCGATTGCCGGCGTGCCTTATGGCTGGCGGGCGAAGACGACAACGCCCGGTGTCTATCGGATCGGCGATCAGGCGGCGGTGATCGCCAGCCTTGCCGGCGGCGGCATCGCGATGGCGCTGGCGAGCGGCGCGGCGGCGGCGCAGGCCTGCCTGCACGGCGATGGCGCCGGCGCGCGCGTCTGGCAGAAGGATTTCGCGAAACGCACGGCGCGGCCGGTGCGGGTCGCCGAAGCACTGCGCCACATGGCCGAGCATCGCGTCGAGCGCGGGCTGATGATGAAGTTGGCCCGGGTTGGTGGGCTGGCGGATCTCGCGGCCCGCCTCACGCGGATTGGCTAGGGTCAGGACCCGTACTTCGAATCTCAACGACCTGCAGCGTATCCTGCTCGCCACCGCCTACCAGCGCGACGACGGCAGCCTGTCCCCGCCCGTCGACAGCATCAGTGATCAGGGCGGTCGCATCCGCAAGGCCGTTGCCACCCTGATCAAGAGATCACTGGCAGTCGAGATCGAGACCAGCGATCCCGCTCGCCGATGTCGAAGCCGGCAAGGTCGATGTGATCGTCGTCTACAAGGTGGATCGTCTCACCCGCAGCCTGTCGGACTTCGCGAAGATCGTGGAAATCCTGGATGGGCGCAAGGCCAGCTTCGTCAGTGTCACCCAGTCGTTCAACACCACGACCAGCATGGGCAGGCTGATCCTCAACGTGCTCCTGTCCTTCGCCCAGTTCGAGCGCGAGATCACCGGCGAGCGCATCCGTGACAAAATCGCGGCATCCAAGCAGAAGGGCATGTGGATGGGCGGCCCCGTGCCGCTCGGCTATTATGTCCGGGACCGCAAGCTGGTGGTCAACGAAGCCGATGCCGAGATCGTTCATAAGGGTGTTGCCCATCCCGGTGAGCATCAGCCAATCGTCGATCTCGGGCTATGGGAGGCGGCGCAGACCATCATCGCCGCGAACCGGGTGGAACGACGCACGCGTAGCAATGCCGCGCATGCCAGCCTGCTCGCCGGAATCATTCACGATGCACACGGCCGGCGCATGTCGCCCAGCCATGCGATGAAGTCGGGCAAGCGCTATCGCTATTACATCACCCATGCATCCGAACTGCGCGACGGCGAGCCACCCGCGGCCCGGGTGCCGGCTTATGATCTTGAGTCGCTCATCGTCGAGCGTATCCGCGAGATGCTGCTCGACAAGCGTAGAATCCACGATGTGGTCAGTGAACATGCAACGGATGCCACCTCTATCGCCATGGCTATCTCGCGGGCATTTGGGTCCGCCGAGCATCTCGACACGCCCTATGGCAAGCGCAGCATCGTCACCGCGTTGGTCAATCAGGTCCAGCTCCATGACGACAGGATCACGATCGCGATCGACCTGGCCGCACTGCTGCGCCGGCTGGGCATCGCCATCGAGCAGTGTGACGCACCGATCGGTCTTGGGGATCGGCTGAGCCGCGCCGGGGCACTGCAGCCCACAATGTGAGGTCTGGAATAGAGGCCTACTGAGACGGGGACTCATATCGCGCCGGTCATGTCGGAATGAGAGGCGCTTCTCGCCTCACCTTCGTAACCACCTCCCGCAAAGCTCCGGAATACGGGGGAGAATTACGGCCGCAAGCGCATATTATAGAATAATATCAATATTTTAGGAAGAGTGGTGCGCGACGCAGTCCTGCCCGAACCAGTCTCTGATAAAAATCCCTGTTAAATGGGAATCCAGCGGGAAATTACGGCCGATCAGGACGATGGCGGTCCCGCAAAGATCTGAAAAAAGAGGAAAATAATCTCCATCCTCCGAATTTCCGTCAATGAGAACAGGGAAAATCATGGACAGGAACAGGGAAGTGGAAGTGTCGGAACAGGGAATAACGATCCTGAGCTAACGGCATAACATGACGCATCAGCGAACGTGGTTTACTCCAAGACGTTGCCGGTCATGAGGGTGAGCCCCCGGGAGTAAATGCTTTCGCCCTTACCCGATATACGCCCAAGACACCGGCGGCTCGAGTACACTGTTATGCTTGCTTCATGGCCAGTCAACTGATCGCAAGCCGAAGCGTCGCTGACAGGCCATGCTGCCTTCATTGCATTTGGACGATATGCGCTATCGTTTGCCAGCGATTTGAGCTGAGCCCGAACCGATCGGGCGATTGGGAAGCTTTTAACGAGACACACGAGAAAAAGTGAATTTTGTCGCGGTCGGCCCACCCATTCTGAATGGGATATGGTGAGACGTCCCCCGCGCTTACGTCCTGAACGTCTTCCGGTTATGGGCCGGACGCGCCGATGCTACGCCTCGATCAGCGGATAGCTTGCTTCGCGGACGGACTCAACGCCCATCCGACGCGCTAACACGCCAAAAAAATTGGGTCGTCCACCCGCTATCCACAAGAATGATGGCTCTGGGGATTTTCCCGACCGGGATTATCGGTTATTCAGGTGATCCGGAACAAACCAAGAATTAAGGAGCCCGCTTATGCTCGAACTTCCCACGTGCAACTTTTTTGTCACTCAGGGAGACGAGCATTGTCTGATCAAAGTTTTTATGCTGGCGCACAGACCTCAGGCATCATCGCCGATCGCGCCACCACATCACTGAAACCCTATGCGCGCAATGCGCGCACCCACTCCAAGAAGCAGATCCGTCAGATCGCCGCGAGCATCGAGCGATTTGGGTTCGTCAATCCAGTTCTGATTTCCGACGAAGGCGAGATCGTCGCGGGGCACGGTCGTGTCGAAGCTGCGAGGATCATGGGGCTTGAACGCGTCCCGACACTTACCCTGTCACATCTGAGCGAAACCGAACGTCGCGCTTATGTGCTCGCCGACAATAAGCTCGCTCTCAACGCCGGCTGGGACAAGGAATTGCTGGCGCTGGAACTGCAGGGTCTCATCGACCTTGATTTTGATGTCGAATTGACCGGGTTCAGTCTCGCTGAAATCGACTTCACACTCGACGAAGCGCGCGAAGCCAAACCCGATGTCAGAGATGCGTCGGATGATTTCGTGCCGGATCGGTCGGGACCGCATGTGGCGGTTCGTGGGGATATATGGCAGTTGGGGCGTCATCGCCTGATTTGCGGTGACGCGCAGGATGCGCAGACGTTCCAGCTGCTCATGCGTGATGAGCGTGCCGATCTCATTTTCACAGACCCACCCTACAACGTAAAGATTGACGGCCATGTCTGCGGGCTGGGAAGTGTGCACCATCGCGAATTTGCCTTCGCTAGCGGTGAAATGAGTGAGAACGAGTTCACGCGCTTCCTCGCCGTCACCCTCGGCAATGCCGCCGCGACTATGACAAATGGTGCGATCGCTTTCGTTTGCATGGACTGGCGACACATGGGCGAGCTTCTCGCGGCTGGCAGAATCTGTTTCGATGAGCTCAAAAACCTTGTGGTCTGGAACAAGACCAATGGCGGGATGGGCTCGTTCTATCGCTCGAAGCATGAGCTGATCTTCGTCTTCAAGAAAGGTGATGGGCCTCACACCAACAGCTTCGGGCTGGGTGACACGGGCCGGTATCGAACCAATGTCTGGGACTATGCCGGCATCAGTTCGATGAGCGCGAGCCGCGGCGATGAACTGGCCATGCATCCCACTGTAAAGCCCGTTGCGCTCATTGCCGATGCGATCCGGGATTGCTCCCGGCGCGGTGAAATCGTGCTCGACTGTTTTGCTGGCTCTGGATCGACGCTGATTGCGGCAGAGAAAACCGGCCGTTCTGCCCGGCTTGTCGAATATGATCCCGGCTATTGCGATACGATGATCAGGCGCTGGGAGATAGTTACGGGGAAATCGGCCGTGCATGTCCCCAGCGGGCAGAGCTACGAAGCGCGCGAAGAAGCCGTCGGCGCAACTTCCGAACAGGGGAGCGCGCACCATGTCGCATGACTGGGACGACGAGCCGGTCGGCTACAAGAAACCGCCGCGCTGGACACAGTTCCGCAAGGGGCAATCCGGAAATCCGAAAGGTCGACCTCCCAAGAGTCGGCCAGGCAAAAATGCTGATCCGACGTCGCTCAGCGCGCTCGATGCTCTTCTGCGTGCGGAACTGGATCGGGAGATCGTGGTCAATGACGCTAGCGGGCGGCACAAGATGCCGATGCAGCATGTTATCGTTCGGGCGCAGATTACGAATGCGGCGAAGGGCAATGTCCACGCCCAGCGCGACGTATTGCGGCAGACCCGCGAACTGGAAGTGCGCGAAGCGGAAAATAAACTGTTGGCCGAGGAGATAGATCGCCAAGCTTTTGCGTACATCCTCGCCAGGCGGGGGGAGCAGAGCGAAGTCTGGGAAGCCGCCCGGGAAAGTGGTGCCGAGCCTGTTCACCCCTGGCCGCACCCGGACGACATCTTCATAGACCATGCCAATCAAAAATGGCGGATACGCGGCCCATGGGATGAGGCTGATCTTCCTCTCTACGAATATATGGCGGCCATGCGCGACGTCACGATGCTGCGCTGGGAAATCGAGGTGCGGGCCAAGAAATCTGGCGCCGAACTGCTGCTTCTGGCGACGATGATTTACGATGTGCAACTACCAAGGCGGTGGCAGTGCCTTCAGGAGGAGAGGTGGCAAGACCGTACATTGTTCTCGCTAAGCGTGCAGACCCTTACGCAGCTTAAGAAGCGCTTGAAGGCTGCTAAAGCGGAGGTTGAACGCCTGGAAGCGTCTGGGGCACGACCAGCACTGGACAAGGATACTTACCGCAAGACAAACGCGATTATGAAACCGGCTCTCAAGCTGTTTGGATATCGTTCTCTGGCCCATTTTGAAAATGCGCACGAGCATATCTCTGCCATGTCGTTGCCCAGATCCCGGATAGGCGCTGTGTAGCTATTTCTGCTTCACTCCTTACTGTGACAACGAACGGTAGAGCGGCGAGATATGGCCGATAGCGGTCAGTCCGCTTTGAGCTTCGAATACGTTAGAAGCGACAATCAGCCGCCGAACGTAAGGCGAATGCCTCCGTTCACCGTGAACCCGTCCGTCGGCGCCCACGCGTCCACCGTCCAGCGCCCGTCAGGCGCCCGCGCCGGGCGCAGCAGCGGATCGTATTTCGTCTGCCGGACATTCAGCAGATTCTCGGCATTCACGAACAGGCGGACATGGCCCAGCACGATCTCGCCCATCATGCCGAGCTCGACATAGGGACGGCTCGTCGCGCGATATGGATTGTCGTCCAGCGATTGCCGGCCGGTATAATAGGCCTCGAACCCGATCCGGCCAACGCCATGCTCCTCCCACATCGCGACCATGCCGGCCGTGTGCCGCGGGGTCAGCGGCACCGGCCGCCGGCCGGTACCGTCCCTGGCCGGTTCCGATGAATCGACGAACACATAGCTGCCCGTGACGGTGAAGGCCTGCCACCGATAGCGCAGCAGCAATTCGGCGCCGCGAATGCGCGTCGCCTCGCCGATGCTGACAAGCCTTACCCGCCCCGTTTCCGGCGACGGATCGATCACCTCCAACCGCGTCGTGTTGCGCATGTCGGATCCGAACAAGGTGACATTCGCTTCGATGCCCCCGCGCGCATAGCCGATGTCCAGCGAGGCGCTTTCCGCCGTCTCCGCCCGAAGACCGTTCAGCGGCTCCAGCCGTGACAGACCGGCCGCTTCGGTTTCGTCGACGAACGGGGTCGGCGCATGAAAGCCCCGACCGACCGAAGCCCGGACCGTCCAGAAGCCGGGCCGATAGAGCAGCGACAGGCGCGGGCTGAATTTCGTGCCATATTCGCTGTGCGCGTCGATCCGCGCGCTGCCGGCCAGGGTCAATCGGTCGTCGAGGTCATGCTCGGCCTGAACGAAGACGCCCGGCACGGTAAAATCGTAATCGAACGCCGGAAAGGCCTCTGATCGATAGCCGTCCGCCTGGTAGGCGATCCCGGCGACCCAGGAGGTGCGCCCCGGCGCTCCGGCCAGCGACACCTCGGCAAAACCCGTCTCGTGCCGGTCATTCTCGGTCACGTCGCCGAAGACGTGGCGGTGATCCTGTCGCATTCCGGAGGCCCGGACATGCAAGCTGCCGATATTTTCCAGCGGCATTTCGGCGACCAGGCCGGCGTCGATCCGGTTCGTGTCCTGGGTCTGCGGGAAAGGCCGGCCGTCGGGGGTCGTTCGCCCGGGCGCGGTGCCGCCCAGGCGATCCTCGCCCATCGCGCCCAGCGTAGCGAAGATCGAGGCGCCGTCGCCGCCTTCCCAGAACAGGCGGGGCCGGGCGGTCCAGCGCTCATAGGCGGGGATATCGCTCCAGCCGTCCCGGTCGATGTCCTGACGCCCCTGCCGATGCAGCCCGCCGGTCAGCGACGCGCTCCAGCCCCCTCCGAGCGGCGACGCGGCATAAGCGGTGAGGTCCTGACCGTCGCGGCTCGTGACGTTCAGCAACGCCTCGATTTCGGGCGCGTCGCCCGGACGGCGCGACACCAGGTTGATCACGCCGCCAAGGGCGGAAGGGCCATAGAGCGCCGAGGCGGCACCCTTGATGACCTCCACTTGTCCCAGATCGGTCGGCGGGATTTGCAACAGGCCCAGCGACGAGGCCTGGCCACCATAAAGCGGCAGCCCGTCGGCGAGAAGCTGGGTGTAGCGGCCGTTCATTCCCTGCACGCGCACATTGGACGATCCCAGCGCAGGAGATGTGACCTGCACGCGCACCCCGCCGGTTTCGCTCAGCATCATCGCGATATTGCCGGGCCGCATCAGCAGCTTCTCTTCGATCTCCTCGCGGTTCAGGACATCGACCCGGATCGGTTCGTCCTGCACCCGGCGGCGCGAGCGCGTCGCCTGCACGACGATATCCTCTTCGTCGTCGTCATGGGCCTCATGGCGCGCTTCGGCATGATCCTCCGCGCCGGACGCCTCCTGCGCCCATGCGGGAGAGGGCAGAACCGAAAAAGCCAGCAGCGCCGGCACGCCGGCAAAAGAGCTGAAACTGGAGCGCGCCATATGTCCTCGACCGAATCGCAATGGCGGCGCTATGGAGTCTGTAGCGACTACAGGGTCAAGCCATCGGATGAAGATCGGGGACGTCTCGCGGATCACCGGCACGAAGGTGGAAACCATCCGCTATTACGAACGGATCGGGCTCCTGCCCAAACCGAGCCGCACCGGCGGCAATTACCGCAGCTATGCGCCGCCCGACGTGGACCGGCTCAAGTTCATCCGGCACGCGCGCGGTCTCGGGTTCGATATTGCGGACATTCGCTCGCTGCTCGATCTCAGCGAACATCCCGAGCGCGATTGCTGCGAAGTCGATCGGATCACCACCAGCCATCTCACTGTCGTGGACCGCAAAATCGGGCAACTCGAATTGCTGAGAGGAGAGCTGGCCCGCATGCTCGAGCAATGTCGTGGCGGCCAGGTGGCCGATTGCCGCATCTTGCTGACTTTGGCGGACCGGGACGAGCCGTATCGGCATTTTGACAGATAGTGGCCGAAAGCAGACTGACCTCTTCTGAGCCGGCTGGTGACGAATTCTGCCATTCAGCGTTTTAAGCGCGTGTGGGCGGCGCTCAGTTTGCGAGGATTGGCTCGGCAATTCCATACCCATGAGCGGCCCTATACGTTCTGCGGACGCCACGAAGTCAAACATTGCACAAACATGCATGAAAGAACTGCTTCAAAAAGACTCATCCGACAACAGCGATGCACAGAATTTAAATCATTATTAATCACAATCGTCAATTTTAATCTGAATCATAATGTGGCGAGATCAGATCATGCAGCGATTGAATCTGACGGCTGAGCGCGAATTACTGGGTTCACGATGCAGTATCCGCTGGACGGGCATCCGGCCGTTTTCGAGAAGCGCCTTGTTGGGCATCCTGCTGGCAGGCATGGCCAGTCCCGCTTTCGGGCAGGCTCAATGGACGGGTGCGGTGGACGATGACTGGTTTGACCAGAACAATTGGTCCGGCAACGCAGTCCCTACGGACTCGGACAGTGTGGACATCGACAATGGCGCGGTGACGATCAGGGGCGGCGGCGCGGAAGCGGGCGACGCGAGTATCCGATCTCTCGGATCGGTTACCGTGACCGATTCCGGTACATCATGGATTGTGCCCACTCTGTTCATCGAGGGTGGGATTCTGACGGCGCAAGCCCGCGCAGTCGTTCGGACGGATATTCTGTTCTTCAACTCCGGCACTTTGTCCGTCCGCGATGCGGGAACGGAGTTCGAGGTAGCCGGTGATTTCATTGTCGGACGTGATTCCGGGACACTCACGTTCACGGTCGAGAATGGCGGGCATTTCTCGGCTGGCCGGAGCTTTTTCGGCGAGGGTGGCCTCACCGTGCAGGCAACCAGCCTGACGGCGCGCGTGACGGGGCCGGGATCCCGATGGGATGCCGGTAACTTCCTGTCGCTTGGTGGCAACACCGTCATGGAGGCCAGGATCACCGTCGAGAATGGCGGTCTGCTCAACGTGGACGGCGGTGCCCAGATCGGGCGCGGCGGCCTGGGCGCCCTCATCGTCACCGGTGCCGGTTCGGAATTGCGGGTCAACAATGCCATTCTGAGCGTCGGCGATTTCTTCAACGGCGCCTCCGGCAACGGAACTCTCACGGTGGAAGACGGCGCTCTTGTCTCTGCCGGCGCCTTGCGAGTCGGTGGCGGCGGGATCGATTCCATCGGCAGCCTCAACCTTAATGGAACCGCAGGCGCGCGCGGCGTTGTTGCCATCGGCAGCCTGTTCAAAGGCGACGGAGATGCTTCGGTGCTGTTCGACGGCGGCATCTTGCGCGCCATTCAGAACACGACGTCCTTCATTGCGAATTTCGAAGACGATGATCTGGTGATCGACACGGGCGGCCTCATCATCGACACGAACGGTTTCGACGTCACGGCCGCCAGCGTCCTTTCCGGAACGGGCGCGCTGGAAAAGACCGGCCAGGGCACGCTCACCTTCACCGCAACCAACAGCTATGCCGGCGGGACGACCATATCGGCAGGAATTCTGCAACTCGGCAACGGGGGTACAACCGGTTCCATCGTCGGCAATGTCGTCAACAATGCCGTTCTGGCATTCAATCGTTCCGACAGCGTCACATTCGACAGTGTGATCTCGGGGAGCGGATCGGTCCGCCAGGACGGAACCGGCACAACGATCCTGAGCGGTGCGAACAGCTATGCAGGCGGGACGATCCTCAATGCCGGCACGCTTCGGGTGTCGGCCGACGTCAATCTGGGCGACGCGGCGGGCGGGCTGACGTTTAACGGCGGCACCCTCAACAGCACGGCGAGCTTCGCATCCGCGCGCGCGGCAAATCTGATCGAAGACGCAGTGATCGACACAGATGCAGCGACGACCCTGACGCTTGGTGGCGTGCTCTCCGGTCCAGGCGCGCTGATCAAGACCGGTGCAGGGACTCTGAATTTAACTGGCGCCAACAGCTATTCGGGCGGAACGACGATTACGGCCGGCGCTCTGCGCGTGGGCGATGGTGGCACGGGTGGCTCGATCACCGGCGACGTAGTGAACGACGGCACACTGATTTTCAGTCGCGCTGACGAGCGCACGTTCGGCGGGCTGATCTCGGGCAGCGGCGGCGTCAGTAACGTGGGAAGCGGCACCCTCATTCTGACCGGCGACAACAGCTATGCCGGCCCGACTTCCGCGTTGGCGGGCACGCTCATCATCGATGGCGACCAGTCGACCGCCGCGGGGCCCACCTCTGTGCAAGCCAATGCCACGCTTGGGGGGAATGGCACGATCGGCGGCAATGTCGGGATTCTCGGCCGATTGGCCCCCGGCAGCGCCGGTGCTGCTGTCGGAACGCTGACGATCAACGGCGATCTCACCCTGGGAGCCGGCGCCCAACTTGACTTCCAGTTCGGCGAAGCCGGTGTGGCGGGGGGACTATTCAACGACCTCGTCAATGTGGCCGGGGATCTCATCCTCGACGGCACGCTGAACATTGCGGAAAGTGCGGGGGGAACCTTCGGACCCGGCATCTATCGCGTATTCAATTATGGCGGAACGCTGATCGACGGAGGGCTGTCGATCGGCGCTGCGCCGGCGGGCAGCGATCTGTTCGTCCAGACGTCGATCGCCCAGCAGATCAACCTCGTCAACACCGCCGGGCTCACGCTCAACGTCTGGGACGGGCCGTCAGGCACCGCCAATGACAGGAATGTCACGGGTGGGAACGGCATCTGGCGGCTCGGCGGTGGCGAGAACCATTGGACCGAGATCAACGGAGAAGTGAACGCGGACTATGCCAATGGCAGTTTCGCGATATTCCAGGGCACGGCCGGGACGGTCGATATCGCCAATAATAATGGCGCGGTGACGGCATCGGGGCTCCAGATCGCGACCGATGGTTATGTGCTGAATGGAGATGCCCTCACGCTGGTCGGCGCGGTCGCCGATATCCGCGTTGGCGACGGCACGGCGAACGGCGCGGGCGTTACCGCCACGATCGATGCCGAAGTGACCGGTGCCGCGGCTTTGAACAAGACCGATCTCGGCACGTTGATCCTGACCGGCGCCAACAGCTATACCGGCGGGACGATCATCGGCGCAGGAACGCTGCGTATATCCGATGATGCCAGTCTGGGCGATACGGCGGGAAGCCTCACATTCGATGGCGGCACACTGAACTCCACTGCGAGCTTTGCCTCGGCGCGCGCGGTCAATCTGCTCTCTGCGGGAAGAGTCGATACGGATGCCGCAACCTCGCTGAACCTCGGCGGTAGTCTCTCGGGGGCTGGTTCTCTCGAGAAATTCGGAGCCGGCACACTGATCCTTACCGGAACCGGCAGCTATGCCGGGGGAACGACGATTGCTGCAGGCGTTTTGCAAATCGGCAATGGCGGCACAACAGGATCGATCGTCGGCGATGTTTCGAACAATGGCACACTGGTATTCGAACGCTCCGACGATATCGCCTTTGACGGGGCGGTCTCAGGAACGGGTGGGCTGCGTCAGGCCGGCAGCGGCACGCTCGTTCTTACGGGCGCGAACACCTATGCAGGCGGGACAACGATAACGGGCGGCAGCCTCCAGATCGGCGATGGCGGAACCGTCGGCGCGATCACGGGCAACGTCGCAAACGATGGCGTACTCGCATTCAATCGGTCCGACAGCTTCGCGTTCGCGGGCGTGATCTCCGGCAGCGGCGCGGTTCGTCAGGACGGACCCGGCGTGACCATTCTCAGCGGCGCCAACACCTACACAGGGGGAACGGTCATTGGCGCCGGCACGCTCCAGATTACGGCGGATGCCAATCTGGGCGATGCGGGCGGCGACGTCGACCTTGACGGCGGAGTGCTGCGCACGACTGCCAGCTTCTCGTCGTCGCGCGATTTGCGCGTGCTGGCGGGGGGCGCGATCGAAACTGCCGAGGGAACGACATTTTCGTTCGACGGACTCGTCTCCGGCAACGGGCCGCTTGGCAAAAGTGGCGGCGGCGTCCTGCAATTGTCCGGCGACAATGTCGCCTTCGCAGGTCCGGTGACGGTGGAAGCGGGCACCCTCGCACTGACGGGTACACTGGGCAGCAATGTCATCGTCAGCGCCAGCGGACGCCTGGAAGGCGATGGCACGCTGGGCAGTGCGGCGAATGCCGGCGTCGTGGCTCCCGGAAATGCGGGCTTCGGCACGCTGACGGTGACGGGCGACTATGTCGGCAATGGCGGCACCATCGAGATCGAGACGATATTGGGCGGGGACAGTTCGACGACCGACCGGCTCGTCATCGGCGGCGCCACTTCCGGCACCAGCAGGGTCACCGTGGTCAATCGAAACGGGATCGGCGCCCAGACTGTGGAGGGCATCCGCATCATCGAAGTTGCGGGGGCTTCCGACGGTATTTTCGTCCTGAACGGCGATTATCTGTTCGAGGGAGAGCAAGCGATCATCGCCGGGGCCTATGCCTATCGGCTTGTCCAGAATGGCGTGACCGATCCGTCCGATGGAGACTGGTATTTGCGCTCCGCTTTGATTGATCCGGCAGCGCCCACGCCCCCTGTGCCGCTCTATCAGCCGGGCGTTCCGGTCTATGAGGGCTATGGCGCGGTGCTGCAATCGCTGAACGGTTTGCCGACGCTGCAGCAGCGCGTCGCCGGACGCAGCTTGACACCGGGCCGGAATGACATCTGGGGCCGCCTCGAAGGTCTCCGCCAAAACGCGGAACCAAGACGTTCCACCAGCGCAGCAGATCAAAGGATCGATGCCTGGCGCATCCAGATCGGCGTCGATCGTGCATTGGTTGGCGCGCCCGGCGGCAATCAGTTGGTCGCCGGCATTTCTGGCCATTATGGCGAGGCTCGGGCCCGCACGAAATCCGTGTTCGGAGACGGACGGATGGACACCAACGGCTATGGCTTCGGCCTCTCGCTGACATGGCGGGACATTCGGGGCTTCTATGCCGACGCGCAGGCCCAGTTCAGCTGGTATGACAGCAATCTGCGATCCGACATTTTGGGTGAACTCGTGCGCAGCAATGATGGCTCCGGCGAAGCGTTCAGCCTTGAAGTCGGCCACATTATCCCCCTGGGTTCAGTCTGGAGTCTGACGCCGCAAGCCCAGCTCCTCTACGGCAATGTTCGCTTCGACGCCTTCGTTGATCCTTCGGGAGCCAACATCTCGATCGCCGACGGCGACAGCCTGCGCTCGCGAACGGGACTCTCCGTCGACCGGCGCGTCGCTTCGGGGGATATCGCAACTCACATCTATGCAATCGCCAACGTCAACGTCGAATGGCTGGGCGGCAGCCGGACCGAAGTGGCGGGAACGCCGATCGTGCGCGCCGACCACCGGGTGTCGGGCGAACTGGGCATCGGTGCCAGCGTTCGCTTGTCAAATGGCGTCACCTTCTACGGAGAGGCCGCGATCGATAGCCCCTTTTCGGATTTGGCCGACAGCACCAACCTGAGAGCCAATGCAGGGGTCCGGATCGGATTCTGAATTGGCCGGAAGCAGAATGTCCGCTCTGGAGTGGAGATCAAGTAAATCCGGACATCCCGCGATGCTCGCGCTGTTTTCCGGGATGCACCCATGTCGGCCGCTCAAGAGATACCTGCGGATGCTCGAAAGCCGCCACGGGCCGAGTCCTCCTGGTAAGGCTAAGGTCGTCAGGAAACGATTGCCGGTTGACTTTTCGTTCTATGTTTGTTCTCATATTCGCATGGTACGAATCGGCGAGAATGCTGCGATCTCACCGACAAATCGACCTTTTCTGCGCACTACCGGTCCCGTCGACGGACTAGCGACCGCGAACAGCCACCGTCGGGGCAATGCAGTGGCCGATATGGCCTTCAATTCAGGAAGCTACATGGTTGCTTCGATGGTTGGTATGAACACAACTTCGGGCTCGGTAACCACCCGTCTTTTTTGCGGAAGCGCACCACCCGCACAAGCATCCGTAAAAGCGCGCCCTATGAGTTGTTTCGGTCTTGTAACGTCTTTCTTGGTTCCTACTTACCATCCGTCCAGACGAGGCGACTGCTATGGTGAAGACGTATCATTTTCGGGTCGACAATGGCGATATGGCTCTGGTCGAACTTGAAAGCGGCCGGCGAATTCTCTTCGACATCAACATCCGATGTGCCGCCGACGATGAGGACGATGACACGCCGGACGTCGCCGCGCAGCTCCGCGATCTGCTGGAGCGCGATGCGGAAGGAAGGCTCTTCGTCGATGCGTTCTTGCTGACCCATCCCGATGCCGATCATATTCGGGGCCTCGAGACCCATTTTCATCTCGGTCCGCTCGATGACTGGGAAGAGGATGACGACAAGATCATCATCCGCGAGATGTGGTCATCACCGATGATCTTCCGTCGTCGGTCTGCGGGAAACAAATTGTGTAACGATGCCCATGCCTGGGGCTGTGAGGCGCGCCGGCGCGTCGCGCTCTACCGTGAGCAGGGCTCGCTCGACGACGGCGACAGGATCCTCGTGCTGGGCGAGGATATCGACGACAAGACCGACGATCTCGACGGGATTCTGGTCTGCACGGGCGAACGCTTCTCGACGATCGACGGGATTGAGGACGATAGCTTCTCGGCGCTCCTGCTGGCGCCCCTGCCGCCGGCGAACGAGGAAGAGGAAGAGGTTCTCAGCAAGAACAACTCGAGCGTGATCGTCCACCTGACGCTCGCTGCCGACGGCAATGACGATGCGGCGCGCTACCTATTCGGCGGCGACGCCGAAGTTGCGATCTGGGAGCGGCTCTGGGCCGCGCATGAGGACGAGCCAGGCAATCTCGAATATGATGTGCTGATCGCGCCTCATCACTGCTCCTGGCACAGCCTGTCCTGGGACAGCTGGTCGGAGAAAGGCGAGGATGCCGAGGTGTCGTCCGACGCGCGCAGCGCACTGTCGCAGGCGCGCTCCGGCGCGATCGTCGTCGCCAGCTCCTGCGCAATCGACGATGACGACAATGACCCGCCCTGCATTCGCGCGAAGCGCGAATATGAAGAGATCGTCGAGGAGGTCGGCGGCGAGTTTCGCTGCGTAGCCGATGGCGATGACGATCAGCCTTTGACCCTCGAGATCGGCAGCAAGGGCACGAAGTTCGTGCGCACCCCGCTGGCCGCCGCTGCGGCCGCCAGCACCGGGATCGGCACCGAAGCGCTGGCGCACGGGTGAGCGACGAGGAGACGCCGCCGCCACCGGGCATGCCGGTGGCGGTTTCGCGCGCTTTGCGCCAGGCCCAGGCACATCCCTCCGTTACGGCCGTTACGATTAGGAAGCGGCAGGAGGATTTGACCTTCGCCGAGGTCACCATCCGCACCGAGCTGCCGGCCGCGTGGCGTGCAGCCGGTGAGAGCCCGTTCGGTGTGCGCAAGTTCGAGACGGTGAATTTCGCGTTCAGCGACAATTTCCCGCTGATCACGCCCTACATCGCGCTGCGCTCGGATTTCCCGCGGTACCATCCGCACATCCAGCCGGACAAGGAGAGCAAGCCGGTTCGCCCCTGCCTCGTATTGGGCAGTCCGCGCGAGGTGATCCAGGCGCGTGGTTTCATTGGCCTCATCGAGCAGCTCGTTCTCTGGCTGGAGCGCGCTGCGGCGCTTGAACTCAATGACCCGGCCCATGGCTGGGAGCCGGTGCGGCGCGATTCGATCGACGACATCGTCGTGATCAACGCCCCCCGTGCGCAGGCGATGGTGACGCCTGGAGGCGGAACCGCGTTCGTAGTCGCGACCTATCTCCACTACGAAAAGTCAGACCTCTACAAGCTCTTCCTCGGCAGCGAATCGGTCGAAATCGGGCCTTATCTTGGCAAGGTGCTACGCCGTGACAAAGATGAAGGGACACCGAGCGGAGCCGGCCTTGGTCTGTTGGTATGGGCCGGATCGACCGGCGCGCCCGGGGCATCGCTCTATCTCCCGGAGACGGTGGAGAATGTCGGCGACCTCCTGGATCGTGCTGCGCTCTACGGTTGCAGCACGGAACTGAGCGCCGCGCTGACGTCCTTGCGCGATGCGCTGGCCGCCGACCCTCCCGCCGATCCTGTGCCGATCGCGGTCATCCTTCTCGCCCGACGACCCTATAATCTGATCGGCACCGACAGCCCGATCGAGATCTGTCCCTATCTGATCGAGGCCGCGCCCGGCCAGGATTTCGCCGACCCGGAAACGAAAGTCCGCCTGGCCGCGCATCGTGAGACGATCAATCCGACCCTGCTCCGGCGAACATCGCGGGACACGTCCAGCCTGCCGACGCGGCCGTGGACGATGATCGGCTGCGGCAGCGTCGGCTCGAAAATCGTGCTGCACGCGGCGCGTGCCGGCCGCGCGCCAGCGGTCCTCGTCGATCGCAGCAATCTCGATGCACACAATTATGCGCGGCATGCCGCGCTTCCGCTCGGCACTGCCGACCGCATGTTCCTTCGCGCCAAGGCAGATGTCAGCGCGGGTCAGGTCGAAAAGCTCGCCCAGACGGCGGCCGCGGTCAATGCCGATGCCATAACCCTCCTCGCCGACGACGAGGGACGAAGCAGACTCGCCCCGCCTGGCACGGCGCTGATCGTCGACACCACCGCGAGCATCGTCACCCGCGAAGCGCTCGCCCATGTGGACTGGGCCGGTCGCCCGCGCGCGGTCGAGGCCTGTCTGATGGGCGCGGGACGGCTAGGCTATCTCGCGCTGGAGGGGGCGAACGCCAATCCCAATTTGAGCGACCTCGCCGCTGAAGCTTATCGGCGCCTGGCCGAGGTTTCCGACCTCGCGAAACTAGCCTCTGGCGCCGAGGCCGAAGCGATCGTGATCGGCCAGGGCTGTTCGGCCGCGACCTTTCCCATGCCTGACAGTGAGCTCTCGATGCTCAGCGCCGCACTGGCGCGCCCGATTGTCGACTGGGTGTGCGACAATCTGCCGCAGACCGGACAGCTCCGGATCGGCGTGACCGATGACTTGGGTGGCCTGTCCTGGTCGCTGGTCGAGGAGGCACCCTGGACCGTTGTGTCCCCCCTCGGTCCACAGACACCGGGCGTTCGTCTTCATCCCAGGGTCGATGCTGCCATCGAAGAGGACATTGCCAAATACCCAGGCGTCGAGACCGGTGGCGTGCTGGTCGGCCGCTTCTCGCACATCGGAAATTGTTTCCAGATCGTCGATCTGCTGCCGGCGCCACCGGACAGCACGCGCAGCGCCGAGGAGTTCGTCCTCGGCCGCAATGGGCTGCGGGCTGCGGCCCGCAAGGTCGCCGTGGAAACCGGCGGCGCGCTGCAGGTCGTCGGCACCTGGCATAGTCACCTCGCCCCGAGCGGTCCCTCGTCGACCGACGCGATTGCGGGCGCGATCCTGGCGCTGCGCCAGTTCGTGCCGGCGCTGCTGCTGATCCACACGCCGGCCGGCTATTCGATGCTGGTCGCCGAAGCGGTGCTCAAGGGAACGATGGAAGACGATCCGGCGGCGGAAGCCTGACTGGGACGTCACGACACTGGCGTTGCGCAGGGCGATCAGTTCACGGCCTTATCCGTCGATAACCCGCTCCCGACACAAATCCCTGGTCGAGGCACCAGCGCCGCACAAGTCCGGTGCCGCTATTGTTGGAATAAGCCCTGCGATCGGCCCGGTAGCGCAGGAAGGACGGCCAGCCGAGCGGGACCGGCTGATTGGCGATGATGTGGATCAACACCTCGTCGCCGGGCCTGATCGCATCCCGCTCGATGACAGCATAACGCTTGCCCCATTCGGTTTCTTGGTCGAGCACCGCATGGATTGCGCGATGACGCTGCTCCGGCCGCCGTGAACAGGCCTGGCGGGCGGCGGAGGCAACGCCGGTCCGGTCGGTCCAGTCCCTGAAGTAGATATTGGCGGCACAGCCGAGAAACTGATGGTCGTTGAGCGCAGCGATGTCGGCAACATCCTCAATGTCGATCCACCCGCCGGAATGGCCGATCGTATAGACGTCGCCATCATAGAGAATGCAGTAGAGCCAGGGCGACAACGGCATCAGTAGCAGCGTTCCGGCATGCCTCACGCCAAAACCGCGGCCTTTCATGTTTGGGCGTTGGAGATTGAGCCGGTTGGTCAAGATGGCGGGATTGTCGGATGTCACGAAGGCGAGTGCGCTGCGGTTGCGCACCACGCAAAGCTTGAGATCATCGACGATGCGCATTGTCTCGGCATAGACGCGCATTGCCGAGATAACCGCACCGCGGACCGCCTCCTTGAGCGGGGGGAGCTGCTCATCCCCTCCGGGCAGGTCATGCATAGCGAACAGCCTCTTTGCGGCCCGCTCCGAGGCCGCCTCGGTCCGCAAATGCTGGAGCAGAAGGAAGCGTTGCAGGATCACCCTGTCTTTCGGAGTGATGATCCTGCCTGGGGCCGCCAGGTCGGTCATCATCGACCCGTAGCTGTCCTCGACAAATCTGATAGCGTCGTCGAGGCGCTTGTCGTCACCGTAGAAATAATCGCCCGAACACTGGTTCTTGAGAGGGGCGTCCGGAATCGCCCGCTGGCGGTCGAGATTGAACAGATTGATCGCGCGGCCTTCGCCCTCCTTGCTGAACCGCCGCAAATGGCAGCGCGCCACATAATGCTGGTTCTTGTTGTCGGCCATCGCGCGATATCCGCGGCCATCGTCCGGGAGATCAAGACTGAACATCCGCGACGCACTTTTCAGCGTCGGGGCCAGACCCCAGATTAACTGCACCATGAGGATCAAGATCTTCGATGTCGAGCATGGGCAATGCGCCCTCGTCGAACATGCGAACGAGCATATGCTGATCGACTGTGGCCACAACAGCAGTACAGGCTGGCGTCCCTCGCAAATGCTGCGTTACCGCGGGATCGGACATCTCGACGCGCTCGTCGTCACCAATGAGGACGAAGATCATGCGAGCGACCTTGCCAATGTCCTCGCCGCCGCCAGTGTCGCGCGGGTCTACACAAACCCGACGATCTCGGGTGCCGCTCTGCTGAACCTTAAGGGGCAGGATAATTGCGGCCCGGGGATATTCGCGCTCAGCCGCTTGCTTCAAGGCCTCGGCGGCAGCGCAGCGGCGCCCTGGTTCGACGGCCTCAGCATCCATTGCTTCTGGAACGACTTTCCGCGCCACTTCCGGGATGAGAACAACCTCAGTCTGGTCGTCATCCTCGAATGGAATGACTTCTCGATTTGCTTTCCCGGCGACATCGAAAAGGCGGGATGGCTTCGACTCCTCCAGGACCGCGCCTTTCGCGCCGCGATCGGACGGGTGCAGGTGTTCATGGCCTCCCACCATGGCCGCGAGAGCGGCTATTTCGAGCCCCTGTTCCGGCTGACCGGCCTGTCGCCGCAACTCATCGTGATCTCTGACGCCGGCATCCAGTACGCCACCCAGGAGACGGTGCGGACCTACGGCACCCATGCGCGGGGCATCAGCATTGATGGCCGCACCCGGCGCGTGCTGACCACCCGGCGTGACGGGATGATCGAGTTCAGCCGCGATCCGTACGGCTGGAAGGTAATGACCGACCGAACCTGGTGAACTCGCCCGGCCAGGGCATTCCGCACGGGGTCGGCGAAGTCGCCTACTTGCCCTTCTGTTTCTTGCTCGGCAGCGGAACGCGCCCCTCGGCAAGACGCGCGCGCAACGCCGGATTGTCGGCCTGGGCAAAGAGACGCTGCGCATAGATGAGCGAATATTGCTCGACCTGGCGGCGGGTGACCTGAAACAGCCAGACCAGAATGAAGATCAGGCAAAAAAAGCCGGCGGCAATGCCGGCGCGGTTGTCGCCAGCCGCGCCCGTCTGGAATAGCAACCAGGCATCAATGCCGAGCGCGATGATCGCCACCGGCAAGCCGATCGGCTTCAGCCCGCGAAGATTGCGCGAAAAACCGTAGGCGATGTTCTCGCCGAGCAGCAACGACGCCTGCGCGTCAGCGCGCGTCACCTCGAGCAGCCATTCGACCGCGTCGATCCTCCGGTCCTCCGCGGCATTGGAATCGGCGGCCTCGTCTGCCGGGGAGGGAAAGCCCGGACCAAACTCACTGACGAGGTCAACGACCCTTTGCTTGACGCTGGCGCGGATCGTGTCGTCGTCATGCCGAAGCAGGCGCGCGGAGTGGCGCCGACCGATCGCGTCGCCCCAGCTGTCTTCCAGTGCGCGCCCACGCCGGCGCGCGACCTGGGAAAGAAAATAGGTCACGCCACAGGTGACAGCGAGCGTCAGGATCGCCCCGCCCATTGTTCGAAGTTCGGGTATCCAGACGGCTGCGACCGCGATCGCCGGCAGCAGCAGGAGCAGCGCCGGCCGCAACCGGGCGTTCAGTTCATATTTGTCGGGAATCAATTCACCGAGCGAGTCCATCGCTGCACACCCCCTGTTGAAACGGCTGCCGCTTCCGAAAAGGTAGAGCAGAGCGATGACCCAAGGCCAGACCTATAGGATCGTTACGATTTGTTATCATCGGCGGCGAAAATGGACCGGGATGTGAGATGCCTGTTCTATGTCTGTTCGAGAGCCGACTGGCCGCGATCGGCCAATTGCCGGCGTTCGCATCGCACGAAGCAGATGGCGGGGACGGGCGCGACGCGGGCCTTGGCACACTAGCGATTTCGGCCGGCCGGATAGTGCGCGCCCCCTTTCCTCACGTCATCTTGATCAATTGGATTTCAACGTTGAACCCCAGATCCTCGAGTCGCTGCGCGGCCGCCCGCAGGCTAACCTTGCTGAAGAAGGGAATGTCGAGCTTGCCGGACCGCTTCAGTGGCGTCCGCATGATGCCATAGGCGACGGTGAAATCCCGCGTCGTTGGACGCTTGGCCGGCGTCGGCAGCAGTCTATCGAAGCCCGACTTCTTGGCGTCCCTCTGGCGGGAGCGGACATGCTTGAGTAGATGCCGCCTGAATCCTTCGTCGCGGAGGAAGCTCTCGCTACCGACCACGCCCTGACTCCAGAGGTGACTGATCGAAGTGGAGGCATGGCCATCCTTGAGATGGATGAGTTTACGGTCAAAGCCGAGAAAGTCGCAAAATTCGATATTGGCCCGCGGCGCGCCCTTCGGATTGGTCTTAGTTTTGTCCATCAGCAGGAGGTCAGGCCTCGCGTCGAGCTCTACTAGCAGCTCCTGCTCATTTTTGGCCGCCGTCGAGGCGACCACCGGCGTGGCTGTAATCAGCCGTTGGAAATCCTCCTCGATCTCCTCGTAGAAGAGCTTATCAATTGCAAACCACTCGCCGCCGAAAGCGACATAGGTGATGCCGTTGTGGACCGCCTCCCAGACGATGCAATTGTGGATCCTGTGCTGCTTTTCCCGGTCCGTCTCGCCGGCTTCGCTGAAACGGATTTCGTGAGTGGCGCGCCATGCATCGAGCGTGAGGTCGGCAAACTTGCCGAGCCTCAGCACCTCGACATAATCGGCAATGTCGATATCCGGATAGACGCTCTTGCGGCCTGGCTTGAGCGTGGCACCAAAATAGCTGACCTCTAGGCTGCGCGATGGATCAAGGATCTCCGGCAGTGACAGATGCAGGTCGGACGTTTGGCCGCTGATGAGCGCGTTGATTTCCGCAAATGCGAGGCCGTCGAGCTCCGAGAGCAGCAGCCTATCCTGGACAGGCCGAACATTGTCGATGAACTTATAGTGCTTCTGATATTCCTTGCCCTCGTAGAGGGCCAGCAACCGCTCGCAAAGCGCCTGAAGCTCAGCCGCAGAATAGCGCCGGTTCAAGGTTAGGGAGTCGCGTCCGCTCAATGTGCGCGCCAGGCCCGTGTCATCGGGCGTGCCAGCCGCGAGACGCAGTAGATCCTGATGCTTGTTCATCCCGAACTCGTCGATGTCGATATCTCGACTCGCCTGGGTCCGCCGCTGGATGACGGTGGCATCGAGGCTCGCCACATCCAGCGTCCTCAGCTTGGACCGCTCCACCTTGTTCAATGTTACCTTGAGGCCGAATCCGCGCTCAATCGCATCGGGATCTAGCGCCAGATGCCCCGTACCGAAAGTGAACGCAAAGATGCGGTCGGGTCGTCCTGCTCGCTCGGCCGTGAGGAAGAGGATGGCGCCGCAGCTCTTGTTTTGCAGCTCGACGTCTGCGGTCGTGCCGGCCGCCTCCCTGACGAAGCTCGTCCATGGCGGCGGGTTGCTTGGACTTTGACCCACAAACAGGTGGCCGGATTCAGATGGCACCTCATGAAATTTGTTCTCGGACCGAATGGCGGTGTCGACCGTCTTATCGGCCCGAATGAGCCTCACCGACACACTGCCGACGCTCGCAGGCTTCTTCACAGTCAATGTTCCGGTCCCCACGTTGCCGAACGCCCGAAGTCTCCCACTCCAGCTCGGATAGAACATGCTTCCACAAGTACCTTGACAATGCAAAGTGTCAATTGACGGGCAAGAGTGAGATCAGGTGTTTCCGTACTACTAATTAACGGCGGGGTAAGGCGAGTTCAGAAGCAACATAGCTTGGAGCTCGGACTCATCTCGATTGACGGTCCTGCAGTTTGAAATGTCTGCCGTTGTTGAAGCCGTCGGCTGGCCTGAAGGTCCAGCATGAACCGCGAAGCGGACGCCAGAGTCGGCGATGGTGGCGACCGGGATGGGCGCATGTCGGTCAATCGCGTGTGCCCGGTGGACGTCAGCTCTCGCGATTGGCAGATCCGGCGCTAGACGGCCGCTATGGGCGCAAATCCGCTATACGCCCGTCTTGCAGCCCTGTTATCGTGCTTTTCAAATCACCGTATCGGCACCGATGCCCCGGCATAGGGATCGTAATTGGCGGGTGGCATCTCGGGCAGAGCCGGTGGCGGTGATGCCTCGGGTGCCTCAGCCATCACCGGCCGCGACGATCCTATCCCCACCGTAAACCCCGCCTGTATCCCGGCCGCGATCGTGGCCGCCCCGAACAGGATGAAGCATCCTAGCACCATCCGCACGCCGTGCCGCACATCCACGCGCCCGGCGAGCATCAGCAGCCCGATCGACGCAATGGCGATCACCGCCACCAATGTCGCGACCGTGCCCAGCAACGTCCCCTGCACCCAGGTCAAAGCTGCGACCAGGCTGCTGGACCCGCCCGGATCGGCGAGCATCGGCGCAGCCCCCATCACGGGCAGATCACCTCCGCCACCCGCCGCCGCCCACCCTCGCGAGTCAGCTGCACGTAGAGATCGATGGTCGAGCGCACATAGTGACGCACATCGTCCCGGCTGAGCTGGGTGCCGGCCTGGAGCACCAGCAACACGATCTGCTCGATCGCTCGGCTTGCGCTATCGGCATGGACCGTGGTCATCGAGCCGGGGTGGCCGGTATTGACCGCGCGCAGGAACGCGAACGCCTCGGGGCCGCGCAACTCGCCCAGGATGATCCGGTCGGGTCGCATGCGCAGGCTTGCCGCCACCAGATCGTCCGCACTCACCTGCGCCTCGCCCAATGCCGAGCGCGCCGCCAGCAGCCCCACCATATTGGCGTGGGGCGCCTTCAGCTCCGGCGTGTCCTCGATCAGGATCAGCCGTACCTCGGCCGGCACCTCGCGCAGCAGCGCATTGAGGAACGTCGTCTTGCCGGTCGATGTACCCCCGGACACCAGGATGTTGCGCCGCTGGCGTACGGCAAGCCGCATCGCGCCCGCCATGTCACCAGCGGCGAGCAAGGCGGCGATCTGCCGCTTGCCCTCATCGTCGGTGCCAAGCTCCCCGCGCCGGGTCTCGTCGAACGCACCCGCCGCCACATAATCCTCCAGTGACAGCTCCGGCGCGATATGCTTGCGGATCGCCAGCGCCAGATGTCCGCGCGTGGCGGGCGGGATCACGATCTGCACGCGCCCGCCGTCCGGCAGGGTCGCGGACAGCAGCGGGTGTTCCCGGCTGATCCCCTGATGCGATATCGCCGCGATCTGGCGCGCCAGCCGGCTAAGCATCGCCGCATCCAGCGCCGGCACCTCCAGCCGCTCGACCTCGCCCTTGATGGTCTCGATCCATACCTCGCGCGGCGCGTTGATATAGATGTCGGTGATGTCGGGACGTTCGAGCAGGTCGCCCAGCGGCGCCAGATAGGCGCTGAGGTAAACCGGAGCCGTGGCAGCCGCGCTCACCGCCTCGCATCCGCGCCGGTAAAGTCGAGATCGCGGGCGACGAAGATGCTGATGCTGGTGCCCTGCCGCACCGAGAGCGTCGGGGTGATCTGCTGGGGCTGGATCGCCTGGCTCGCGCCGTTCTGGAGTGTGCCCGGCAGGATCACCACCGCGCCATTGCCGGCTTCCGAGGCGGCGAGGTTCACGCCCAGGTTGAGGGCGGATTGCAGGAATGCGCCCGCGAACCGCTCGAAGAAGTGGTTGTTGACCCGCGCACGCATGCCGGTGCGGCCGACCGGATCGGCCGACGGCGAACCAATCTCGATCGTCACCCCGTCGGGACGGATCAGCCGGATCCAGTTGACCAGAGCGCGGCGCTGGCCGGGCTGCACTTCGGAGGCATATTCACCGATCAGGCGGCTGCCGCGCGGGATCAAGATGCGCGTCCCGTCGAATCCGCGCACGTCGCGCGAGACGATGGCGCGCGCGAGCCCAGGCCGGGTCGAGTCCAGGGCGCTTTCCAGCACGGCGGGGATCAGCGTGCCCTGCGGCACGGTGGTGGTGCGGTTGGCGAGGCTGCCGGCACGGGCGCGACTTCCGGATACCGATGATCCTGTCGATGGCGGGGCGGCATTGACCACCCCGCCATCTTCAGCAGGCGGGGCGCCAGCACTTCGCCGCGTCCCGCTGATATCGAGCACCAAGGCCGGCTCGGCCAACACCCGCGGCGGAGGCGGCGGCGCCTCCATCTGCTGCGACATCGGCGCGGGCTGCGGCACATAGACCATTTGCGGCGCCGGCACGGGCGCAGCGGCGGGCGGCGGCACAGCAACCGGCGCCTCCGCCACTACCGGCGGTGCGATCATGGGCGCCGCCGGTGGCGGAAGCACCAATGGTGGAGGCGGGGCCGGCAATGCGAACGCATCGGCGCGGACCGGTTCGGCCGGCTCCTGCCCGGCACGGCGCCGGGCATCCAGCACAGCGAACAGCATGAGCCCGATCAGCACCGCGATCCCGACCAGCGCCCAGGTCGGCACCCCGCCGCGTCCCATGGCGACCACCGGACGCACATCGCCTTCCTCGATCTCGGGGAGCGTGCGGCGCGGATCGCCGCCTTGGCCGCGCGCTGCCATCAGGAGTCGCTCGGCGTGATGCGCACGGCGCGCGCGACGCCGCGATCGATCCGGAACAGCAGGCGGCCTGGCACACTATCGATCACATAGAGCCGCCCACGCATATTGCCGTTGACCAGAGCCTCACGGCCCTGCGCGTCGATCGTGAACACCGCCGGCAATGCGGCGTCTTCGGGCCATTCGATATAGGTGCGCATGCCATCGTCGCTGATCGCGGCGGGGCGCAGCGCACGGGCGCCGCTCAGCCGGTAGCGGCCATCACCCAGCGCGGCGACCTGTTCGGGCTCTTGCCGCTCATCGGCCTCGGCGGGATAGTTGAACCGGATCCGGTAGGCCATGTTGGGCGCGCCGTCGTAAAGCGGGGCGAGCTCGAACGTGTAAAGCCGGATGTCCGTGGCGACGGTGAGATTGGTGGTCACCCCTTCGCGCAAGGGTTTGACGAACAGGAGATCGCCGCGAGCGTTGGCGGCGACCTGCCAGGCACCGGCATCGCCGACCGCGACATTTTCGATCCGCTCGTCGGGGCCGAGCTGCAGGGTCACCTGATAGCCCGGTGCCGCCTGGACGCGGAACACCTGGTCGTCTTGATAGTCGATCACTTGGATGCGTGGGTCGCTGCCGCCAGGGCGCGGATCGATCTGCGCCAATGCCGGCACAGTGGCGCCGAGCAGCAGGAGGGGGAGGAGCGACCTCATTGCCTGACCCCGGCGGGATCGGATGGCGGGGGTGCGGTCTGCGGCTGTGCAGGCGCTTCTTCCGCATTCGCCGGCAATGCCTCCTGATCGCGCCGATAGCGCAGCACCTGGAACCCCAAGGGGTTGATGAACCTATCCTCGACGCTCATCGGCTCGCCGGCATAATGATAGCGGATCATCGAGACGAACGGCTGGGCCGGCTGCGCCTGCCCGCTCATGTCGCGGCGCACGATCTCGAACCGCACCATCGCCACATTGGCCGCGACTGGCGAGACGCTCTTCACCCGCACGTCCAGCGTGGTGGTGCGCGGGTAGAGGTTGAGGGGACTTTGCGGATTGCTGTTCTGGATGCCCGCCAGATAGGAGCTGCGCGCGCTCTCGGCCGACCAGAGTGCGACCTTGCGATAGTTGCTCTGGAGCGCGGCGATGTCGAACCCTTCGCGCGCGATCACATATTGGACGAGGAAGCTCTGGGTGAGCGCCGCATCGCCGCTGATCCGCTGGGGATGCAGCGGATCGACCGCCTGCACGAACCCGGTCTGGCGATCGACCAGGATCGTATAGGGCTCGACCCGTTTCAGCGGCATCAGCACCACCAGGGCGATCGCCAGCAACACCGCGACCAGCAGCGCAATGCCGGCGACGATCCAGGCGATCCGGCGCGAGGCCCTCAGCGTATCTTCGCGGTCGCGGCCCCAGCTTGCCGCCTCGCGATAATAAGCGTCGAGTGCCTCGCGGGACTGCTTGTTCATCGGCTATCCCTTCGCGCGCTGCTCGCCGATGTCCGGCCGCGCGTGCGTCGTCCGCTTTGGCCGAGCGGCTGGGTGCGAGCGGATGGCGCGTCCGATCTGTCGGCACGGGGCTGCGTGCTACGCTGGGGCGCGCCGAGGTCAGGGCCACCCGCACTCTCCCGGCGCTGCAATGTGGCAACACTGTCGGCGATGGCGGCGGCGCGGGAACGCTCCACCGCCTCGCTTGCCGGGCTGGTGCGCAGCAGCGGTTCGCGCTCGCTCCGGCTGCCGATAGTGCTCGCGACCTGCGACAGGGTCGAGCGCCAGATCGCCGGGAACGCGAACGCGCCGGTCAGCCGCCAGGCGGCGATGAGCACGGCGAGGTTGATCAGCGCGAACGTCAGGCTGATCACCAGCAGCTCGACCGGCGCGCCGGGGATCGCGTAGCCCGCACCGCGCCAGGCGACCAGGTCGGCCAGCCGGGGCTCGATCAGCGCCAGCTGCACGCCCAGCACGATGGCGGTGCCCAGTGCGCCCAAGGCGGCGCCGGCCAGCACCCGGATCCAGCCCTCGAACAGGCCGCGGGTGGACTGGAACAGCAGGAACGCGATGAACAACGGCCCCAGCGCCAGCATCAGCCCGGCGATCAGCCGCATGCCCGCAAAGGCACCCAGCGCGCTGGTGAGGAAGAACACGCGCGCGCCGCCCAGCGCCAGCGGGTCGAACGTGGATGCGTTTTGGGGGCGACCCACATCGGCCTGCAAGGTGGCGGTGGGCGATACTGGTCCGGCGCCGGTGCCCATCATGTTGAGGCTCACATAGAAAAGATCGGCCTGGTCGAGCCGCTGGACGAGCCCACCGCCCGATCCCGGCAGACCGGCAGGCCGGCCGATATCCGAGGCGATCTCTGCGGGCGCGCGCAATGTCACGTCGTAGATGAGCGTGCGATAGGCCGGCCAACTCAGCGCCAGCGTGAACACGATGCCGATCTTGATCATGGCGAGCACGCTGTCGCGCAGGCCCAGCCGCTCACCGAGCAGCAACCGGTAGCCGTAAAGCGCGATGAACAAGGTGAGCAGGATGCTCAAGCCCAGCGAGAGCGCCGAGCCGGGCGCGGCCAGCGCCTGATATCCGCCCATGCCGATGGCCTGCGCCTGGCAGTCGACGAACCCCAGCACGCCGCTCACGAACCCGCCGCCCGGCGGAGCTTGGCAGGGCATGGCGATCATGCGACCTCCAGCAACCGGGGGATCCAGTCGGCGGGATCGTCGCCATTGGCGGCGCGGATCTCGTCGAGCAGCCGCACCGTGCGTTCGCGTCCCGACAAGATGGTGAGCAGGTCGCGCTCGCTGGAGAGGTCGAGCCGTGCGACCACGCTCTCCGCGCCATGCTTGATGAGAAAGCAATGCGCGCTGTCGGGAAGGGTGCGCACCAGATCATATTCGTGTTGGGTCAGCCCGAACCCGTCCATATAGTCGGCAGCGCGCGCTTTGGGGTTCGCCATGAATATCTGGGTCGCGGCCTGTTCGATGATCGCGCTGGCGATCCGGCTCTCCAGCGCATCCTGCGCGCTCTGGGTCGCGAACCCGACGATCCCGTTGCGCTTGCGGATCGTCTTCTCCCAGTCCTTGATCCGGCGCACGAACACCTCGTCGTCGAGCGCCTTCCAGCCTTCGTCCACCACGATGATCGCGGGCGACCCGTCGAGCCGCTCCTCCACCCGGTGGAACAGATACATCATGGCGGGCGTGCGTAAGGTCGGATGGTCGAGGATCTGGGTCATGTCGAACCCGATCGCGTCTGCATCGAGATCGGTCCGGTCTGTCGCATTGTCGAACAGCCAGGCCCGCTCGCCCTCGCCCCACCAGGGGCGCAGCCGCGACCAGAGATCGCCCGCATGGGGGCGATGCCCGCCGCGGAACAGCTCGACCAGATGGCGCAGGCGGCGATGCTCGAGAGGCTGTTCAAAGCTCGCGTCGATCGCATCCTTGATCTGCCCGACCTCTTCGATGCTGGGATCGCCGGCCAGCAGGCCCAGCCAGTCGATCAGGAACTCACGATTTTGCGCGCTGTCCGGCAGCTGGAGTGGGTTGAGCCCGGAAGGCGCGCCGGCATGGAGCCGGTCATAGCGCCCGCCGATCGCGCGGATGAAGAGCTCGGCACCGCGATCCTTGTCGAAGAAGATGATGCGGGGACGGTATTTGCGGGCCTGGGCGAGGAGGAAGTTGAGCACTACGGTCTTGCCCGATCCCGACGGGCCGATAATCGTGAAGTTGCCCAGATCGCCCTGATGGAAATTGAAATAATAAGGCCCTGCCGCCGTGGTCTCCAGCAGGGTGACCGCCTCGCCCCAATGGTTGCCGTCGGCCAGCCCTTGCGGGAAATTATGCCCGCTCGCCAGGCTCGCGAAATTGCTGGTCGAGACGAGGCCGCGCCGCGCGATATATTTGAAGTTGCCGGGGAACTGCGCCCAGAAGGCCGGCTCCAGCGCGATCTCCTCGCGGACCGACAGGATGCCGAGATCTGAGAGCACGGCCTGCGCTTCGGCCACACCGTCATCGACGCCCTGCGGCGTGTCCGACCGGATCGCGATGGTCATGTGATGCTCGCCGAACCCCGCGCGTCCGGCCGCGACATCGTCCTTGGCATGGGTAAGATCGGCGCGCAGGCTCAACGCCTCGTCCTCGGCCGAGCGCATGCGCCGCAGCGCCAGGTTCATCCGCGAAAGCGCCGCCTGCCGTTCGACAAAGGCGAAACTTTGCGAGACGTTGAGCTCGAACGGCAGGCGTAAGAGCTCGTCCAGCATGCCGGGCGCGGTCTGGCCGGGATAATCCTTGATCGAGACCAGCCCGACGAACGCACGTGGTGATGCCCCGGCCCGGCCGAGCTCGATGGCCTCCTGCCCGAAACTGATCCGCCGATAGGGGAGATAGGCGCCCAGATCCTGCTCGGGCAGCAATACGGGGCGCAGCTCACCATTGTAGAGGCTGGAGAGGAACTCCAGTGGTTCGGAACAATGACCCTGACGGGTCTTGTAGACCCCGAGCAGGCGCGGGGCATAGCTGCCGAGCGACGCGATCAGCGCATCGCGGGCCGCGTCGAGCTGGCGCAGCTCCGCTGAGACATGCGCCTCATCGTCATGACCGGTGGCGCGGCCGAGGAACGCGCGCAGGCGGTCGAGCCCGCCGAGCTTGCCGGGCAATGGCCGGCGGATGAGGGTGAGGAAGAGGTCATTGACATAGAGCTGGCGGGTGGCGAGCCGGTCGCTCCAGCTCTGGCCGAGCTGCCGTGAGAACGGATCGGGATAGTCCGACGAAAGCTCGGCATCGATCCGGCGCCGGACGATATGATGGCAGAGCGCGAACCTTGAGGATCCCACCGCCTGCAGCATCGCATCGCGCAGGCGCTTCCTATAGTTGAGCTCGTCCGTATCGGCGGTCTCGAACAGCAGGCCGCGCAGCTGGATGAACTGCAGGAGCAGGCCGTCTTTGGTCGCGACCGTGTGATCGTCGACATGATGCGCATAGGGAAGGTGATGCCCGGCCGGCCGTTCGCGTGCGATAACGGCGGGGTCGCGGGTCAGGGCCGGTAGGAGTTGCACCGCCAGATCGCATGGTTGCGGACCCTGGGACAGCGGCTGACACGGGTCAGCCACAGGTCGAAGAAGCGCGGCTCGCGCAGGCACAAGAGCATGCCGACGAGATGGACGACCACCGCCAGCACCAGCACCCAGACTGACTTGAAAATGAGGAACCCCTCGGTCGCCAGCACCAGATTGAAGATGAAATAGGAGTAGGTGACGCCGGCGAACATCTGCGGGCGGGTCAGGGCGACGAACAGGGTATCGCGTTCGAGGCCGTTCACGCCATCACCTGCCAAGGCTCGCGGTGGACTGGATGCCGGCGACGATGCTGGCGGCGCCGAACAGGATGAAGCAGCCCAGGATCACGGTCGCGCCATAGCGCCAGTTGATCCGGCCGGTGAGCATGAGGAGGCCGACTGAGGCGACCGCGATGACCGCCACGACGGTCGCGATCGTGCCGAGCAGGGTGCCCTCCAGCCAGCGCACGGCGGAGACGATGACGCCCGAGCCGGCGGGGTCGGAATAGGCAGTGCGCCCCGGCACAGACCATGAAAGTGTGACCAGCCATATGGCGGCCCACGCGCCTATGCCACCCAATCGATGCACCGACCCACCTCGTTACTGGCGACGATTCGATCCAGGATAATGTGGGGTTGGACGCGCATTGCCAAGGTAAATATTGGATATCTGGAATCTACAGAGCAGAAACATCCATAACGAACCAGAAATGATGCAGCGCAGCAATTTATTGATTGGATATGATTTTGTAACAACCACAAGATCACTTGACAGAAGTTGATTCCATTGTTCCCCATATAGAGGTTTCGACTCGATAATGTGGGTGAATCGTGACCTGATTGCTTAAATCATAGTGGACATACAGTAGAAATACGGGGCTGTGTCGCGCCTTTAGGGGCGGCATTCGCTATTTTTACACGGGGGGACGAATGAACAAGAAGATCGCCTATCTGCTCGGTGTGGCAGCGGGTGCCCTCGGCCTCCATGGCGCAGGCATTGCCAGCGAGACGGTTACCTACACTTACGATGCGCTCGGGCGGTTGGTGGCGACCAGCAGCAGCGGCACGGTCAATGATGGGATCGTGACGGCGGTCTCCTACGATGCCGCCGGAAATCGTTCCTCTTATGTGGTGGATGGTGCTGGCGGTGGGGGCGGCACGCCACCTCCGCCGCCGCCTAATCAGCCCCCGGTGGCAAATTCGGACGATGGCGGGTCGATGGATGTATGCACCAGCATCTCGGTCAACGTGGTCGCAAACGACACCGATCCGGAAGGAAATTATCCGCTGTCCCTGGTCGGCATCCATAGCATCGTTCCGGCCTACGGATCGGCCTATGCGGAATCATCGACCAATGTGCGGTTCACGGCTGGTGCGACGCCCGGCGGGGTCCAGGTCACCTACATCGTCCAGGACAGTTTGGGGGCGACGTCGCACGGTATATTGGGCGTCTACATCCTGCCTGGAGACTGCTGGTGATGGCCCGGCCGCAGCTTGGCGCCGGGCTCGGCGAGGCGATGCCGTTGTTCACCGATCTTAGCGTGACGACGTCCAAGGGGGATGGAATGGTATCTGGTGCGATTGCCCGGGTCGCGGCGGGTCGCGGGTTTGTCCTGCGGCTTATCTTGGGCATGATCGCCCTTATGCTGTGCGGCGCGCCGGCTTTGGCGCAGGATCCGCCCCAGGTGATCTCGCCTTTGCGGGTCGAGGAGGACCAGAATGGGGTCAACCTCATCACCGGCAAGACCCAACTTCCGATACCGACCTTGTCAGTGCCGGGCGCGCCCAATCTGCGGTTCGACCGGGTGCTGAACATGGCGCCTTATGTGAATGGGCAACGGATAAGCCCGTTCGGAAGCTACTCAGAAGGCAATTTTGCGATCCACACCGGCCGCGGAACTTCCGAAAGCTTTCAGTGCGCTTTCGACGATGTCTGCACCAGCGTCATGGGCACCGGCTCCAGCTTCTCGCCCTGGGCGCTCACCTTCCGGGAAGAGGGGACGGGGGCGTTCTGGACGTTCGACCAACTGCAGCATCAGACCGTGTCGGGAGATATAACGTATCTCCAATATTACGCGTCGTCCGTGGTCTATCCGACCGGCGAGGTCATCAGCTACAGCTATGCGACCACGCTGGACTCGGGCGTGAACTACCATCGGCCGACCACGATCAGCAGCAATCTCGGCTACCACATCACCATCTCCTACCATTCCAACACGATGTGGACCCCGGGCTGGGCCGCGCCCTCCCAGGCGACGATCTACCGCACGTCCGAGCCTTCGACCCCGCTGGGCCAGCTCACCTACAGCCTGGATGGCACGACGATCACGGATCTGGGCGGGCGAATATACACCTGTAACGGGTGTACCAACAAATTTGCCGGCGAGGTGGAGACCCCCAGTGGTTCGCTGCGGCTGCCCGGCGAGAGCACGGACAGCATCCAGGTTACGACCCACTCCGGCGGCCCCGTGGTCGGCTCGGTTACGCGCGACGGCGTTACCTGGAACTACGCCTATACCAACCTGCACTGGAGCGCCACGCACAAGACGTGGATCTGGAACGCGCTGACCGTGACGGGGCCGAACAGCTACAATCAGGTCTACACCTATACGGACGTCAATGGG
Source organism: uncultured Sphingosinicella sp. (assembly GCA_964438875.1). GTDB lineage: Bacteria > Pseudomonadota > Alphaproteobacteria > Sphingomonadales > Sphingomonadaceae > Allosphingosinicella. The sequence continues at coordinate 20,525 of CAYTMM010000005.1, read as the reverse complement.
CTGGACGGCGGCCCGCGCCGGGTCGTCTCCAGCGTCACCGATTCGCTCGGCCGGCAGACCAGTTACACCTATGATCTGAGTTACCGCCCGAACCGGGCGACCTATCCGGAGAGCAACCGGGTGGACGTGGTCTACGGCGTGGCGGGCAACGTCACCTCGCGCACGGCGACCGCGAAACCCAGCTCTGGAGATGCCGCGATCACGGAGACCGCGCACTATACTTGCTCCACCTACAGCGTTGCCTGCTACCGCCCCGTCTGGTCGCGCGACGGGCTGAGTCGACAGACCGACTATGTGTTCAACGCCGCCGGCCAGCAGACCCAGCAGGATGACCCGGCCGACGCAGATGGGGTGCGCCGACGCACGATCCACGAATATACGGTCAGCTCCGGGCTCAGCCGGCGCACGGTGACGCGGGTGTGCGGGATCACCACCACCTGTGGAACGACCCAGGAGATCCGTACCGAATACACTTACTGGAACAACACCAATCTGCCTGCGACCGTGGCCCAGGTCGATCCGGCGACCAGCACGCAGCTGGTGACCACCTATACCTATGACACGGCCGGGCGGGTGCTGATCGAGGACGGGCCGCTCGCCGGCACCGCGGACGCGCGCTACTTCTACTATGACGTGCACGGCCGCCGGATCTGGGAGATCGACGCGGTCGGCGCCAACGGCGTGCGCACGGCGCGGCAGATCACCTACCGCGCCTCGGACGACAAGCCGACCGTGACCGCGGAAGGGACGGTGCCCGCCACCGTTCCGCCTCAGTCCTCCATCACCCTGTCGGAGACCCGCCGCACCGAGATCACCTATGACGCGCGGCGCAACCCGGCCGTGCAGCGGACGATCTCGGGCAGCACGACGCACACCTTGGTGCAGCGAACATTCGATAACCGCAACCGGCTGGAGTGCGAGACGCAGCGGATGAACCCGGCCATCTACGCCTCGCTGCCCGGCAGCGCCTGCACCTTGGGCACGGAGGGGAGCCAGGGTCCGGACCGGATCACGCGCAACACCTATGACGTGGCGAACCAGCTCCTCAAGGTGCAGCGGGCCTACGGCACATCCTTGCAGCAGGACTATGCGACCTATCTCTACAGCCAGAACGGCCAGCGCACGCGGGTGACGGACGCGAACGGCAACCGGGCGGACCTGCGATATGACGGGCATGACCGGCTGATCCGCTGGGTGTTCCCGCATCTGACCACGGCCGGCTCGGTGAACGAGGCGGATTACGAAGCCTACACATATGACGCCGTCGGCAACCGCCTGACCCTGCGCAAGCGCGACGGGGTGACGATCACCTACAGCTACGACAATCTGAACCGGATGCTCACCAAGACGGTGCCGGCCTCGGCCAGCGGTGCTGCGGCCTATACGGTCCATTACGGCTACGATCTCAGGAATGCGCAGACGTTCGTGCGGTTCGGCTCGACCTCGGGAGTGGGGATCACCAACACCTACGATGCGTTCGGCCGACTGGCGTCATCGGCGAACAACACGGTCGGCACGAGCCAGACGCTGACCTACCAGCACGACGCGGGAAGCCGCCGTACCCGGCTGACGTTCCCGGACAGCAACTACTTCATCTACGATCAGGCGGCGAACGGGCAGCTCACCGATATCCGCGAGAATGGCGGCACGGCGGTGGCGACGTTCAGCTATGATGCTGCGGCCCGGCCGTCGGGGCAGACCTATGCGGGCGCGTCGTCGAGCTTCGGCTATGACGCGATCTCGCGGCTGAACAGCCTCAGCCACAACTTGGCGGCGACTAACCGGGACGTCGCCTGGACGTTTGCCTACAATCCGGCGAGCCAGATCGTGACGCGCACGCGCGACAATGACGCCTATGCGTCGGACACCGCGTACAACGTCACGCGCAGCTACACGGTGAACGGGCTGAACCAGTACACCGCCGCCGGTGGCGCGTCGTTCACCTATGACGCGAACGGCAACCTCAAGGCGGATGGGGCCACCAACTACGTCTACGATGCGGAGAACCGGCTAGTGTCGGCTACGGGCGGCAGCAGCGCCACTCTGACCTACGATCCGCTGGGCCGGCTGTTCCAGGTCGTGAGTGGCGGGAACACGACGCGGTTCCTGTACGATGGGGACGAGCTGGTCGCGGAGTATAACTCGTCCGGCACCTTGCTGCGCCGCTATGCCCACGGGCTGGGCAATGACGATCCGGTGCTGTGGTACGAAGGCGCCAACCTCGCTACCCGCCGCGCGCTGTTCCGTGATCATCAGGGCTCGATCGTCGCGGTTGCCGACTCCGGCGGCACGTCGATCGCGACCAATGCCTATGATGCGTGGGGCATCCCCAACAGCGCCAATCAGGGGCGGTTCGGCTATACCGGGCAAATCTGGCTCGCCGAGATCGGGATGTGGCATTACAAGGCGCGGCTCTACTCGCCGACCCTGGGAAGGTTCCTGCAGACTGATCCGGTCGGATATGAAGGTGGGATCAATCTCTATGCCTATGTCAACAATGATCCAATTAACTTAGTCGATTCCACAGGCAACGGACCAGAAATCGTACTTTGCGCGTTTACCGGTCCCGCCGCGCCGGCTTGTGCTGCAGGAAATCTCATCGTTTCGGGTCTTGTAATCCTCGCCGGCGGCGCGATGATTATGTCGGATAATTCCGGACGGAACGAAATCCCAGCTTCTGATCGGAGCGTGTCTCGAAGCGATAACGGTGGCCCGCCACTTGATCCCGAGCCGAGGCGAAATGTAAACATACCCGCACCCGAATTAGAGGATAGAATTGGCCGTCGAGCCAACACCTTGAACCGTCGCCACTATCAGGCTGCCGCACGCGAAGCTCGGGGGGAGGTGGTTGCGAGACGTCCCGACGGCAGGCCATACGACCACATCGCTGATGTACGCCAAGCCACTCGAGCGTTAAGAAGTGATCTTATTAGATCGGAAAGGCTTCTTCGGTCTGGAAATCTCAGCCCTGAAAGCGCAGCTTCGCTTCGGTCGGCATCTGCGAGAGGTCAACGGCTTTTGAATGAAGCAGAATCAGTTTTGCGTCGTATAGGTCGTACAGATTGTGTGGGAGCATCTCGAATATGTCAGTAGCAATCGAGGAAAAATTTCGCTCCACTGGCTTAGATATCAATGATGAGCCTGAGCTAAAAAGCCAAATCATTCGCTACAGAAAAGATTCTTCAAAGTTAATATCGTATATTTATATGTATGGGTACTCGTTCAAAGAAGATGAATATATTTTAGAAGTTTGTCATGAGTACATAATAAACATGGTTCCGTCTTTGACTGCGGAATGCATGAAAGTTGCAATTGACTATTGGGGCCACTTGGATAGATATTTACCCACGTTAGAATATTTTCTTGATATAGATCTCTTTGATGAATGGTATGATGAATTTATTTTTACATTAAATTTCATAAACAATAGAAAAGACATTCAATTACCTCAGGATATTTTGGATAAATTCAATAGTACAATTAATGATCCTAGATTTGACGATTTAGATATATTTTGAGATTACGGTTGATATTATGAGATTACGGTGCTAGTGTAGCTTACAGCGTAGAATTACGGTGACGGTGCACTAAATACCCGAAATTCGCTACGGCTACGCAATGGTTCGTCTGCATCGCTTGGTTCTTCCCGGTCTTCCCTATCACGTGACCCAGCGCGGCAACCGGCGCGAGCGGACCTTCTTCGAGGATGGCGACTACGCGCTCTACCGGGATCTGCTCGCCGAGGCCGCCGAGCGCGCCGGCAGCGAGATCTGGTGCTATTGCCTGATGCCCAATCATGTCCACCTCATCGTCGTGCCGGCGGACGAGGATGGCCTGCGCCGCACCTTCGCGGACGCGCATCGGCGCTACACTGGCTTCATCAACGCGCGACACCGCTGGACCGGGCATCTGTGGCAGGGCCGGTTCGGCGCCGTCGTGATGGACGAGACGCACCTCTTCCACGCCATGCGCTACGTCTCGCTCAATCCGGTCCGGGCGCGGCTGGTCGATCGCGCCGAGGACTGGCCATGGTCCAGCGTTCGCGCGCATCTGGCGAACGCGGATGACGAGCTGGTGAAAGTCGCGCCCGCGCGCGAGCGCTATGGCGACTTCGCCGCCCTGCTGGGCGCGTCCGCCGACGACGCGCAGGCATGGCGCGCGCTCCGGCAATCGGAAACGTCCGGGCGCCCGATCGGGAACGCGCAATGGCTCGCGGCGCTCGAGCAGCGCACCGGCCGCAAGCTTCAGCCCCGGAAACGTGGTCCGAAGCCCAGAGCATAGCAAACTTCCATTCGACTTCGCTGCCGGTTCGAGCATGGTGGTGAGACGAGTCGCGGCCGCCAGACAGACCGGGCGGCCTGCCCCGACCGGCTGACCGGCGGGGCTGTGGGTGGTGGGAGACGGCCCTTCGACTTCGCTCAGGACAGGCGAAGGTGTCGCTCCCCACAAGGAGACCCACCATGACCCGCACTTCGAAGCTCAACGACCTGCAGCATATCCTGCTTGCTACCGCCTGCCAACGCGACGATGGTAGCCTGTTCCCGCCCGCCGACAGCATCAGCGCACAGGGCGATCGCATCCGCACGGCGGTCACCGCCCTGATCAAACGATCCTTGGCGGTCGAGATCGAGACCAGCGACCCTACGCGCCGGTGGCGGCAGGCGGATGACCGGCATGTCGGCGTAGTCATCACCGATGCCGGGCGCGCGCTCATTGCCGGCGAGGAAGAGCCAGATGCAACGAAGAAGTCGGCATCACCCCCTGCATCCCCACGCCCGAAGCCCGGTTCGAAGATCGCCACGGTGATCGACCTGCTCCGGCGTAAGGATGGGGCGACCTTGGCTGAGCTGACCGAAGCCACCGGCTGGCTCCCGCACACGACCCGGGCGGCGCTGACCGGCCTTCGCAAGAAAGGCCACATGATCGTTCGCGACAAGCGCGATGACATCACCTTCTACCATATCTCGCGGGCTGCCTGATCATGGCCGGTCTCGACGATCGGCTTGCCCGGCTGGCGACCCTGTCGCCGGCCGGGCTGAGGCAGGAGTGGGCCTCGGTCTACAAGGCCGAGCCGCCACGCCTGTCCCCGGACCTGCTCCGACACGGCATCGCCTATCGCCTGCAGGAACGGGCCTATGGCGCATTGCCCAAGCGCGCTCGCGCGGCGCTGATGAACCTTGAAGGTCGTGTTCCGGCCAGCACCTCGAAGCCCGGCACCCAGCTCATCCGAAGCTGGAACGGCAGAACCATCTCGGTCACCATCACCGAAGACGGCTATTTGTTCGAGGACCGGACCTATCGCTCCTTGTCAGCGATCGCGCGCGAGGTGACCGGCGTGCATTGGTCGGGACCACGCTTCTTCGGACTCAACAACCATGGCTGAGACGGGCAGGAAGGTTCGCTGCGCGATCTACACTCGCAAGTCCACCGAGGAAGGGCTGGACCAGGCGTTCAACAGTCTCGATGCGCAGCGCGAGGCCTGCGGCGCCTATATCACGAGCCAGCGCCACGAAGGCTGGACGCTGGTCAAAGAGGCTTATGATGATGGCGGCTTCTCCGGCGGCAATATGGACCGTCCGGCCCTCAAGCGGCTGCTGGCCGATGTCGAAGCCGGCAAGGTCGACGTCATCGTCGTCTATAAGGTCGATCGTCTCACCAGGAGCCTGTCGGACTTCGCGAAGATCGTGGAGATCCTGGACAACCGCAATGCCAGCTTCGTCAGCGTCACCCAGTCGTTCAACACCACCACCAGCATGGGCAGGCTGACGCTCAACGTGCTCCTCTCGTTCGCCCAGTTCGAGCGCGAGGTCACCGGCGAGCGCATCCGCGACAAGATCTCGGCATCGAAGCAGAAGGGGATATGGATGGGAGGCCCGGTGCCGCTCGGCTATGATGTCCGGGACCGCAAGCTGGTGGTCAACGAAGCCGATGCCGCGATCGTGCGACATGTGTTCACCCGCTATGTCGCGCTGGGCTCGGGCCAGAAGCTGATTGAGGAGCTTCGCGCCGATGGTTATCGGACACGCGTCCGCCCGCAGCGCAACGGCGTCATCGGTGGTGTCCCGTTCGGGCGCGGTATGCTGTTCCACCTGCTCTCCAACCGCATCTATGTCGGCGAGATCGTTCATAAGGGTGTTGCCCATCCCGGTGAGCATCAGCCAATCGTCGATCTCGGGCTATGGGAGGCGGCGCAGACCATCATCGCCGCGAACCGGGTGGAACGACGCACGCGTAGCAATGCCGCGCATGCCAGCCTGCTCGCCGGAATCATTCACGATGCACACGGCCGGCGCATGTCGCCCAGCCATGCGATGAAGTCGGGCAAGCGCTATCGCTATTACATCACCCATGCATCCGAACTGCGCGACGGCGAGCCACCCGCGGCCCGGGTGCCGGCTTATGATCTTGAGACGCTTGTGGTGGAGCGTATCCGCGCGATGCTGCTCGATAAGCGCGGGATCCATGATGTGGCGAGGGATCATGCAACAGACGCGACTTCGATCGCCGACGCCATCGCGCGGGCATCCAGGTCTGCCGAGCATCTCGACACGCCCTATGGCAAGCGCGGCATCGTCACCGCGCTAGTGAGCCAGGTCCAGCTTCATGACGACCGGATCACCATCGCGATCGACCGGGCTGCGCTGCTGCGCCGGCTGGGCATCGCCATCAAGCAGTGCGACGCATCTGTCCAGCTGGTTGCGCCCGCCGTGAAGATGCGTACGGGTAAGGAGACCAAGCTGATCCTCAACGGAGATGCAGATGCCAGCCTGGGTCGCGACGACCAGCTCGTCGTCCTGCTGGCCGAGGCGAGCCGCGTGCTGGACACTCTGCTGTCGGAACCCCATCCGACCATCGTCGATCTCGCCCGTGGCACCGGGCAATGCCGCAAACGGCTCACCCGGCTGGTGCGCATCGCCTGGCTCGCCCCCGATATCGTCAAGGCCATCCTCGATGGGCGCCAGCCGGCATCCCTGACCGTCCGCAAACTCATGACCCTCGAGCTTCCCGCCGAATGGGCCGCGCAGCGATCAGTGCTCGGGTTCGGTTAGCCGCCCGAGCTTTGCAATCCACGATCTGAGGTCTGGAATGCAGGCCCACTGAGACAGGGCCCCATATCGCGCCGGTCGCACGGACAAGCGAGACGCGTCCCGCCTCACCTCCGAAACCGCCCTCCGCAAAGCCCCGGAATATGGGGGAGAATTACGGACAGAAGCGCATATTACAGAATAATATCAATATGTTAGGAAGGGTGGTGCCGCTTGTCGGACTCGAACCGACGACCCCATCATTACGAATGATGTGCTCTACCGGCTGAGCTAAAGCGGCGTGCCCGGGAGAGGGGCGCCATTATCAGCGCCCTAGGCGAAAGACAAGCGCGCCGCGCGCCCGCAAGTCTTAACCATATCTCAACCATGATCGGTGCACCTTCGTTTCTCGTGAAGAATGGCGGGGGCCTTGCGCCGCATGGACAATTTTCGGGGTTTCGAGGATGACGCGGCGTTGACACCGGCGCTGGAGGAGGAGCCTGCGATGGAGGCGCCGCCGGAAATCGGCGTGGACGAGCGCCGAATGCATGTGCGCGCCTACAATTACTGGGTGTCGCTGCTGAACGGGCGCGATTATCCTTCGATCCAGGATGTCGATCCCCTCACGATCGAGGATTTCGGGCCGAATAGCGTGCTGCTCGATTTCTCGAAAAGCGAGCATGATCCCGCCATCGCCTTTCTGGGTGCCGCGCTGCGCACCGAATGTGCGCTGGAGCGCGACATCCATGCCATCAGCCAGGTGCCGGCGCGCTCCCTGCTTTCGCGGCTGACCGATCATTATCTCCAAATCATCGCCAATCGCGCGCCGATCGGCTTCGAGGCCGAATTCGTCACCCATCGCGGGCAGAACATGCTCTATCGCGGCATCCTCATGCCGCTGTCGTCCAATGGCGAGGCGATCGATTTCATCTACGGCGTCATCAACTGGAAGGAGATGGCGGACAGCGAGATGCTCGACAATATCGCCGGCGAGGTCGACCGCGCGGTCGCCGCCGCGCCGGTGCCCGCGGAGGGCGCGGCCTGGGCGGACGGCCCCAGTGCCGGGTTCGCCGATTTTACCGATGAGTTGCCCGCCGCGACCCACATCTCCGTCGTCGACGATGCCACGCTCAGCCTGTGGTCCGATGCGGACGGGCTGGCCGACCGGCTAGTCGCCGCGCGCGAAAGCGCGGAAGCGGCGATCGGCGCCGATCAGCGCAGCCGCGCGGCACTTTATCGCGCGCTTGGCCTCGCTTATGATTTTGCGCTGGCGGCGGAGGCCGATCCCGACGGCTATGCCGAACTGCTCGAGGATGCCGGGCTGAAGATCCAGGCGCGCGCGCCGATGACGCCGATCGTCAAGCTCGTCTTCGGCCTCGGCTATGACAAGACTCGCCTCACCGAATTCGCCGCCGCCTTGTCTTGGGCGGACCGCACCGGCGTTCCCGGCGGCGCGCTCGCCGCGCTGATCGAGGACCATGCCGGCGGCCTCAAGGGCATCGTTGCCGAGGAGCGCGCTTATCGCCGTCGTCCGGGCAAGCCGGATCGCTGGGCTCAGGTTCGTGCCGAGCTTCAGGCCCGTCCTCCTTTGGCGAAAGTCGACGTGACAGTCGCGGGCGAGGGCGATTTCGTTCTGCTCGTCGCGCGGCGCGAGGCGGACGGCCTTGCTGTGGTCGCGCCCGTTGTCGATGCGAAGCTGGTCGAGCAGGCCATCCGCAAGTCCGCCTGACCCCGCCAAGCCTTGCCCGCATGCGCGGGGCGGGGCTATAGCTCGACCAAAATGGTCGGCCTCGAAAGGCCGGTTCCAGGAGCGGTCGATTATGCAATCCCAAGATAAGTCAGCGCAGGGCGCCGATCATCGGCGTCTGACCACGGAGCTCGTCCATATTCTGTGTGATGGGGCTCTGCCCGACGAACTGGCGGATTTCCCGGAAGAGGAACGACACGAGGCTGCCGCGTTCATCGCGGACGCGGCCAGGCTGCGACCGCCCGGTCTGGCGATCGTCCGGCTCGAGTCGTCTGGCACCGAGATCGGACGGCGGCGGATGCGGTTGTGCATCGCCAATGACGACATGCCCTTCCTGGTCGATTCGGTGGCCGCCGCGATCGCCGCGCGCGGTCTTATCATCCACCGGCTCTTGCATCCTATCATCGCCGCAGATCGCGACGTGGACGGGGTGCTGACGTCGATCGCGCTCGCTGGCGACACGCCGGGGCCGCGCGAATCGCTGATGTATCTGGAGATCGACCGCGCCGATGCGCGCGGCCGCGCGGAGCTGACCGCCGAGCTGCACCAGGCGCTCGCCGATGCGCGCGCGGCGGTCGAGGACTGGCCACAGATGCAGGCCCGGATGCGTGCCGACGCCGCCCGGATCGCGGATGAGGAAGGTCGGGCGCTGCTCGAATGGTTCGCCGACGGCGCGATGACGCTGCTCGGATTCGAGGTCGAGCGGCCCGGCGTCCCGTCTTCCGAGGGGCTTGGCATCTATCGCACGCCCAACCCGCCGGACGAGGAAGGTGGCTCCGAAACCGCAATCCGCTATTTCGACAAAGGCGGTGCGGTGCCTCTGTCCGCCAAGGCGGAGCGCAAATCGACGGTCCATCGCCGCGTGCCGCTCGATCTGGTCGTGGTGCCGGTCCATGAGGGCGGCAAGGTCGCCGGGATCGGCGTCCATGCCGGCCTGTGGACCAGCCAGGCGCTTTCCGCCCCGGTCGAGGACGTGCCGGTGCTGCGCCGCCGCCTGGCCGAATTGGAGGCCGACTTCGGGTTCGATCCGAAGGGCCATAGCGGCAAGGCGCTGCGCCACGCCTTCACCTCGCTGCCGCACGACCTGCTGGTCAATCTCGACCGGGAATCGGTGAAGGCGCTGGTGCTGACCCAGATGTCGCTGGCCGACCGGCCGCGGCCGACTCTCGTGCTCGCCCGCTCGATCCTGAAGGGCCATTTGTTCGCTTTCGTCTGGCTGCCGCGCGACGAACTCACCACCCGGCGGCGGGTGGAGATTGGCGAGATGATCGAAAAGGCCGCCAAGGGCACGATCGGCAGCTGGTCGGTCGAGCTGGGCGACGGCGATCTCGCGCTGGTCCGCTATACGCTCGGCGTCTCGGCGCGGGCGCCAATGCCGGACACGGTGGCGCTCGATCATCGGCTCGATGAAATGGTGCGCGGCTGGGAGCCGGCCCTGGAGGCGCAGCTTGCCGAACGGGTGGGCACCAATCGTGCTGCGCGCCTCGCGCTCACCCATGCCGCGACCTTCCCGCCCGCCTATCGCGCGCGTTATCCGATCGACGATGCGGCGGAGGACATATTGCGGCTCGACGCATTGGGTGGGGACGCCGCCCGCTCGGCGCGTTTCTACCGGCTGCCGGTCGACCAGGAGCAGCAGTTGCGCCTGAAAATCTATCGGATGGGCGGGCTGCTCACCTTGTCGGATGTCGTGCCGGTGCTGGAAAATTTCGGCTTCTCGGTGCTGAAGGAGGCGCCGACCCGGCTGGAAAACGGCAGCACGGGCCACATCCACGAATTCACGGTGGCCACCGCCGATGCCGAAAGCGCGGCGCTGCTGATGGCGCGCGCCGAGGTGATCGAGGCGGCAATCGCAGCGGTACTTGAAGGGCGCGCCGAGAATGATGCGTTCAACCAGCTGCTCGTCTCGGTCGGTCTTGAGCCGGACGGAGTCGTGCTGCTGCGCGCCTGGTTCCGTTATCTGCGCCAGACCGGACTCGCTTACGGTCTCGCCACAGTGGTCGAGGCGCTGCGTAAGGCACCGACGGTAGCGCGCGGCCTGATCGCCCTGTTCGCTGCCCGGCACGATCAGGCGCTGGAAAAAGAGCGTTCGGAGGCGGTACGCGCGGCCGAGGCGAAGATCGACAAGGGGCTCGCGGGTGTTGCGGGCATCGACGAGGACCGCATTCTGCGCCGCATACGGGGCGTCATTGATGCCGTGCTGCGCACCAACGCCTTTGCCGAAGCGGGGCGTGAGGCGCTGTCCTTCAAACTCGACTCCGCCGCCGTGCCGGGTCTGCCGGCGCCGCGGCCGTGGCGTGAAATCTGGGTCTATTCCCCGCGTATCGAGGGCATCCATCTGCGCGGTGGGCCGATTGCGCGCGGTGGACTCAGATGGTCCGACCGGCGGGACGATTTCCGAACCGAGATTCTCGGCCTGATGAAGGCGCAACTCGTCAAGAATGCGGTGATCGTGCCGACCGGGGCGAAGGGCGGCTTCTATCCGAAGCAACTTCCCAATCCGGCGGAGAATCGCGACGCCTGGCTGGAGGAGGGGAAGGAAAGCTATCGCATCTTCATGCGCGCCTTGCTTTCGATTACCGACAACATCGTCGATGGCGAGGTCGTCCACCCGGCCGGCGTTTCGATCCATGATGGCGATGATCCCTATTTCGTCGTGGCTGCGGACAAGGGCACGGCGACCTTCTCGGATGTTGCCAATGCAATCGCAGTGGAGCGCGGCTTCTGGCTCGGCGATGCGTTCGCCTCGGGCGGAAGCCAGGGTTATGATCACAAGGCGATGGGCATCACGGCCAGGGGCGCATGGGTCTCCGTGCAGCGCCATTTCCGCGAGATGGGCATTGATGTGCAGAAGGAGTCGATCAAGGTTGCGGGCGTCGGCGACATGTCCGGCGACGTTTTCGGCAACGGCATGCTGCTATCGAAGGCGATCAAGTTGGTCGTCGCCTTCGATCATCGCCACATCTTCTTCGATCCCGATCCTGATCCGGCCGCGAGTTGGAAGGAGCGCAAGCGGCTGTTCGATCTACCACGCTCGAGCTGGGCGGATTACAATGCCGATCTGATCTCCAAGGGTGGCGGCATCTTTCCGCGCAGCCAGAAATCGATCCCATTGAGCCGCGAAATCCGCGCTTTGCTTGGTATCGAAGCGAAGGAGATGGAGCCGGCCGCCCTGATCAGCGCGATCCTGCGTGCGCCAATTGACCTCATCTGGTTCGGCGGAATTGGAACCTATCTGAAGGCCAGCCACGAGAGCAATGCCGAGGTCGGCGATCCGGGCAATGACGCGATCCGTGTCTCCGCTGCCGAACTGCGTGCCAAAGCGATCGGCGAAGGCGCCAATCTCGGCGTCACCCAGGCCGCGCGCATCGAATTTTCGGAAGCCGGCGGGCGGATCAACACGGATTTCATCGACAATTCGGCTGGCGTTGATTGCTCGGACAATGAAGTTAACATCAAGATCCCGCTCAACCGCGAGGTGATCGAGGGCCGGCTCGGCATGGACGCGCGCAACGCCTTGCTCGCCGAGATGACCGACGATGTCTCGGCGCTGGTGCTGGAGGACAATCGCCTGCAGACGCTGGCGCTCTCCATCGCAGAGCGTGGCGGCGCGCAGGCCTTGCCGCGCTTCGTGCGGGTGATCGAGCTACTGGAGGAAAGCGGCCGGCTCAACCGCGAGGTCGAGGGGCTGGAGAGCAATGAGGAGTTGCTCCGTCGCGCCCAACAGAATCATGGCCTGACCCGGCCGGAACTGGCGGTGCTGCTGTCGACGTCCAAGATGCAGCTTCAGGCCGCGATCGAAGCGGCGGAATTCCCGAGCGATCCGACGCTGGAGCCGGAGTTGCTCGCTGCTTTCCCACAGGCGATGCGCGAACGGCACCGAGAGGCAATCCTCGCGCATCGACTGCGCCGCGAGATCATCGCGACCAAGATCGCCAACCGCATCGTCAACCGGCTGGGCATTATCGCACCCTTTGCACTGACCGAGGAGGAAGGCGCTGCTTTTGGTCAGGCCGCAGCCGCTTTTGTCGCTGCCGAACGATTGTTCGACATGCCGGCCTTGTGGGCTGAACTTGACAGGGCCGATCTGCCCGAGCAGGTGCGTCTCGCCCTGTTCGAACAGGCTGGCACCGGCTTGCAACATCATATCGCCGATCTGTTGCGGTGCACTTCGCCGGACCAGCAGCCCGGCGAGATCGTTGCGCAAATTCGCCCCGGTCTCGATAAGCTTGCCGCATCGGTCGAAAACCTGCTTCGGGCCGAGCCGAAGGCGGAAGCGGGCGAGCGTCGCGCCGGGCTGGAGGCGTTGGGTGCGCCGCGCGCGCTCGCGACGAGGATCGTGCGATTGTTCGAGTTGAACGGCGCGGTCGGCCTCGCTGTGCTGGGCCGCAAGCTCGGTGTTGACGAGGTGGCGCTGACCCGAGCTTATACACGGCTTGGCGAGGCGCTCGGGCTGGATTGGGCGCAGAACGCGGCCAACCATTTCAACGCCTCCGATCAATGGGAGCGGCTGCTCACCGCTGGCCTCGCCCGCGATTTCGAGCAGCTCCGGCTCGATTTCCTTGCCCGGCACAAGGCGGCGGACCCCAATGCGACCGTTGAGAAATGGGTGGCCGATCAGGGCGCCCGGATCGATCAGTTCCGGCGGACAGTCGATCGTGCCCGCGCGGCGGCGACCACCACCGCTCCGATGCTCGCCCAGATCGCGACACAGGCCCGGGTGTTGCTGGGACGCTGATTGACGACGGGGCTCCTACTGTATTATGCTGACAATACAGTAGGAGCCCCGTCGATGTTATCTCTCGTCGCCGTCATCGCGCTGCAGGGCCCCATTCCCGATGGACCGGCGCTCGCCCAAGCGATCCGCGCGCGCGATGCCGAGCTTTTCGCGCTCTATTTCGACGAATGCGATCCCGACCGGTTGCGCACCATGCTGATGCCGGATTTCGAGATGTATCATGACCGGGGCGGCTTCGTCGCGCCGGACGCGGAGACGTTCGTGCAGGAATATGCGGGCGCCTGCACGGCGCGCCAGGCGTCAGGCGCCTGGCGGTCACGGCGGGAACTGGTCGATGCCAGCTTCGACGTCCATCCGGTGCCCGGCTATGGCGCGATCGAGGATGGCGAGCATCTTTTCTACGAACGGCGCGGCGATGGCCCCGAGCAACTGGTCGGCCGGGCGCGCTTCACCCAATTGTGGCGGCTGACCGACGATGGCTGGCGTCTCTCCCGCCTGTTCAGCTACGCCCACACGGCGGCGGAATAGCCGTATCGGGCCGGATCGCGCTGCTTGTGGACAGGCGGAGATGGTGTAGGTTTGCGCGCTCCGCGCTGAACGTGCTGGTCCAGGCGGATGCCGGCGATCTCGAGGCGCGCGGCACTGCATTGCGCAACGCCGACGATGGCTGCACCTCCTCCTGCACGGACTGGTACGGCAATGCCCGGCCGATCTTCTGGCACGGCCGCGTCTTCGCGCTGATGGGCTACGAGATTGTCGAGGGGCGCGAGGAGGGTGGCCGCATCCGGGAAGTCGCGCGAACCGATTTTACGCCGCAGCCCGAAACGGCGATAAGCCGCTAGTCGCGCGCCCGCGCAAACAGCCAGACCCGGATCGCGCTGGCGAGATTGGGCGGATCGGCCATCGCGATCCGCTCGGCGTCGATCCGCGCCACCAGCGCGTTGAGCGGCAGTGTCTCGTTCTCCGCCGCCTCGCGCAGTGCGTCCCAGAAAACCGGCTCCAGACTGATCGAGGTCGCGTGTCCCGCGATCATGATCGATCGTTTCACCGGTCCCATCGGCGTCAATACATATGCTGGCCGCCGTTGATCGACAGTGTGCTGCCGGTCACGAAGCCCGCATCCTCGGCGGTCAGGAAGACGACCCCGCGCGCAATCTCCTCGGCATGGCCCAGCCGCCCGACCGGGATTTTTGCGACGATCTTGGCGAGCACGTCCTCCGGCACGGCGGCGACCATGTCTGTGTCGATATAGCCCGGCGCGATCGCATTGACGGTGATGCCGGCGCGCGCGCCTTCCTGGGCGAGCGCCTTGGTGAAGCCGTGAATGCCCGATTTGGCGGCGGCATAATTGACCTGGCCGTACTGGCCCGCCTGGCCGTTGATCGATCCGATATTCACGACCCGGCCATATTTGCGGGCGTTCATGCCGTCCCACACCGCCTTGGCCATGTTGAAGCAGCCGCCCAGATTGACGTCGATCACATCTTCCCAGGCGGCGCGATCCATCCGCTTCATCGTGCCGTCGCGGGTGATGCCGGCATTGTTGACCAGCACGTCCACCGGCCCCAGCTCGCTCTCGATCTGCGCGGCACCGGCGATGCAGGCGTCCAGATCAGACACGTCCCATTTATAGGCTTTGATGCCGGTGCGCGCGGTAAACTCCTGCGCTTTTTCATCATTGCCGGCATAATTGGCCGCGACGGTGAGTCCAGCGTCGCGGAGCGCCACGCTGATCGCTTCGCCGATGCCGCGGCTACCCCCGGTAACGATCGCTACTCGTGCCATGAATCGCTCTCCTGATATTCTTCTATGGCCAAGGCTTATGACGACCCCCGCCATCCTTCAAGCTCACGTGCAATCAGCGCACGCAGCATGGCCATGCCGGCTTCGGAATCGTTGAGGCAGGGAAGATAGGCGAAGCGTTTGCCGCCGGCCGCCTCGAATGTCTCCCGGCCGCGTATCGCCAGCTCCTCCAGCGTTTCCAGGCAGTCGGCCGAAAAGCCCGGCGCAAAGATCGCGATATCAGTGATGCCCCGGCCCGGCAGGGCGGCCAGCGTCGTGTCGGTCGCTGGCTCCAGCCATTTCGCCCGACCAAAACGCGACTGAAAGGTGACGACAAGCTCGCGGCCCAACGCCTCGGACAGCAGCCGCGCGGTCGCTTGGCACTGGTCGTGATAGGGATCGCCGAGCGTCCGGGTCCGCTCCGGCATGCCGTGGAAGCTGGCGATGATCGCCTGCGGTGTGAAATCGAGCGCGGCGAGCGATGCCTCCACCGACTGTTTCAGCGCGGCGATATAGGCCGGATCGTCATGATAGGCGGGCAGGAAACGTAGGGCCGGCTGGTGGCGCAGCGTGGCGAGATGGGCGGCGGCGGCATCCACCACAGTCGCCGTCGTCGCTCCGCAATATTGCGGGTAGAGCGGCGCGATCAGGATGCGTTTGCAACCCCGCGCCATCAGCGCGTCGATCCGCGACGCAATAGACGGATTGCCATAGCGCATCGCGTGATCGATGATCACATCTTGCCCGAAAGCGCCGAAAAGCGCCGCCGACTGCCGCCGTGTGATCGCGGCAAGCGGCGATCCTTCCTCCGTCCACACCTGCTGATAGGCGTGAGCCGATTTCTTGGGCCGCGTGTTGAGGATGATGCCGCGCAGGATCGGCTGCCAGAGGAGCGGCGGGATTTCGACGACGCGCCGGTCGGACAGGAATTGCTTGAGGTAACGCCGCACCGCCGCCGGCTCCGGCGCGTCCGGGGTACCGAGATTGACGAGGAGAAGCCCGATGGTCATCCATTCTGTCCTATCCGGATCGGCAGGCTGCGCGCGCGGTTGCCGGTCAGCGCGAACCAGGCATTGGCGACGGCCGGAGCCGCGACGGGCACGGCCAGTTCGGTGACACCGCCCGGCTCGTCCTCACTCTCGATCAGTTCCACGCTTACCTCCGGCGCGTCGCGGAGGCGCGGCAGCCCGTAATCGTCGATCGTCCGGGCGGTCGGCAAGCCGCCTTCGAACAGCAAAGGCCGACCGGTCGCCGCCGCGATGCCGTGGATCAGTCCGCCCTCGATCTGTTGCTTCACCAGCTCGGGATTGACGATCCGTCCGCAATCCACCGCGCAGACTGCGCGCGTTACGCGCACGCGCTGGTCGGCGCTCGTCTCGACCTCGACGAGCGTGGCGATATGCGATCCATAAGCGCTTACCGCCGCGATCCCCATATTGCTGCCCGACGCGCCGCCATCCCAGCCGCCGATTGCGGTCGCGGAGAGCAGGCAGCGGGCGAGGCGGGGATTACCGCTCAACATGCTGATCCGGAAAGTGAGGGGGTCCGCGCCGGCCGTGCGCGCCAGTTCATCGATAAAGCATTCGGTGAAGAAGCCGGTATAGGAGCGCGCGCCGCCGCGCGCGATCCCGGCGGCGATACCGGTGTCGGCCTCGACATGGTCGATCCGTACATTCGCGATGTCATAGGGTGGCGTCGCACCGGCCGTTGGTCCGCCATCGGGGCGCAGAAAGCTCGCCGGCACGCGCAAACGCCGGGCCAGTGCCGCCGATGCATCCGCTGCCGCGATCCGGGCTTGCCAGCCGACGATCCGGCCGCCCGCCACCCAGGCGCTCATCGCCCCTGCCGCCGGGGGACGGAAGGCGTCGGCCTGGATTTCGTGGATGCGCGGCCAGGTTACTTGCACCGGGCGCTCCATCTTGAGCGCGATCACGGCGGCTTGGACGATCGCATCCACCTCCAGTTTGCGGCCATAGCCGCCACCGGCCAGCGTCGGATAAAGGGTCACCCGGCTTTCCACCATGCCCGTAGCCCGCGCCGCCGCCGCTCGGGCCAAAGCCGGCGCCTGGGCTGGCGCCCAGATCTCCAGCCGTCCGTCGATCAATCTGGCTGTGGCGACGAGCGGCTCGATCGCCGCGCTTGGTGCCGGGCCGACAGCATAGGCCGCATCGATCCGGCTCGCCCCCGCAAAGTCGTTCTCGATCTCGCCCGCCTCGAATATCCGCGTCGCGGCCCCGCCGTGGAGTGCGGCGGTCATCCGCGCCGCGATGTCGGCGCTGGAGGGCAAAGCGGTCGATAGCTCGTAACGCGGGTTCAGCGCGTTCAGCGCCTTGCCCGCTGCCCAGCCATTGCTCGCCGCGACCGCGATCCAGTCCGGATTCTCGATCAGCTTGATCGTGCCCGGCACCCTGTCGGCCGCGTCCCAGTCCATACCCACCCGCCGGCTCCCCGGCGGCGCACCGCGCACCGCGACATAGACCATATCGCGCAACCGGATGTCGGCGGCGAACATCGCCGTGCCGTCGATCTTGGCGGGCAGGTCGAG
>CAYTMM010000005.1:0-2678 GCA_964438875.1 uncultured Sphingosinicella sp. | reverse complement strand
TCGCTGGCCGGCAGCGGCCTGTCGGTCGCGATGGTCGAGCCGCAGCCGCGCGAGTGTGCGGTCGAGCCGGGGCAGCGCCTGCCCGGTCAGCCGGTAATCGATTCCACCGCGTGCCGGCAGTTCCTCGGGCAGTTCCGCGCCCGCCGCCGCCTCGGCCAGATCGGCGAAGGCGATGCGCTGTTCGCCGTTCCAGACGAAGCCGTCGCGTGTGTCGAGTTCGCTCCAGTCCACTTGCCACCGCTCTGCCGCCGCAACGCACAGCAACGCGCGCGCGCTGGCGCCTGCTTCGCGCAGCCGTGCCTCGAACCCGCGCACCGAGGTCGATCCGGCGGTCAGCATCAGTGCATTCCGGGTCGCATATTCGCGTGCCGCCCAGTGGTCCACGCCGAGCGCGGCGGGGATCAGGCTGGCGTCGGCGGCTTCCTCGGCCGCGAGCAGATTGGCATAAAGTGGCCCGATCGGCGCCGGTTCGACCGAGACCGTGCGCCAGTCTGCGCCCAGTTCGTCGGCGAGAATCTGCGGGAGGGCGGTCCAGCTTCCCTGGCCCAGTTCGGCCTGCGGCACGGCGACGACCACCCGGCCGTCCCGTCCGATCTTCAGGAAAGCGTTGAACAGCGTCTCGCCTTCGGCGGCGCGCAGGTTCGGCGGATAGACGCGCGGCCACAAGGTCCACGCAAGCACCAGGCCTGCGCCCGCGCCGCCGCCGACCAGAAAGGTCCGCCGGCTGATGCCTTTCCGTTCCCTACGCCGCCTCATGCGGCGGTGATAAAGGGGGGAAGCCACGCGGGCTAGGGGCGTCGCGCTTGATTCCGCCCCTTGAATTCGGCACTGGCAGGCGAGAGGGAGCGAACATGGCCGCGCGAATCTACCAGCGTTCGAAGAATGCGATGCAATCGGGCAAGGCCCGCGTCGGCCAGTGGATGCTGGAATTCGAATCCCGCGCGCCCAAGCGCCCCGATCCGCTCACCGGCTGGGCCGGCGGCGCCGACACGCAGGAGCAGGTGCGCCTCACCTTCCCAACGTTGGAGGCAGCGCAGGCTTATGCGGCGAAGAACGGCATCGACGCCCATGTCGTCCCGCCCGCCGCCCCGAAATTGAAGATCCAGGCCTACGCCGACAATTTCCGCTAGGCGCCGGGGTGCGTTCGTTATCGCCGCGCGATCACGATCGGCGACAATGTCTGGATCGGCGGCGGCGTCATCTTGCCCGGTATTGTGGAGGGCGATGATGAGATCATCGGCGCGGGAAGGATTGTCACGCGCGATGTCTTCTACGGCGCCACAGTGTGGGCAATTCGGCTCGCATGCGCTGAGTGCGGGTTATCGCCGCTCAGCTGCGCGCCGCTTGCGCTGGCCGCCGAGAATGCGGGCGGAGAGCAGGCCGGCCGCGAGGGTCATGACGACAATCAGCAGGCCGAAGCCGATCAGATATTCGATACTCATCTCGTCGATCGATCCCATCTGCCGCGCGGCGAGATAGCCGGGCGCGAGCAGGGCCGGGACCCAGAAGATCGCCGAAGTGACGTTGGCGATCTGGAACGGGCGATGCCCCATGCCCATCGCGCCGGCGATCAGCGGGATGGTCGCGCGGATCGGTCCCAGGAAGCGGCCGACGAACACCGCCACGATGCCGTAGCGATGGAAGAAGAGCCGCGCCCGCGCCACAGTGGAGCGATGCTTCTGCATGATCCGCCAGCGTTGGACGGACGGGCCGATGCGACGGCCGAGCAGATAGGAGATCCAATCACCCAGAATCGCCCCGGTCACCGCCCACAGATAGAGGGGCAGGGGATCAAGCACGCCGGTGCCGATCAGACCGCCGAACGTGATCATGATCGCGGTCGCCGGCACCAGCAGCCCGACGATGGCGAGCGATTCGGTGAAAGCGACCAGCCCGATGATCGGCCCCGCCCACATGCGATGATCGGAAATGAAGGCCGCAAGATCGGCGGCGAGGGTGGTGCTGGTCGTCACAGGGGCCCGTGGTCTGATCGTGTCTGGAAGGCCCGGTCAGGGCTCGGCGCGACGCGGCGGGCCGCCCGGCCCAGCGCTTTCGTCCTGGATGACGTAGGGGACCACATGGCCCGGTGCAACGCAGGAAATGCCGAACCGCTCCCGCCGCGTCATGGTCATCGAGGTGTTCGGCCCGGCTAGGGACCGGACAGCATAGCAGCCTTGTGAGGCGGTGATGCGCCGGCTCTGGCCCACCGGAATGACCTGCCCGTCGAGCCGGTCGAAACCATAATCTCCGGGCATCCGGCCGTCCGCCCGGGCCGGGACGATCCTCAGGTCCACGACGGGGTGCGATCCGGAATTGACGAATTCGATCTCTCCCGTGGGCGCACCCGCCTGAATCAAAGGGGGATTTTCCAGGCCGCCGCAGCTTGCGAGCAGCAGCGCGGCGCAGGGCAGCCCGGCGCGGACCGGCCATCGAAAAATGACGCGAGAATTCATCCTGAAAATGCCCCCTGTTCTTGCGGGAAATTCACCCGATCGGATGCGGATGGATGCCAAGGCTAGGGGGTTCGGCGAGGTGAAGTCAAATCGGCTCGGTGCAAGACCCGGGTCTCAGGCCAGCAATTCCGCGCTCAGCAGCAGAAGAAGTTTCGCATCGATCGCACAGCCTTCCGCGCTTTTGGCCTTCACGAAGAGGTGCACATCCTCGACCGGGACGCGATG
>CAYTMM010000004.1:72890-83597 GCA_964438875.1 uncultured Sphingosinicella sp. | reverse complement strand
CAGCTCGTCGAGCAGCAGGCACACAGGATGCATTCGTACAGGCCGTCCAGCTTGGAGCGGTCCTCCGGCGATTGCAGGCGTTCCTTGCCCGTCGGCGTCGGCGTCTTTGTCTTCAGCCAGGGCTCGATCGACGCATATTGCGCGTAGAAATGCGTGAAATCGGGGACGAGATCCTTGATCACGTCCATATGCGGCAGCGGGGTGATGCGGACGTCGCCCTTCAGATCCTCGATCGCGGTGGTGCAGGCCAGCCCGTTCTTGCCGTCCATGTTCATCGAACAGGAGCCGCAAATCCCCTCACGGCACGAGCGGCGGAACGTCAGACTCGAATCCTGCTCGCTCTTGATCTTGATGAGCGCGTCCAGAACCATCGGTCCACAATTGTCGAGATCGATCTCGAACGTGTCGTAGCGCGGATTCTCGCCGCTGTCCGGATCGTAGCGGTAGATCTTGAACGTGCGGGTGCGCGTGGCCCCTTCCGGGGCGGCGTGATGGCGCCCCTTTTTCGTGATCTTGCTATTCTTCGGAAGCGTGAATTCAGCCATGCGCGTATCCCCTTGGCGGCGGAGATAGCGGGTCATAGGCCACGGCTCAATGCCTAAGGGCGTCCCCAATCCTCAATCGGCCATCCGCGCGCGGCAGCGAGGCGGCGCAACTTCGCCGAGGGATTGACCGCGACCGGCTCATCCACCCATTCGAAAACCGGTCGATCGGAGGAACTGTCGGAGTAAAACGCGATCGAAATGCCGACGCGAGCCGCCGGATCAATGGCCAGGAATCCCTCGATCGCGGTGAGCTTGCTCCCGCCATAGACATTGACGCCATCCAGCCCCGGCCCGATCCGTCCGCCCGCCCCGATCCGCGCCTTGGTGCCGATCACCCGGTCGAAGCCGAGCGCCTGCGCGATCGGCGCGGCATAGAGTTCGTGGGCGGCGGTCGCCAGGACGAGCAGCGCGCCGCGTGCCTTGTCCCGCGCGATCCGGTCCCGCGCACCGGGCCGAATATTGCCGGTCAGCGTACGCGCCACGAAGCCGTCCACGACGCGCGCCAGAGCATCCGGGCGGACCCGCCCCAGCATCAAAGCCCACATCACGGTCTTCAATCGGTCGCGATCGATCAGGCGCAGCCCGTGCGCGGCCATCGCCAACGCCATGAGCGGCAGGAGCAGCAGCCGGGCCGGCGCGATCCGCGCGGCGGCGCCGATCAGGAACGGCGAATAGGTCGGCCAATGCGTGACCGTGCGATCGAGATCGTAGATGGCGATAGGCCGCATGAAGCCCTCGTGGGATTTCAGGCGGCAATAGCGGGCTGTGCGCCGTTCGTCAGTCCCAGATAGTCGATCAGCGCCGCGGCGCCGCGTTCGCCGGCCGGCTGGCCGTTGCGATCAACCGTATAGGCAAGCTGTTCGGCCTGACGCGCCGCATAGCGCTTCGCCATGACCCGCCAGTCGGGCAGCATCTCGATCAGCGCGGGCAGCGTATCGGAAACCGGCCCGAACGACCACATCCGGTAATTCTCGGTATGCGCAAGCTTCCGGCCGTCATGGCTGTCGAGGAAGTAGCAGGCGCGGGGCCGGACGATGAATTCGTAGACCTGGCTGCTCGCGTCGCCGATATAGACGTCCGCGCCGCGCGTATAATGCATGTCGAACAGATGCGGGCCGGACGTGTCGACAAGGATGTTGGGCGCATTGAAGGCCTCCGTGGGAATGTCGGGGCGGCGCCGCGCGATCTTGAATTCCGGGGAGATGTGAAGCTTCTTGCGGAACAGCATGACATGCGGCGCGACGACCAGATTGCCGAGCTCCGGATGCGCCGCGAAATGGCGGATCAGCGCGGGACCGAAATCGTACCAGGAGGACAGTTTCGGATCGAAATGCGGATTGTAGAGAAAGACCGGACGCGGATTGTCGAAGAGGACTGGCCGCGCCTCGGTGTCGATCGCGTCGAACTTGGGATAGCCGATGATCCGCCAGTTCTCCCCGTTCAATATGCCAGCCTCGCGCGCCGCATCGACCAGCTTGCGCCCCGGGACAAGCAACAGATCGAACCGCTTCAGATCGGGATGATAGGCGACATTCCGATCGCCGGCGCCGTGCGGCGTATAAACGAAGCGCGGTCCTTTGCTTTTCAGCCATGCCTTGATTCTGAGGCAGGTCCGCTCCGTTGAGACGAGCAGATCGAGTTCGGCGAAGGCATCGAGATTCTGGCGGAGCGCCATCAGGCGGCTGAACGGCAACAGACGATCGAACAATCCGGCGACAGCAGCCGCCACGCCGGTAGTGGCAAGCTGGACCCATTCGATCCGCGCCGATGCCGCCTCGCCGACCAGCGTATCCACCGCCGCACGCAGATGCGGGCGCGAATAAAGCGCGACGACGCGCACATCGTCGCGGGCCAGCGCCAGCGCCGCGGCAATCCCGGCGACATGCGCGACCTGATGCGCAGCATCATGGTTGAACAGGAAGCCGACCCGCTTCACGCACGCGCCTCCAAGAGCCGGGTGGCCAGCGCATGATCGCTCGGCTTATCGACATCGATGCAGGCGATCGGATCGTTCATTACCACGGCCGTCGCCGTCACGCCGAGCCTGTACCCTGCCCGCATCATCGCCTGACGCAGCGTGAGCAGCCGGAGTGCCACGGCGATGGCGAGGGGTACGCCGAAGGCAGACAGAATGCGGCGCGCCTTCTTGCGATCGGACTCGACCGACGACCAGAACTCCACCGCGAGGCGCGCCCGCGCACTGCTCAAAAGGAACAGGTTTGCGCCGGAACAGGCCTGGTCCCGGAACGGCAGCCAGGTCCGGCGCGCATCCGGCATGACCGCGACCAGCGCCTTGCGTCCGACCACGGCCGCCGAGACATCGGCGCGGGCCGCATAGGCCTGAGCCAGAAAATCATCGATCATGTCGCAGGTCAGCAAGGCATGATCCGCGGTCGTCACCAGCACTGGCGCCGCATGGGACGGCGCGCCCATCGCATAAGCGACGGTGCCACTGATCGTATCGGCAGCGGTGGCGAAAGTGACGCGCGGATCGCGCGCCAGCCAGGCGCAGCCCGGTTCGCCTGCGATCCGATCGACTTCCTGCGCCAATATGGTCAGGCGACCGATCGCCGGATGATTAAGCAGGGTGCGCGCCACCCGCGACACCATCGGTTCGCCCGCAATCGGGATCAGCGCCTTCAGGTCCATGCCGAAATGTGCGGCGAGGGGATCCTGTCCGGGGCGTTGTCCGGCGAGCAGAAGTGCATGGACATTGCCCGCTGCCACGAAACCCTCATCCTCGCTGGTCGTGTAGGAGGCGTCGGGGCAGGCGGCATCTGGCGTCCAAGCCGGACGCGCCCTGGGTACGGAATGCCTGCGCAGCCTCTTGCGAAGTCGGGCCGCATTCAGGAATGGGGCGATATGAGCCATATGTTCCTCGAAATCAGCAACATCCCGCCGCTGACCAAATGCAACTTCCCTCGATTGAGGGCTAAGACCGGCAATATCGTTGTGCAATGCAACGGGCCGAACATGGCCAAAATCAAATGTTTCGGACACGCTTCCGCCATCGCCAGATTTTTGAATGCGTTTTCTCAGTCGATATGCCCGCCGTGGCGCTTTGCGCGAGGGACGGCTAGACAGGCGCAAACAGAAGGACGGGTGCGGCATGGGGCTGAAAGCTTGCCACAATGTCGAGGATTTCCGGCGGCTGGCGCAGCGCCGCCTGCCCGGCCCGGTGTTCGACTATATCGACGGCGGCGCCGATGACGAGGTGACGCTGCGGCGCAGCACCGAGGCCTTCGACACATGCGACCTGGTGCCGAACGTGCTCGCCGGGGTCGCGGATATCGACATGTCGGTGACGGTGCTGGGCAAGACCGTGCCCACGCCCCTGATGCTCTCCCCCACCGCGATGCAGCGCCTGTTCCACTGGCAGGGCGAGCGCGCCGTCGCGCCGGCGGCCGAGAAGTTCGGCGCATGGTTCGGCATTTCGACGATCGGCACGGTCAGCATCGAGGAGATCGGGCGGCTGGTGTCCACGCCCAAGCTGTTCCAACTCTACGTCCACCGCGATCCAGGGCTTAACCGCGCGCTCGTCCAGCGCTGCAAGGAGGCAGGGTTCGACGCGATCGCGCTCACCGTGGACACGATCGTCGGCGGCAATCGCGAGCGCGACCTGCGCACCGGCTTCACCACGCCGCCACGCTGGACGCCGCGCGCGCTGGCCAGCTTCGCCGCGCATCCGAAGTGGACCTTCGACTATCTGCTGCGCGAGCCTTTCAGCCTCGCCAACATCAAGGATTATGTGACGCACGGCAGCTCGGTCGCGATGGGCGTCGCCGAATATATCGACAAGATGTTCGATCCGGCGATGGACTGGAAGGCGGCCGAGGCGATCCGCGCCGACTGGGGCGGTCCGTTCGCGCTGAAGGGGGTGATGTCCGTCGCCGACGCGAAGCGCGCGGTCGAGATCGGCGCCACCGCCATCTACGTTTCCAACCATGGCGGCCGCCAGCTCGACGGCAGCCGCGCGCCGTTCGACCAGCTCGCCGAGATCGTCGATGCGGTGGGCGACCGGATCGAGGTGATCTGCGACGGCGGCATCCGGCGCGGCAGCCATGTGCTAAAGGCGCTCAGCGTCGGCGCGACGGCCTGCTCGGGCGGGCGGCTCTATCTCTACGCACTCGCCGCCGCCGGTCGGGCCGGCGTGGAGCGCGCTCTCACCAAGCTCCACGCCGAAATCGCCCGCGACATGCGCCTGATGGGCGTGACGCGGCTGGACCAGCTCAACCGCGACGATCTGCGCTGGCGTTAGCGCAAGGCCCCGCCATCGGTGCGTGCGAAGCGACGAAGCAATCCAGACGGACTCGCAGTCCGATCTGGATTGCTTCGCTATGCCCGCAATGACGGTCAGGCTTGGGCCACCGCCTCTTCCCGCGCCCCGCCCCAATCGAGGTTGCGGGTCACGTACATCACCGCCGCCAGCGCCACGAAGAGCATCAGCGCGCCGATCAGCAGCGAATAGGCCTCAAGGCTGAGCAGCACATAGAGCGTCGCATAGAGGCCGACGAGCAAGGCGCCGATCACGCCCGCGCGCCGCCAGCTTTTCAGCACCGCCGCCGAATAGGCCGTGTTGAGCGCGGCGATCGCGCCCGCCGCGACGAGATAGGCCCAGGTGAAGCCGATCACCTCGGCGAAGGCGAGCAGCAGCACGAAGAACAGCACCAGGCTCGCGCCGACCAGCAGATATTCCACCGCCGACACGCGCTGCCCGCCGATCACGTCGAACATCAGGAAGGCCAGGAAGGTGAAGCCGATGAACAGGAAGCCGTATTTCACCGACCGGTTCACCCGCGAATAGAGATCGACCGGCTGGATCAGGCTGACCTGCGCGACATGGCCCCCGCCCGGCGATATCACCGGCGGCGCGCGATCGGCTGAGGAATAGGCAATGTCAGGGGACACCGAACGATCCGGGGCCGCCGCCGCGCCCGCATCGCCGGTCGTCACCAGCGATTGGCCCAGCGCGAGGTTGCCGAGATTGTAGGTCGCGGTGAAGCCGCCGTCACTCACTTCGCGCTCTGCAGGCAAGAAGCTGCCCTGGAAGCTGGGATGCGGCCAGGGCGAGGTGAGCTGCCAATGCGTCTCGCCCGCCTGCGGCGCGAGGCCGAGCGAGCGATTGCCCCGGAAGGAATAGGCATAGTCGACCTCGACCGGCGTGCCGGCCAGCGCCGCAGCGTCGAGCCAGGCGAAGAAGCCCGCCCCGCCGCTGCCGCGCGTGCCGCCGCCGGGCTGGAGCCGCAGCGCCTCGCCGGCAGCATTGACGCGCGGATTGGCACCCAGCCCGCGCGGATCGGAAAGACCGAAGCGGAGCTCCGCGCGAGTCAGGTCCATCTGCGCCACGGTGACGCCGAAGCGCGACAGATCGGCGGGCATGGCGAAGCGCGACCGGCCCGCCACCTCCGCTTCATAGACCACCGCCTCGTAGATCGATCGCACCCGCCGCTCCGGGCGCACCTGAGTCTCGATCCGCGATTGTTCGGGTGAGAGAGTCAGTTCCTTCCATACCTCCCGCGTGCGCGTCACCGGCCGGTTATTCTCGGTCACTGTTTCGACCACATTCTCGCGATAGGGAATGACGAGCAGCGGCCCGCCAATCACCTGCGGCCCACCCCAGCCTTCGACGATGCCAGCCTGCGCGAATTCCGATTGCTGCTGCCGGTCGTAAACAAGCAGCCAGACGGTGAAGAGCGGAAAGGACAGCAGGAAACCAATGAGAAGCGCGAAGCCGAGCTTGGCGCCCGGCGATCGTTCGGCGGTGGCGATGGACATGAATTCACTCCCTGAACATTCGATTGATCGTGCATAATGCACGGTTCGTCGTCAAGTTCCCGAAGATTCCACTTTCCCGATCAACCGTTCGCGCTGTTCCGGAGTCAGCAGCGCGCAATAGTCCGCCTTGCCGAACCAGCGGTAGCGATTGCGCGCCAGGATATCGTAGAGCCAGTCGCAGACCGGCCGCGGCACGATGCGGAAGGCACGCAGCAACCGCCACCAGCCACCAAGCACCGCGCACAATTCCAGATAGCCGGCGCTCTTGGCATAAGCGCGGCCGCGGTGGAGGAAGAGATAGGTGTCGTCGAGCGCGAGGCCGTAATGCGCGTAGAGCGCGCGCCCGAGCGGCGACTGGGCGGAGGCCATGTTGATCCGCCCCTCCCGGTCATGCCGCATTAGAAAAGCCGCGCCTCCGGAGCACAGCACGCACACACCATCGAACACGAAAAGCGGCGCGTCGGGAAAGTCTGGGACAGCCGGATCGTTTCGGTAGGAATAAGCCGGGCGGCGCGGCTCAGCCATCCGCGCCCTCGACGAAGGTCTCGATATCCAGCCCCTCTAGCGCGCCCAGATAGGCGTCCAGATCGATGAGATCGAGGCAGGGCCGCGCGCCCGGCGGCGGCGGCTCGCCCCGGCCGAGCCGCGTCGCCAGCACGATCGCCGGAATACAGGGCACGTTGGGCCCGTCGCCGGACCGGGCGACAAGATAGAAGCGGATGGTCTTCGCCGCGCCGGCTTCGTCCGCGCCGGAGAGGATCATGTGCAAGCCGCTTCGCCCGGTCGTCAGTGGATCGAACAAGCGCGAGGCGCGCAGCAGGAAGGGCGCGATCCGGTTCAGCCGGGGCAGCAGCCGGGCGCGCACCAGCCAGCTCATCGCCCAGGTGCCGAGATGGAGGATCGCGACCTCGTGCCCGGCGCAGAAGCGTACCGTCTTCAGCTCCGGCCAGCGCGCCGGGAAAAGATCGAGATCGGGAATCTCGCAATCGCCGAACAGCCGGCGACCGAGCAGGGGATAGGCTTCGGCGTGCAGATCCTGCCAGCCATGCCGGGTGGTCCATCCCCCGTCCGTGAAAACCCGGATCGGCTGGCCGACATAGCTCAGGATCGAGGCGGCGGTGGCGAGACCGCGACTGCCCTGCTCCGCCGTGCTGATCCCGAAATCGATCGATTCGAGCCGGGCGAATTGCCCCCGATATCGATCGACGATCGCGGCGGTGAGGCAGGGGACGGAGCTCGCTCCCGCGACCACCGAAACGCCCGCCGCGCAAGCCTCGGTATCCAGCGCGCCGATCCCCGTCACGAAACCGCGCGCATCGGCAAGGTCGAGATAATGGGCGCCCGCCGCGATGGCGGCTCGCGCCACCCGATAGTCCTGACGCTGGAACGGACCGACCGAATGCACGACCAGATCAGGGTCCGCCGCCGCCAGCGGCCCAGCCAGATCGCCGTCGATATCGATCGCGACCGGAATGGCGGGATGCGCGGCGTCCAATCCCCAGGCGAACGTTTTCGCTTTGCCCCCGGATCGTCCGCCGATCAGCAATTGCAGGTTCGGATCGGGCGCCAGCCGCCGCGCGATATAGGACCCGAAATTGCCGTAACCGCCGATCAGCAGGACGCGCGCGGTCATGCCGGTTTCGCCACCATCAACCAGAAGATCATCACCAGCCCCCCGAATGCCGGCCAACCAAGCCAGAACCATGTCCGCCGCAACCGTTCATAGGCCACCGCGTCGAACGCCCCGCCCGCCGACTTCGCCGCCAGCATATCCGCCATCCGCATCTGCAACCAGACCACCGGCAGCCAGCACAACCCGGCGAGCGCATAAAGACCGTAGGTCCAGACCAGCCAGCTCTCCGTCCAGCCATAACCGGAGCGCGACAGCAGCCAGAAACCGGTCAGCGGCTGAAGGATCACCGCCGGCGCGGTGAACAGAAAATCCGCCCGCACCGTGGTCCGCGCCGCATAGAGCCGCGCCGCATCGTCCCCATGCCGCGCCGACCAGAAGAAGAAAGCGGTGCCCAGCCCGGTACCGAACAGCACCGTGGCGGAAAGGATATGGAGCGTCTTGATGATGAAATAGACGTCCATTCGCCCTCAACCTGCTGCCTGAAAACTCGTTTCAATTGCCTATCGCGGCCTGCGCCTGACATTCCGGGAAGGCATATGAATCGTTATCAGCATCGGGGATCAATCTGGTCAGTCTGTCCGGACGCTGCGGAATGGGGTGATGCGGATCGAGTTGGATCAGTTCGGCTCCACTGGCTTCAAAAATCTGGATGATACGTGGCCAATGGTCATCACCGACAGCGATAAAAAGTTGCACGCCTGCCAGCGAACCGCGCCGGACATGGCGCACGGACTGAGCGAGAACTTCGACCAGATTTTCCTGCGACGGCGATGCGAAACTCCGGATATCGTCCGGCCCGTAAGATACTTCGGTCAGCGCATCCCTCACCCATCTCACAGACGCCCGGTAATCGTTCGCGGCGGGGTTGCGAAGCACGGTCGTTGAGCCTGAAGCGAACGCGCTGTCGAAAAGGGGGCCCATTTCGTCCGGTTCTTCTTCTGCCAAAGCATATAGAATTTCAGCATATGAAGACGGCTCTCCCATACGGGCGACAGCTTCTCTCAAATAATCATGCCAGGCCTGCTCATCGCCGTTGGCAGGACCGATGAGGGGCGTCCGGAGAAAGGCCCGGCGGCTCTGCTCCCACTGTTGCAAAGCCGAAAGATGTGCGCACGCCGCAATGCGCGCCGCGTCCCATGCCGTACCTTCGATAGGCTGTGACACGCCTGAGGCGAGATTCACCGACAATTCGATATAGGATCGATCGAATGACAGCAGATCGAGAAATGGAATAGCGACTTCGAGGATAAGCCGGTCGCCTTGTTCGTCCAGCCGGTGCTCTCCACCCCACTGGATTGAACTCACGGAGTGCGGCAGAGCCGCGACATAATAATCTGGCAGCAGATCGGAGAGGGTGAAAGAGCGGACGACCACGCCCGTCTCGTTATATATGACGACGACATTCTCGCCATGGCCCGTCATGTACCAATTGTCGAAGGTCACCATCCGCCGGCCGTCATTCGCGACCAATGCGCGGACCGGCGCGACATCGTTGACAAGAGCACCATGCCAAACACTTCGCCAATTACGGCCATCACGCAATTCCAAATGTCCCGTGGGCCGCGTTTGATCGCTGCCCGCGGCCTGACCGGCCGGTTCGCGTTCGGCGACCATGTCCTCGAAATATTCAAGGGCGCCTTCAAGGGCGCGCGGCGTGATCGTGACGCGCGCATTGCCATCTGCCGAAACATAGGTCTGCCCGCTGGGCGGCATCCACGAATCCGCGCGCGCAGTCACCGTCCAGAATAGACCTGCGACGAAAAGCGCAATCGCGAGAGCATAGCCGGTCAGTCTTGGCCGGCTATACACAGCCATCAATAAACCCGCGCCTTCGGCTTGATATAGTCCACCTCGTCGGTGAGCGTATATTCATGGACCGGGCGGTAATCGAGCGTGACCTTGCCGCCCTGGCCTCCCCAGCCTTCGAACCAGGAGGCGGTGTGCTTCATCCAGTTCTTGTCGTCGCGATCGGGATAATCCTCGTGCGCGTGGGCACCGCGGCTTTCCTTGCGGTTGAGCGCGCCGGCAATGGTGACGCTGGCCTGGCTGATCAGATTGTCCAGTTCCAGCGTTTCGACCAGATCGGTGTTCCAGATCAGCGAACGATCGGTGACGTTGATGTCGTTCATCCGCTCATAGGTCTTGGCGAGCTTGTCCACGCCTTCGCTCAGCAACTCATCGGTGCGGAACACGGCGCAGTGCGCCTGCATGTTGCGCTGCATCTCGACCCGCACCTCTGCCGTCGGCGAACCACCGTTGGCGAAGCGGAACTTGTCGAGGCGCGCGAGCGCCAGATCGGCGCCGCCCGACGGCAGCGGCTTCTGGGTCGCGCCGGGCTTGACCGTCTCCGCGAGGCGCAGGCCGGTTGCCCGGCCGAACACGACGAGGTCGATCAGGCTGTTGGAGCCGAGCCGGTTGGCGCCGTGGACGGAGACGCAGGCCGCCTCGCCCACAGCGAACAGGCCGGGGACGACGCTGTCCGGATTGCCGTCGCGGATCGTCACCACCTCGCCGTGGAAGTTGGTCGGGATGCCGCCCATATTATAATGCACGGTCGGCGTGACAGGCAGCGGCTGGCGGGTCAGATCGACGCCCGCGAACACCTTGCCCGATTCGGTGATACCCGGCAGACGCTCGGCCAGGATCTTCTCGTCGATATGATCGAGGTGGAGATAGATATGGTCCTTGTGCGGGCCGACACCGCGCCCTTCGCGCATCTCCATCGCCATCGAGCGCGAGACGACATCGCGCGAG
>CAYTMM010000004.1:45886-72880 GCA_964438875.1 uncultured Sphingosinicella sp. | reverse complement strand
CGCCCTCGGTGATGAGGCAGCCCGAGCCGTAGATTCCGGTGGGATGGAACTGCACGAACTCCATGTCCTGCAGCGGCAGGCCGGCGCGCAGCACCATGCCGCCGCCGTCGCCGGTGCAGGTATGGGCGCTGGTCGCCGTGAAATAGCAGCGGCCATAACCGCCGGTGGCGAGCACCACGGCCTGGGCGCGGAAGCGGTGGATCGTACCGTCCTCCATGCACATCGCGACGACGCCCCGGCATTCGCCGCCCTCCATGATGAGGTCGAGCGCAAAATATTCGATGAAGAAGTCCGCATCGTAGCGCAGGCTCTGCTGGTAGAGCGCGTGCAGCATGGCATGGCCGGTGCGGTCAGCCGCCGCGCAGGTGCGCTGGGCGGGCGGGCCTTCGCCCATATTCTGCATCATGCCGCCAAAGGCGCGCTGGTAGATGCGCCCTTCGTCGGTGCGGCTGAACGGCACACCGAAATGCTCCAGCTCGTAGACCGCCGCCGGCGCCTCGCGAACCATATATTCGATCGCGTCCTGGTCGCCGAGCCAGTCGGAGCCCTTGACCGTATCGTACATGTGCCAGGTCCAGTGATCCGGGCCCATATTGCCGAGGCTGGCGGCAACGCCGCCCTGAGCGGCGACGGTGTGACTGCGGGTCGGGAACACCTTGGTGAGATTGGCGGTCTTCAGCCCCGCCTGCGCCGCACCCATCGTGGCGCGCAGACCGGAGCCGCCGGCGCCGACGACGACGACGTCATAAGTGTGATCGATGATCTTGTAGGCCTCGGCCATTATGCGGCGCTCCCGGCGATGGCGATCTTGAAGATGGAGAACAGGGCGATGCCCGCGCCCAGCAGGCTGAGGAACTTGATCAGCGTCAGCCAGAACAGGCGCGCGCCGTCATGGACATAATCCTCGACGACGACGGCCAAACCCATTTTGAGATGCCAGAAGGTCGAGACGATCAGCAGCGCCATCGGCACACCGGCAAACGGCGAGGAAAGCCATTCGACCACCGTGCCGCGATCAAGCGCCGGCAGGCGCACGAGGCTGACGATGAACCAGCCGAACAGGATCAGGGTGGCGACCGAGCTCACCCGCTCCAGCCACCAGTGATGTGCGCCCGAGCGCGCCGAGCCGAGCCCGCGCACCCGCTTCAGCGGGGTTTCCATCCGGCTGCTCATGCGCCCCTCCCGAACACGATCCAGGCCCAGACCAGAGCGGTCAGCAACAGTGCGCCGACGATCGTCATGATCGACCAGAAACGGTTGGTCCGAAGCTCGTAGCCCGCGCCCGCGTCCAGCACGAAATGCCGCAGGCCGGTCAGCAGATGCTGGAAGAAGGCCCAGACCAGTCCCACCCCTATCGCGACGCCCAGCGCATAGAGCAGCCAGTCAACGAAGCCCGCATTGTCGGCGGCGCCCGCACCGGTTAGCCAGCCCATGAAGCCGGTGAAGGTGGCGTACGCCTCGGCCCCGCTCGCGGCGGCGGCCAGCCACCAGACGAGAATCGCCGAGCCGATGACGGCAAGGCCGGAGCCGGTGATCCGGTGCAGGATGGAGACCAGCATGTGCGGACCCCAGCGCCAGATAGTCAGGTGCGGCGACAATGGCCGGGACGGATTTCGATGCATGAAGCGACGCTCCCCTTCGCTGGGGCTGCTTTTAGGCCGATAGCCGAACGTTGCAAGGGCATGGCGCACTCTCTTTCAATGGCTAACGCCATCTTAACCAATTGCCCCCTAACTGGCCCCGCGCACGGTGCGCGAAGGGAATGGAAGATATGGCCGGCAATGCGGGGCAGCGGGACGAGATCGATCTGAAGGCGCGGGTCGCTCTGTTCGACGCGCATGGCGATCTCGCCGCGCGCGGCCGCGAGATCTGGAGCCTGATCGAACCGCACAAGCAGGAGGTGGCACGCGCTTATTGGGAACAATATGCCCGGGCGCCGGAGCTGGGTCGCGCGATCGACGCGGCGAAGATCGAGGAGCTGACCGCCCGCATCGTTCCGCATATCGAAGGCAAATATACCGACATCTTCAATCCGGCCTGGGCCGATCGCATCCGCACCTATGTCGAAGCTGCGGCGCGGGGCCAGATTTCGCCCTCGACGCTCTATGCCGGCATCACCTCCTGCGGCGAGAAGATCCAGTCCCTGCTGGACACGGCGCTGGCCGACGATCCCGCACGACTCGCCCGGCTGGGCAAGGCGGTCCTGTGGCTCACCGCGCTGGAGATCGACATCTTCGTCGCCTGCTACAACCAGATGCGCGACCGCGCCGAGCGCGAGCGCCGCGCCGCGCAGGGCAACGAATTCAACAAGGAAATCGTCACCGTCGTCGAAACGACCGCGAGCGGCAGCCGCAAGCTGAAGGATCAGGCGGCCGAGGCGAGCACGGCCGCGCGCGGCATGCTGGGCAAGACCAGCGAAGTCGCCGCCGCCGCCGAACAATCCGCCGTCGCGATGCGCGAGGCGGCGCAGACCGCCGCCGGTCTCATCATGGCGATCGAGGAAGCCCGCAACGAAGTGGAAGTCGCCGCCGGCGTCGCCACCCGCGCTGGCGATCAGGCGCATGACGCGGTGCAGGTCAGCCAGGCATTGTCCGGTCATGTCGAGGCGATCGAATCGATACTCGGCCTCATCCGCGACATTGCCGGCCAGACCAATTTGCTCGCGCTCAATGCG
This sequence comes from uncultured Sphingosinicella sp., assembly GCA_964438875.1. Classification (GTDB taxonomy): domain Bacteria; phylum Pseudomonadota; class Alphaproteobacteria; order Sphingomonadales; family Sphingomonadaceae; genus Allosphingosinicella. Next base: position 70,206 of record CAYTMM010000004.1, on the reverse strand, counting down.
ACGATCGAGGCGGCGCGCGCCGGCGACGCCGGCCGTGGCTTCGCCGTCGTCGCGCAGGAAGTGAAGAGCCTGGCCAGCCAGACGGCGCGTGCCACAGACGACATCACCGCAAAGATCGCCGCCATCCAGTCCGCGACGAAGCAGACCGTGGAGGCCAATGATTCGATCCAGTCGACGGTCGAGGAGGTGCAGGTCAGCGCCGATCGCATCCGCAAGGCGATGGAAATGCAGGCGCAGACCGTGACGATGATCACCGCCGCCGTGGACGAGACCGCGCTCGCCGCCGATTCCATGTCCTCGACCATCGCCGCGATCCGCTCGGACACCGAAAGCGTCGCAGCCGAGATCGACGAGGTCGAACAGAATTTCGCCGAAGTGAACGAGCAGATGGCCCGCTTCAAGGCGACCGCCGGCAAGTTCGTCCAGACCTTCGCGGCCTGATCGCGTCAGACCGGTCTCATCCTGACGCCAGAACCCATGAACATGTCAGGTCTCCGCTGATCGCGGACCGTGTCCATGGAAGCTGAAACACGTTCGGCATGACGCAAGAGGTTGCGCTTCCGGCTTCCCGAAAGCCGTGCGCGCGCCTATCCAGCGCGGATGAGCGAACCACTCCACATCCTTGCCACCGGCACCAGCCGGGGCATCGGCGCCGAAATCGCCAAGGCGTTCTCCGGTCACCGCGTCATCGGGCATTCCACGGCGGGCGGCGACGGTCGCATTGCCGCCGACCTCGCCGATCCCGAGAGCGCCGCCGTCTTGTGGCGCGAAGCGATGACCGCGCTTGACGGGCGGATCGACGTGCTCGTCAACAATGCCGGCATCTTCGAGGCCGCACCGATCGCCTCGGACGATCCGGAATGGACGGCGGGCTGGGAACGCACGATGCGCGTCAATCTTACCGCATCGGCCGAGCTGTGCCGCCTCGCCGTGCTCCATTTCCGCCAGCGGGTAGCCAAGAGAGACTGGGGGAGCGGCCGGATCGTCAATGTCGCCAGCCGCGCCGGTTATCGCGGCGACAGCCCGGACCACTGGCATTATGCCGCGTCCAAGGGCGGCATGATTGCGATGACCAAGACGATCGCCCGCGCCTATGCCGGCGAGGGTGTCTACGCCTTCACCGTCTGCCCCGGCTTCACTGTCACCGGCATGGTCGACGAATATATCGCCAGCCGGGGCGGCATCGCCGCTTTGGGCGATCTGCCGATCGGCCGCCCGTCCACCGCCGAAGAGGTTGCTGAAACCGTGCGCTGGCTCGCGCTCGATGCCCCGCCGGCCGCAACCGGCTCGGCGATCGACGTGAATGGAGCCAGTTTTGTCCGATAGCTGGAAAGTCACGCTGCCCTGTACCAAGGCGGAGGCCGAGCAGCTGAAAGGCGATATCCTTGCCTTCGCTCTGCTCGATGCGCCGCCGGTGCTGATGACCAGCGAGCCGGATCCGGCGCGGCCGGACGACTGGCGGCTGGACGCCTATTTCGAGACGAAGCCCGCCAAGACCGATCTCGCTTTACTCTCCGACCTCGTGCCCAGCGCCGCGGGCGTGAAACCCGTCGTCGAGCGCATCGGCGACGAGGATTGGGTGACGCTCAGCCAGGCCGGATTGGAGCCGATCCGCGCCGGGCGCTTCTTTGTCCACACGCCGGCCCACCGCGGCGAGATTCCGTCAGACGCCGTAGCTTTCGAAATCGACGCCGGCCGCGCCTTCGGCACCGGCCATCACGAGACCACCGCCGGCTGCCTCGAAGCGCTGGACCGGCTGAAAGCACGCGGCGCCCGCTTTACCAATATCGCCGATATCGGCACCGGCACCGGCCTGCTTGCTTATGCCGCGCTCCGGCTCTGGCCGGTCGCGCGGGCCATTGCCTCCGATATCGATCCGGTCGCGATCGAGGTTGCGGCGGACAATGCACGGGTGAACCGCATCGCGATCGGCAGAGCGCGCGGCCAGGTCGAACTGACGGTGGCGGCGGGCATGCGCCATGCGCGCCTGCAGGGGCGTGCTCCCTATGATCTGCTCATCGCCAACATCCTTGCCGGACCACTGATCGATCTCGCCCCCGATCTGGCCGGCGCCCTGGCGCCGGGCGGGCGGCTGATCCTCGCCGGCCTGCTTGACGAACAGGCGGCGAGCGTCACCGCCGCCTATCGACGCCAGCAGATGTCTCCGGTCGGGCGGATCGACAATGGCGATTGGGCGATCCTGGTGATGCGCAAACGCCGGCAGGCATGATGGCGATTCCCGGCCGCGCGGGAATGACGTAAGGATGGATTCGATGCCATCCTCGATCCCGCCATGCTGACCGGCCTGTCGATCCGCGACGTCGTCCTCATCGAAATGCTCGACCTGGAATTCGCGTCCGGGCTGGGCGTGCTGACGGGCGAGACCGGCGCGGGCAAATCGATCCTGCTCGACGCGCTCGGCCTCGCCCTCGGCGCACGGGCGGACAGCGCGCTGGTTCGCGCCGGTCAAGCGCAAGCAAGCGTCAGCGTCGCTTTCGAGCTTCCCGCCCGTCACGCGGCCACGGCCCTACTCGACGAGAACGGCCTTGCAGGCGAACCGGGCGAACCGCTCGTCATCCGCCGCGTGGTGCGCGCCGACGGCGGCAGCCGGGCCTTCGTCAACGACCAGTCCGTTTCCGCTGGCCTGCTGCGCGAGCTAGGCGCCCTGCTGATCGAGATACATGGCCAGCATGACGAGCGCGGCCTCCTGAACCCGCGCGGCCACCGCGCCCTGCTCGACAGCTATGGCGCGCTCGACACCGCCCCCGTCGCCGCTGCCTGGGCCTGCGTCCGCGCCGCAGAAGAGACGCTGGCCGCGGCCCGCACGGCCCATGACGAGGCGGAGCGCGACCGCGAATGGCTGGCCCATGCGACGGACGAGCTGGCCCGGCTCGATCCCCAGCCTGGCGAGGAGGAAAGCCTCGCCACCCTGCGCGCGTCGATGCAGTCCGGCGCGAAGCTGGGTGACGAGCTGGAGCTGTTGAACGGCCTCTTGCAAGGTTCCGAAGGCGGTCTTGCGCAACTCCGGCAGGCGGTCCGCCGGCTCGACCGGATCGCCGCCGAACATCCCCTGCTCGCCGAAGCCCTCGCCGCGCTCGACCGCGCCGTGATCGAAGCGGCCGACGCCGAAACCGCGCTCGAGCGCGCCGCCGAGGCGCTGACCTTCGATCCCGCCCGGCTGGAGGAGGCCGAGACGCGGCTGTTCGACATCCGCGCACTCTCCCGCAAGCATCGTGTCGAGACCGACGCCCTGCCCGGCCTGCGCGCAGAGCTTTCGGGCAAGCTCGCCCTCATCGAATCGGGCCACGAGCGCCTCGCCGCGCTTCAGGCCGACCTCGCCGCCGCGCGCGGCGATTACGATCACGCCGCCGAGGCCCTCAGCCACGCCCGCCACGCCGCTGCCACCCACCTCGACGCCGCCGTCGCCGCAGAGCTCGCCCCGCTTAAGCTCGACGCCGCCCGCTTCCGCACGGTGATTGAACCCGCCGCCCCCTCCGCCGCCGGCATCGACCGCGTCGCCTTCGAAATCTCGACCAATCCCGGCGCCCCCTTCGGCCCGCTCACGAAGATCGCATCTGGCGGCGAATTGTCGCGCTTCATCCTCGCCCTGAAGGTGGCGCTGGCGCAGGAGGGCGGCGCGACCACGATGATCTTCGACGAGATCGACCGGGGCGTCGGCGGCGCGGTCGCCAGCGCGGTCGGCGAGCGGCTGCACCGCCTCGCCGCCGACGGCCAGGTGCTCGTCGTCACCCATTCGCCGCAGGTCGCCGCGCGCGGCGCGCGCCACCTGTTCATCGAAAAGAGCCATGACGGCGTTGTCACCCGCACCGGCGTCCGCCTGCTCGACGACGCCGACCGCCGCGAGGAAATCGCCCGCATGCTCTCCGGCGCGGAAGTGACGGACGAGGCAAGGGCGCAGGCGACACGTTTGCTGGAGGTAGTGTGACGATCGAGACAAAGCCCGTTGAACATCATCTGGACGGACAGAGTTACGAAGGCGTGCTCGCCTACAAGCCGGACGCCGCGCCGCGGCCGGCCGTGATCATCTATCCCTCCTTCGTCGGCCGCACCGGTGCGGAGATCCGCGTCGCCAAGCGTCTTGTAGAGTTCGGCTATGCCGGCTTCGCGGCCGACCCTTATGGCGGCGCGCGCATCGGCCAAACGCGCGAGGAATGCCAGGCGTTGATGCAGCCGCTCCTTGACGATCGCGCCGATCTGCGCGCGCGGCTGCTCTCGGCGCTGGAGACGGTACGCGCGCAGCCCGAGGTGGACGCGAGCCGCGTCGCCGTCATCGGCTATTGCTTCGGCGGCCTGTGCGCACTCGATCTCGCCCGCAGCGGCGCAGACATACGCGGTGCGGCGAGCTTCCACGGCCTGTTCACGCCGCCGCCCGAGGAATTACGCGGGCCGATCTCCGCCAGGGTCATCGTCTTCCACGGCTGGGACGATCCGATGTGCCCGCCCGAATCCACGCTCGCCTTGGCGTCCGAGATGAGCGCGGCCGGCGCCGACTGGCAGCTCCACGCTTATGGCGGGACGATGCACGCTTTCACCAACAGGAATGCGAACGATCCGCAGCGTGGGACGGTCTACAATCCCGCTGCGGACGCCCGTTCCTGGGCGTCTCTGGAGAGCTTTCTCACAGAGATATTTGCGTGACCGAAGTCGACGCCGCCAATCGCCTGATGCGCCTCGCGAAGGAGATCGCGCGGCACAACCGGCTCTATCACACGAACGACGCACCGGAGATTTCCGACGCGAACTATGACGCGCTGGTGCGGGAGAATGCGGCGCTGGAGGCGGAATTCCCGCATCTCGTCCGCGCCGATAGCCCGAGCGCCCAAGTCGGCGCCGCGCCGGCGGGCCATCTCGCCAAGATCGTCCATGCCGTGCCGATGCTCAGCCTCGACAATGCCTTCGCGGACGGCGAGGTGGCGGAGTTCGTCGCGCGGGTCCGGCGTTATCTGAAGCTTGCCCCGGACGCCCCTGTCGCACTCACCGCCGAGCCGAAGATTGACGGCCTGTCCTGCTCGCTGCGCTACAAAAAGGGCGCGCTCGTCCTCGCCGCCACGCGCGGCGACGGCACGACGGGCGAGGACGTGACGCCCAATGTACGGACCATCGCGGACATCCCTGAAACCTTGAGCGGAGACATTCCCGAAATCTTCGAGATCCGGGGCGAGGTCTATATGGCCAAGGCGGATTTCGCCGCCTTGAACGCCCGGCTGCTGGCCGAGTCCGACGATCCCGAAAAGGCGCGCCAGTTCGCCAATCCGCGCAACGCCGCCGCCGGCTCGCTGCGCCAGAAGGACGCGGCCGTCACCGCATCACGGCCGCTGCGTTTCCTCGCCCATGGCTGGGGCGAGGCCTCGGCCCTGCCCGCCGACACGCAATATGGCGTCATGAAGACGATCGAATCCTGGGGCCTCCCGGTCAGCGATCGGCTCGTCCGCGTCGAGGATATCGACGCGCTCATCACCCATTATCGCTCGATCGAGGCGGCGCGCGCGGACCTGCCCTTCGATATCGACGGCGTCGTCTACAAGGTGGACCGGCTCGACTGGCAAGGCCGGCTCGGCTCCGTCGGCCGCGCGCCGCGCTGGGCGATCGCCCACAAGTTCCCGGCAGAGCAGGCGCAGACGACGGTCAACGCGATCGACATCCAGGTCGGCCGCACCGGCAAGCTGACGCCTGTCGCGCGGCTGGAGCCAGTGACGGTGGGCGGCGTCGTCGTCTCCAATGTCACCCTGCACAATCGCGACGAGATCGCCCGGCTCGGCATCCGTCCCGGCGACCGGGTGGTGATCCAGCGCGCCGGCGACGTGATCCCGCAGGTGGTGGACAACCTCACCCGCGACGCGCCGGGCGATCCCTTTCCCTTCCCCGATCATTGCCCGCAATGCGGCAGCGAGGCGGTGGCGGCGGAGGGCGAGGTTGACGTGCGCTGCACCGGCGGCCTGATCTGCCCCGCACAGCGTTTCGAGCGGCTGCGCCATTTCGTCTCGCGCGGCGCGCTTGATATCGAGGGGCTGGGCGAAAAGAGCATCGCCGAATTTCTGGCGCTCGGCTGGCTGGACGAGCCCGCCGACATCTTCCGCCTGCGCCGGCATCGCGACGAACTGGTCGGGCGCGAGGGCTGGCAGGCCAAGTCCGTCGATGCGCTCATTAAAGCGATCGAGGACAAAAGACAGCCCGATGCCGCGCGCCTCCTGTTCGGGCTCGGCATCCGCCATATCGGCATCGTCACGGCGCGCGACCTGATGAAGAATTTCGTCACCCTGCCACGCTTGCGCGAAACGGCACAGGCCGCGCGCGCCGGCGATGCCGATGCGCTGGCCGAGCTGACCGGTATCGACGGGGTCGGCGGCGCGGTGGTCGGCGCGCTCGGCGATTTCTTCCACGAGCCGCACAATATCGAGGCGTGGGACGATCTCCTCGCCGAGGTCAGCCCACCCGATTTCCGCGTCGAAACGCGCGAGTCCCCCGTCACCGGCAAGACCGTCGTCTTCACCGGCAGCCTGGAGACGATCTCCCGCGACGAGGCCAAGGCGCAGGCCGAAGCGCTCGGCGCCAAGGCGGCGGGCTCGGTTTCGGCCAAGACCGATCTGGTCGTCGCCGGCCCCGGCGCCGGCTCGAAGCTCAAGAAGGCAGCCGAACTGGGCATCGAGGTGATCGACGAAGCGGCGTGGCTGAAGATCGTCGCCGAGGCGGTCTGAGCCTCACCCCTCCCCCTCCGGCTCCTCTCTCGACAGCCGCTGCCCGATCTCCCGGGTGCGGACGAATTCCTGATAGGTATAAGGCAGGATCACCACCGACTGGGCGAATTGCAGCAGATAGGTGAGCGCCGCGAACACCTGCCCCTCGCTTGCCTGATCGTAGCGGATGAGCTGCACCAGCGCGCCCGCGACCAACAGGGTGGTGAAAAACTGGACCAGCCCGAAATTGCGCGCCTCCAGGTCGGACAGCGCGATGCGCCAGGCGGTGAGTGCGCGGAAATGGCCAGCCCGATGCGGCGGCTCTGCCCCGAGCATATCGACCTGCCGCTCCATCTCGTCGTTGAGGCTGGCGTTCAGCGACACGATCCGCTTGCGGCTGATCACAAAGACGAGGCCCACCAGCAATGCTGCCGCCAGCGCGCCCAGCCCGAGGCGGGGCGACAGGAAAGTGAGCATCGCGACCGAACCGATCAGGGTGAAGCCCGAGACCATCGCCATCGGCAGCATGACTTCGAAAAAATCCGTGAAGTCCTTGACGAAATTAACCCGAGCGGTGGTTTTTGCAGAGCCGGCGCCGCGCTTTGTCTCGCGCGCCGCCGTCTCGGCACCGACTTCGCGATAGATGCGCTGATAGGCGCGCGTATCGTACATGCGCCGGCCCACCGCGATCACGATCATCGCCACGGCAATGCCGAGATAGAGCCGCCAGTCGTGAAAGTTACCGGCGATCAATCCGTCGATTGCCCGCCCCAGAAGATAGGGCAAAGCCAGCTGAAGCATATTTTCGAGAATGAGCAGGACGAACGTGCCCGTGATGGGCCATCGATAGCGCCGCAGCAGGACGCCGTGAGAGAGAGAAGCGGAGATGGACGGCATATGAACCTCCGGGCGTAGCTATACGCCTTTCCTACAGTGAACCAGATGGGTTATTCTGTTGGTTTGGAGGACATGATGACGAACAAGCTCCCTGAAAGATATTCGCACCCTGCACTCGGTCCGTTTCGCGCCGCGCTCGCCCTTGCTGCCCTGGTCGGCGGACTGCTCGGCCTGGCCGGACTCTATTTCGTTCCGATCCCGGAAGGCAATCGCGAACCTTTGCTGCTCGCGCTTGGCCTCGTGCTGGGCTGGGGTTCGACGGTGATCAGCTACGAATTCGGCTCCTCCCCCGCCGGTCGCAAGGCAGCAGATGCCGGCATTCGGCCGGACAGCAGTGAGCATTTTTAATTTCGCATTGACTTAATTAAGTGAAATACGAAATATAGAAGCATGAACCGATTCGCCGCTCTGTCCGATCCCACTCGCCTCGCCATCGTCGAGTTGCTGGGCGCGGGCGCGCGCAGCGCCGGTGCGATCGGCGAGAACTTCCCGATCAGCGCCCCGGCGGTGTCGCAACATCTGAAGACGCTGCGGCAGGCCGGGCTGGTGCGGGTGAAGGTGGATGGCCAACACCGCATCTACAGCCTCGACCCCCAGGGCTTCACAGAGATGGAGCGCTGGTTCGAACGCATGCGCGGCTTCTGGATCGGTCGTCTCGACGCCCTCGAGCGCGCTCTGGATGAAGATGGAGAAACTGCATGACCGGCACCAACGAGCATGGCTTCATCACCGAAGCCGGCACGATCCGATTCGAACGGCTGCTGCCCGGCCCGATCGAGCGGGTCTGGGCCTATCTGACGGAGTCCGAGAAGCGCGCGAAATGGCTTGCGGCGGGCGACATGGACCTGCGCCCGGGCGGCGAGATGGACTATGTCTGGCGCAACTGGCAACTGGCGCTGCCCGGCGAGGTCGCGCCCGACAAATGGGGCGGCGACAAGGAGCACCGGATGAAGGGCCATATCGTCCAGGTCGATCCGCCTCATCTCCTCGTGCACACCTGGGACGAGGAGTCGAGCCAGAGCGAGGTGAGCTTCAAGTTGTCGGAGGAAGGCGACAAGGTCCGCCTCGTCCTCATCAATCGCCGGCTACCCGATCGCGGCCAGCTGGTTAGCGTTTCCGGCGGGTGGCACGCCCATCTCACCGTGCTGCAGGAAGTGCTGGAAGACGGCCATCGCACGCCCTTCTGGACCAATGTCCAGCGCCTCAACGCCCATTACGAGGGGGCCACGCCCGCTGATTGAGTTGCGCCCTCGCCGCGCCCGCCCCACATATGCCCGGAGCTAGGAGCGAGGGATTTATGGAAAGCTGGCATGGCACGACGATCGTCGGCGTGCGCAAGAACGGCAAGGCGGTGGTCGCCGGCGATGGGCAGGTGTCGCTGCAATCGACGGTGATCAAGCCCAATGCGAAGAAGGTGCGCCGGATCGGGGACGGCAAGGTGGTGGCGGGCTTCGCCGGCGCCACCGCCGACGCCTTCACTTTGTTCGAGCGGCTGGAGCGCAAGCTGGAGCAGCATAACGGCCAACTGATGCGCGCCGCCGTCGAACTGGCGAAGGACTGGCGGACGGACAAGTATCTGCGCAATCTGGAAGCGATGATGATCGTCGCCGACAAGGACGTGACTTTGATCCTCACCGGCAATGGCGACGTGCTGGAGCCTGCCTCGGGCGTCGCCGCGATCGGCTCGGGCGGCAATTTCGCCTTGTCCGCCGCGACCGCGCTCTATGAATATGAGGATGACGCCGAGACAATCGCCCGGAAGGCGATGAAGATTGCCGCCGACATCTGCGTCTATACCAACGACAATGTGACGCTGGAGAAGATCGACGGCGCAGCCTGAGCCGGGCTAGGATGCCGGCATGTACGCGCTTCATCGCCGCAGCTTCGTCGCATCCGCCGGCTCCGCTTTGCTGCTGCCCGGCTGCGCGACCACCGGCGCCGCCGCACCCGAAACGCCGCGCTGCTGCCTGCCGGCGGTGCGGGTTGCGCCCGATCGGGTGATCCGTACCCTCGCCGGACTGCGCCCTTATCGTGCCTCCGGCTTCGTGGTGCGCGCCGAGGCGCTCGGCGACAAACGCCTTGTCCACAATTACGGGCATGGCGGCGCCGGCATCCCCCTATGCTGGGGCACGTCGAAGCTGGCCATCGAATTAGGGCTGCAGGGCCACCAAGGCCCGGTCGCGGTGATCGGCGCGGGCGCGGTTGGCCTCACCACCGCGCGGCTCGTGCAGGAGGCGGGCTTCCCGGTCACGATCTACGCCAAGGCGCTGCCGCCCGACACGACCTCCAACATCGCCGGCGGCCAGTGGAGTCCCTTCGGCCATTATCGCGACAATGCCGTTACGCCCGAATGGCGCGCGCAATTGGAAACCGCGCTCGATTATAGCTGGCGGCGGTTCCAGATCATGGTCGGCGACGATTATGGCATTCGATGGCTCACCACCTATGCCGAGAATGGCGATGGCGCGCCTGATCGCTATCATCCCGGCGCCCGGAACCTCACCCCGCAAGAGCATCCCTTCCAGGCCGAGCGGATGGCCAGCTACGACACCCTCTATGTCGAAACCGGCCGCTTCCTGTTTCAGCTTCAGCGCGACATCCAGATCGCCGGCGGCGGCATTCGGGTACGCGAATTCCGCGCGCCCGCCGATCTGGCCGCCCTGCCCGAACGGCTCATATTCAACTGCACCGGCCTCGGTTCCCACGGCCTGTTCGGCGACACGGAGCTGACGCCGATCCGCGGCCAGCTCGCCGTGCTGCTGCCCCAGCCGGAGGTGCGTTACGCCTATACCGGATCGGCGGGCTACATGTTCCCCCGTGCCGACGGCATCCTGCTTGGCGGCACGTTCGAACGGGACGTGTGGGAGGCGACGACGCAACCGGAAGCCATCGCCCGGATCGTCGAACGGCACAGGCGGCTCTTCTCCGCGCTGCGCTGCACGGCTTGAACTGTTTCGCCTTGCGACCAATCTAGCTCTCGATATGGACTATGAATCCGCCATGCCGGACAATTCCGGCACCTCCGAACCGCACCGCGGCGCCACCTCGAACAAGACAGGAATCATGAACGACGCTCTCACCCCCAAGGCGGTGGTCGCCGCGCTCGATTCCCACATCATCGGCCAGAAGGAGGCCAAGCGCGCCGTCGCGGTCGCCCTGCGCAACCGCTGGCGCCGTCAGCAGCTCGGCCCCGACCTGCGCGACGAGGTGACCCCGAAGAACATCCTGATGATCGGCCCCACGGGGTGCGGCAAGACGGAGATCAGCCGCCGCCTCGCCAAGCTCGCCGACGCGCCCTTCGTGAAGGTGGAGGCCACCAAGTTCACCGAGGTCGGCTATGTCGGCCGCGATGTCGAGCAGATCGCCCGCGACCTGGTCGAGGAAGCGGTGCGGCTGGAGAAGGAGCGCCGCCGGGAGGCAGTGCGCGAGGCGGCATCCACCGCGGCGATGGAGCGGCTGCTCGATGCGCTGACCGGCAAGGATGCCAGCCTCGCCACCCGTGAATCCTTCCGTCAGCGGCTGATCGACAACAGCATGAACGACAAGGAGGTGGAGATCGAGGTTTCGGACCAGCCCGCCACCCCGTTCGAGATTCCCGGCATGGGCGGCCAGGTTGGCATGATCAACCTCTCCGATATCATGGGCAAGGCGATGGGCCAGCAGCCGCGCAAGAAGCGCAAGATGCGGGTCGCCGAAGCTTGGGACAAGCTGGTCGAGGAGGAGCAGGACAAGCGCCTCGACGCCGACGACGTCAATCGCGTCGCGCTGCGCGACGCCGAGGCGAACGGCATCGTCTTTCTTGACGAGATCGACAAGATCGCGGTCAGCGACGTGCGCGGCGGCTCGGTTTCCCGCGAAGGCGTGCAGCGCGATCTGCTGCCGCTGATCGAGGGCACGACGGTCGCCACCAAATACGGCCCGATGAAGACCGACCACATCCTCTTCATCGCGTCCGGCGCCTTCCACGTCGCCAAGCCCAGCGATTTGCTGCCGGAACTCCAGGGCCGCCTGCCGATCCGCGTCGAGCTGAAGGGCCTGACGGAGGAGGATTTCGTCCGCATCCTCTCCGACACCCGCGCCAGCCTCACCGAGCAATATCGCGCGCTCCTGGCCACCGAAGGCGTCGCCATCGAGTTCGCCGATGATGGCATACGGGCGCTCGCCCGCATCGCCGCCGAGGTGAACGAGAGCGTCGAGAATATCGGCGCGCGCCGGCTCCAGACCGTGATGGAGAAGTTGCTGGAGGATGTGAGTTTCGAGGCGGAGGAACGCGGTGGCGAGACAGTGAAGATCGACGCCGCCTATGTCGAAGCCCAGCTCGCTGACATCGCGCGCAACGCCGATCTCAGCAAATATGTGCTGTAGCTACCTCCGGGGTCATTGAGTTCGTGATATGTTCCGCGCATGCTGCGCGCTGGAACGACTCGCGGGAGAAGCTCGATGCCCACCGGACACTGCCATTGCGGGGCCATAAGCTATGAAGTGACGGGCCAGCCTGTCTACAAGGCGCTCTGCCATTGCGAGGATTGCCGGCGCCAGTCCGGTGCGCCGGTGGTCGGCTGGGCAGCCTTTCCAGCGGATCAACTGACAATCCTGTCCGGCACGGCAAAGGTCTATGCCTCGTCCGAAAATGCCCGCCGGCATTTCTGCCCGGACTGCGGCACAGGTCTCTTTTATTATAATGAGACGGTATTGCCCGGTCTTGCCGACGTTCAAATCGTCACTCTCGACGATCCCGAGGCGCTGGCGCCAGACGCCAATATCCAGGTCGCGGATCGGCTGAACTGGATGGCACGGGCCCATGATCTTCCCGAATTCGCGCGATACCCGTCACCGGAATAGTCGCATCGACACCGTGTTTTTACGGGTTTTTCGCAGTTTCTCGCCGTTTTTTTGTCGATTATCGCCGCCAGCGAACGATTCATCGCTTGCGGCGCAACCGTCGGTTCAGTCTCAGGCGTTGTTCCTCCGACAATTACCGTTGGAGGATATAATGACGTTTAAGATCAAGATGTTGGCAGCAGCAGCCGTGTTTGCTGTTCCTGGTATCGCGACCGCTCAGTCGCTCGATGTTACGGGTCAGGCTGAAACGCCGCCGATGCAGGGCACGCTGGACCAGACAACTGCGCCGCCAGTGCAGGATGCCGTCCCGCCGGTCCAGGAGCAGGTGCCGGAAGCCCTTCCGCCCGTCCAGGACCCGCTGGATTCACAGCCCGACAGCATGGACAACGCTGCCGAATCCGGCACTGTGACAGCCGCGACTTCGGCAGACGTTCAGGCCGGTGCTCAGGTCCGCGATCAGGATGGTGCGCCGGTGGGCACGATCGAATCCGTGAACGGCGAAGCGGCTGTCCTCAGCACCGGTGCAGTTCGCGCAGAAATTCCGATTTCCAGCTTCGGCAAGGATTCGCAGGGTCTGGTCATCGCTATGACCCGCGCCCAGATCGAGGCCGCCGCCGGCGCCCGCACGCCGAGCTAAACCCGAACGCCATCCGGCGCCACGAAAGACCGTTCCGGCATTCCTCTCGCCGGAGCGGTCTTTTTCGTTCTCCCGACAATGATCTATCCGGTCACAATCGTTGCCGGTTGAACACACCGCACCTAGAGGAAGCGGGTGGTTCCTCGATTTCTCCTTCTCGCGGGCTTGCTCGCCGCACCCGCCGCCGCTCAAGATGAGATCGTCATTACCGGGCGAGGACTGGACAATGCACAAGGCGAAGCAGCCTATGGCAGCGTGACGATCGGCCGGAACCGGCTGGCGAACGCGCCTTCGAATCGACTTGAAGATGTCCTGCGTGACGTGCCCGGCTTTCAACAATTCCGCCGGTCCGACGCGCGTTCGGCCAATCCGACCAGCCAGGGCGCGACCCTGCGTGCGCTCGGCGGCAATGCCTCAAGCCGGGCGCTGCTCGTTCTCGATGGCGTACCGCAGACCGATCCGTTCGGCGGCTGGATCGCTTGGCCGGCCTTCGATCCGCGCCGGCTCGGTCAGGTGCGCGTCACGCGTGGCGGCGGCAGCGGCGCGAACGGCCCCGGCGCGCTCGCAGGCACGATCGAACTGGACAGTGCCGCGCCGGACGAAACGGACGGCGGCTTTGCCAGCCTCGCTTATGGCACCCGCGCCAGCGTGGATGCTTTTGCGGGTTATGGTACGCGCGTCGGCGACGGTTTCGTCCATGCTTCTGCTTCCTGGGCGCGCGGCGACGGTTTCATGCCCGTCGTGGCCGAACAGCGCGGATCCGCCGATCGCCCCGCGCCTTATGAACAGGCCAGCTTCGCACTCCGCGCCATCGCCCCGGTCGGGTCCGCCGAAGTACAGGCCGGACTTTCGGCCTTCACGGACGCACGGGACCGCGGCACCGCGTTCAGCGACATCCGCAACCGCGGCGCGGACGCCTCGCTCCGTCTGGTCGGACGCGGGACGTTGCCATTCGCGTTGCTCGGCTATGTCCAGCTTCGTCAGTTCGCAAACGATTTCGCGGCGGTGAGTACGAGTCGCGCAACCGCCAGCCAGACGCTCGACCAGTATAATGTTCCGGCCACCGGCCTCGGCGCACGCGCGGAGATCCGCCCCCGCTTCGGGCCGGCGGGTCTGCGGATCGGCGCGGACGCACGGACAACGCGCGGCGAAACCCGCGAGCTTTACCAGTTTGTCGCCGGCGCCCCGACGCGGGGCCGGGTGGCAGGCGGAACGACGCGCACGCTCGGTGCCTTTGTCGAGGCGGAATGGGAAACAGGCCCGCTCCTTCTCACCGCCGGCGGACGGCTGGACCATTGGCGGATCGCCCACGGGAGCCTGTCCGAGCGCCTGCTCTCCGACGGCAGCCCACTCACCGACACGGCCTTTCCCGACCGGACGGGCTGGGAGCCGACCGCGCGGGCCGGCATGGTCTGGCGGCCCGCCCCTGCGGTCGCCCTGCGCGCCGCCGCCTATCGGGGTTGGCGGCTGCCGACGCTGAACGAGTTGTACCGCCCGTTCCGCGTCGGAACGGATGCGACCGCCGCCAATGCCATCTTGTCGCCGGAGCGGCTGAACGGCATCGAGGCCGGGCTCGAGCTGCGTCCGGCCCCGGGGGCGCGCATCGCCGTCACCGCCTTCGTCAACCGGCTGGAAGATGCGATCTCGAACGTGACTCTCGGCGTCGGACCCGGCACTTTCCCCGGTGTCGGCTTCGTCGCGGCGGGGGGCGCGTACCGCCAGCGGCAGAATGTCGATGCGATCGTCAGCCGTGGCATCGAGCTCGACACCGGCCTGACGCTTGGCCGCTGGCAGCTTGCCGCCGGCTATAGTTTCGCCGATGCCGAGGTCCGCGCGTCAGGTCTCGCCACGGCGCTGGACGGCCTGCGCCCCGCCCAGACACCCCGCCATTCCGCCAGCGCTTCCCTGGCCTGGAACGGCCCGGGCGGGGTTCGCGCCTCGCTCGGCCTGCGTTATGCGGGCCGTCAGTATGAAGACGATCTGGGCCGGCAGCGCATTCCCGATGCCTTGACCTTCGATGCCTTTGTCCTGCTGCCCGTGTCCGGCCGTCTCGCCATCGAAGCTCGTGCCGAGAATTTCACCGACGAACACGTCGTCGCCGGCATTTCCGGCGCGGGCATCGTCGAGCGCGCGACGCCCCGCACATTCTGGCTAGGGCTGCGCTGGCGCGGCTAGGTTCTTCTCATCCAGCGTCTCGGCTCGGCATTGGCGCCACAACGCGCTATCTGCCGTCCCGCGTGTACAATTTGTCGAGCGGCGAACATGCCCGGCGCGCAAGCCTTCTTTCGCCATAACGAACACGAGCTTCCGGAGCCGTCGCACAGTCCCCTTTCCCAGCCCCAAAACGAAACCGCCCGTCCCGGCGGACGGCCGGGCGGGCGGTTCACGTGATCGGAAGCCGGCTGCCTGCCGGCGTCGGGCTTAGCTGAGGTGGCGCGACAGGTGCTTGTTCATTTCGAACATGGACACGCGGTCCTTGCCGAAAATGGCCTTAAGCTTGTCGTCCGCGACGATCTCGCGCTTGTTCTGCGGATTTTGCAGATTGTTCTTCTTGATATAGTCCCAGATCTTGCTGACGACCTGACTACGCGGCAGAGCCGCCGAACCCGTAATCTCCGCAAGCTCCTTGGACGGCGTGACCGGCCGCTGCAAACCACTTTGTGCCATTCTGTCCTCCCTATGGAATACTGGCCTTCGATAGAGCGCAATTCCCCCGCCTTGGCAATGGGGCCGATCCCCCATTTACCTCCTTTTCGCGCCTGCAGATCGGCTTTTCCTGTGGATAGTCCGCTCTGGAGAAGAAGGTATACTATTTGCCCGTCTTAACACGACCTTCGCAGAGGGTTGATGCCCGGCGCTTCTGCGGCAATCATGCCCATTGCCACGACGGGGAGACAGGGGATGAGCGAAGCCGCGATGCAAACCGAGAAGGGCTTGCTGGCCTGGATCGAGCGAACCGGGAACAAGCTGCCCGATCCGGTCTTCCTCTTCTTCTACCTGATCGGTTTCCTCATCCTGTTCAGCGTCGTCGCCGCGATGACCGGATGGTCGGCGACGCATCCCACCGAGGTCGATCAGGCGACCGGCGCGGCGCGCGTTATCCAGGCGGAAAGCTTGTTGTCGGCCGCCAATATCCAGCGCCTCTGGGTCGACATGCCCGCCACCTTCACCCACTTCCATCCGCTCGGCTATGTCCTGCTCGTCATGCTGGGCGCGGGCGTCGCCGAACGGTCCGGCCTGTTCGGCAGCGCGATGCGCGCCGGTGTCGCCAATGCGCCGAGCTTCCTGCTGACCCCGATCGTCGCTTTCGTCGCGATGATGGGCAATCTTGCCGCCGACGCCGCCTATGTGGTGCTGATCCCGCTTGCAGGGGTCGTCTACGCGGCGGCAGGACGGCATCCGATCGCGGGCATCGCCGCCGCCTTCGCCGGTGTATCCGGCGGTTTTTCGGCCAATCTGCTGCCCGGTCAGCTCGATGCCCTCCTGTTCGGCATCACTCAGCAGGCGGCGCAGCTCATCGTGCCGGATTGGCAGGCGAATATCGCCGGCAACTGGTATTTCATCGCCGCGATGCTCGTCGTCTTCATGCCGGTCATCTGGTATGTGACCGACAAGGTGATCGAACCCCGCCTCGGCCACTACATACCCGAAGGCGAGGCCGCGCGGATCGCCGGCACTGCCGACACCGAAGAGGATGGCAGCCTCACCGCAGCGCAAAGAAAAGGCCTGCGCTGGGCGGGCCTCGCCATGCTCGCAGTGGTCGGCCTGTGGCTGTTCTTCACCTTGGGCCCGGGCACACCGTTGATCGATGAGGAGGCCTCACCGGAGGCGCAGCTCAGCCCCTTCTACCGCTCACTGGTCGCCGCCTTCTTCCTGCTCTTCCTCGTCGCCGGCTGGGCTTATGGCAAGGCGGCCGGCACGGTGAACGACCATCGGGACGTCGTGAAGATGATGTCGGGCGCGATGGGCGACATGGCCTATTATCTCGTCCTCGTCTTCGCTGCGGCGCACTTCGTGGCGATGTTCAACTGGTCCAATCTCGGGCTGATCACCGCCGTGCATGGCGCGGGTTCGCTGCAGACGCTGAACCTGCCGGTGCCGATCCTGCTGACGCTGATCGTCATCTTCACGACGCTGCTCAATCTCTTCATCGGCTCGGCCAGCGCGAAATGGGCCCTGCTCGCGCCGATCCTGGTGCCGATGCTGATGCTGCTCGGGATCAGCCCGGAGATGACGACGGCCGCCTATCGCGTCGGCGACGGGGCGACCAACATCATCACGCCGCTGATGTTCTACTTCCCGCTGATCCTGATCTTCTGCCAGCGCTGGCTGCCCTCCTTCGGCCTGGGCAGCCTGGCGGCGTTGATGGTGCCCTATTCGATCTGGATCCTGATCAGCGGCACGGCCTTGATGATCGGCTGGATCGTCCTCGATCTGCCGCTCGGGCCGAGCGCGCCGATCTATTACACGCTGCCGGGCGCGGGGAGTTAAAGCAGGCCGAAGGGCACGACGCGGTTCGCCGCGTCGTGCCCGATATCCGCCCGGCCAAGCCAGGGGATCCCGGCGCGCGCGCACCAGAGCCGCGCGACCTCCTCCTCGCCCTCGCCGAAGGGCGGATCATTGTCCGGCACATCGCTCACCCAGCCGAGCCTGATGCCCGCCACCTTGCGGATCGCCGCACTGCCGGTGAGGTGATGGAACAGCCGGTCCACCCGGTACATCTGCTCGGACACTTCCTCGAGCAGCACGATATGGCCGGACAGATCCGGTTCCAGCACGGTGCCGAGCAGTCCGCCCAGAACTACCATGTTGAACGCCGCGTGGCGGGCGCCCGGCTCCAGCCCCGGTTCCAGAACGGCAACGTCGCGCGCCGTCAGCCAGGCCAGCGCCCGCCCGATCGCCGCACTGCCGCCTTCGCGCATCGCATCCTGAGCCATCGGCCCGTGCGCGACATGGGGAAAGCCCGCCCGATAGAGGCCAGCGAGCAGGTAGCCCGCATCGCTGTAGCCGAGCCAGGCCTTGTCTCGCGCCGCCGGCCCCATTGCCGCGATCGCCTCCTCGGCGATCCGACACGCGCCATAGCCGCCACGTGCGAACCACACCGCTTCGAAAGCGGAATCGTTGGCGACTTCGACCAATGCCGCCAGACGCGTTTTGTCCGTCCCGGCGAAATGGTTGTGCGTTTCGAAACATTGCGGGTGGAAAACCAGTTCCGCCCCCGGGCACGCATCCGCCGCGATCTCCCGCACCCGCGCGGCTACGTCCTCGCCGAAGCGGGAGCTGGGCGCGACGACGGCGATCCGCATGAGGCTGTTCCCGTTTGAATTGGCTTCGGCTTCCCAATAGGGCGGAGGGATGACCGGGACCAAATCCTATTTTTTCTGCGGCATCGGTGGGAGCGGCATGCTCCCGCTCGCCCTCATCGTTCAGGGCCGGGGCGCCACCGTCGCCGGATCGGACCGAACGCTCGATCAGGGCCGGCTCGCGCCCAAGTTCGAGTTCCTGCGTGGGCGCGGCATCGCTCTCTTTCCCCAGGACGGCAGCGGCCTCACCAGCGCCGACCAGCTCCTCGTCACCTCGGCCGCGATCGAGGACACGGTGCCGGACGTGGTAAAGGCCAAGACCATCGGTGCGCCGCGCATGAACCGGCCAGAATTGCTCGCCGAGCTGTTCAACGAAGCCGCCACCGGCATCGCGGTCGGCGGCACATCGGGCAAGTCCACCGTCACCGGCATGATCGGCTGGATTTTGCACGCGACGGGACACGATCCCACCGTGATGAACGGCGCGGTGATGAAGAATTTCGTGTCGCCGGACATCCCATTCGCCAGCGCGCTGGTCGGCGCGGGCGAGGCGTTCGTCAGCGAGGTGGACGAAAGCGACGGCTCGATCGCGCTCTATCGGCCGAAGATCGCCGTGCTGGGCAACATCACGCTCGATCACAAGAGCCTAGACGAACTGCGCGCCCTGTTCCGCGATTTCGCGCTGAAGGCGGAGCGGATCGTCCTCAATCTCGACGATGCCGAGACTCGCCTGCTCGCGGCGGTGCTGCCGCCCGAGAAAGTCGTCACCTATTCGCTCAGCGACGAAAGCGCCGACCTGTTCGGCACGGGCGTGGCGGAGGAGCCCTTCGCCATCTCCTTCCGCATCGGCGATCTCCCCGTCCGCCTCCAGGCACCGGGCCGTCACAATGCCGAAAACGCGCTGGCGGCCCTCGCCGCCGCGCAGGCCACCGGCGTACCGCTCGCCGAAGCGGCCGAGGCACTGTCGGGCTTCACCGGCCTGCGCCGCCGGTTCGAAAAGGTAGGCACCGCCAACGGCATCACCGTGATCGACGATTTCGGGCACAATCCCGACAAGATCGCCGCCACCTTGCGCACCCTACACGCCTTTCCCGGCCGCCTGCTGCTCTTCTTCCAGCCGCACGGCTATGGCCCCCTGCGCGTGATGAAGAAGGAGCTGATCGCCACCTTCGCAGACGAAATGGCTGAAGACGACATGCTCGTCATGCCCGATCCGGTCTATCATGGCGGCACCACCGACCGCAGCGTTGGCACCGCCGACATCACGGACGGCATCGCCGCGCGCGGCCGCATCGCCGAATATGTCCCGGAACGTGCCCACTGCGCCCAGCGCCTCGGCGGCATCGCCCGCCCGGGCGACCGGATCGTGGTGATGGGCGCGCGCGACGACACGCTGACCCAGTTCGCAGAAGATCTGCTCACCCGCCTGGGATAAGCGTCAGAAGGCTGTCATGTCCTCGGCAACACCGCCCGCCACCTGCTCGCTGCGCGTGCCGGGCCGATAGCCAAGCCGGCCCAAAGTGGCCGTATCGGGTATCTCTTCATCCACATCGTGGCACAGCCGCAGATAGAGCCGCCCCGAACTGGTCTGGTATCCGGCCAGATCGTAGAGATCGAGATAATGGGTGATGAGCCCGCGTCCGCCCTCTTCCTCCGTCTCCTCGAAGGCATAAGCGGGCCGTTCCACGGAGCAGAAGGCGTAATCGGCGCGCGGTTCCGACTCCCATTCGATCGCGGCGTCCGTCTCCCGGACCGGCAGATTGCCGTCCAGATGCAGCGAGCTGCCCCGTGTCGCCATCATCTGCCGCAATTCGCCCTGCGGCACCGTCGCGGCGCGCGTCACCTCCCCGATCCGCATCCAGACGCATTCGCCCTGCCGACACCCGGCAAGGATCACCCGCCCGGCAAGATCGGGCAGCGGCACTTCCGCAACCGGCATGTCCTCGTCCGGCCGAGGCGCGCAGCAATCGACCGGATCGTCCCGGATGACCCACCAGGCGAGTGCGCCGCCCGCGAGAGCGAGGATGGCGATGACGATCAGAATGGAACGTCGCATGGAAACAGGCTAGCTGGCCCTCCCGCACCTTGCCAGACGAAAACGGCGGACCCGAAGGCCCGCCGTTTCGTCGCCGGTCGTTGCCTGGTTCAGCCCGCGACCGTCATGTCCACCTTCTCGACCCAGTCCGGATAGAAAACCGGCTCGCGGCTCGACCAGCCCGGGGCGGTCGCGGCCGCTTCGCTGATCGACTGGAGCAGGCCGCGGCGGCGGTCCGGATGAAGGTGCGGCAGCGCGGCTGCGGCGCAGAAGGCGCCGGGAAGCCACGGACGCACATTGGCGCCGATCAGCCGTTCATAGAGAAAACGATAGGAGGCGAAGCAGTCGAGCCGCTCCTGTCCCAGATCGAACGCCGTCATCGTGATCAGGGGAGCCATCAACGGCTCCATCGCATCGAGCCCGCTGTCGTCCGGCACATTGGCGCGGATGAGATCGAGCCGGCCATAGACCTTGGCCTGCGCCCGGATGCCGGCCGCCTCGCCCGGGTCGCGCGACCAGCGCTTGACCGCATCGCGCCGGTCGAGCCCGATATCGAGCGAACGGCGAATGTAACGCTGCGTGCCCTTGGAGAAGCTGCCGAACTCCTTCATCTCGGCCAGTGCCGCCGCTCCGCCTGCGGGCCGAGTCCTCGTACTCATATCCCACACTCCTTTTGCCCTTGGTCCGGCTTTTACATCCGGTCGGCTTACGAAGCCGTTAACCAAATTCCCGCTCTCCGTTCAGAATTGAATCATGCTTCGACTCCGGCGGCAACGCGAAAAGCGCGGCATTTCGTCGCAGGCCGGCAAACCTGTCGCAGATCGGCAACAGCGTGAAATGGGGTGCGGCGCGTGTTATACGGTACTTCGTGGGCAGCGATACCGGACGAAACGAGACGGCCGGCGGAAAGGATCTACCGGTCCTGGGAGAGGCCGATGCGTTCGGCTATCGACGCGCATTGCCCGGCTTTTCGACCAAAGCAGCTGACTCTTCTGCGAAGCGCGGAAAGGGCGAAGGCTTTTCTGACAGCCGCACGGTAACAGAAGGCATGAGCGAATTTCCGGCTCCTTCCGGCGGCGACCGGCTTTTCGCCGACATCAGTATCGCGCTCAAGTCGATCCTCGCCTTCTGGTCGCTCTACATGACGTTGATCACGGCGCGTGCGCTGGCGCTCGCCTTTCCCCAGTTCTGGGAAATGATGGCGCGGCGTTTCGCCACCACGGCGGCGGGCGCGATCCTCACCTTCCTGATATACCTGGCCTTGCGGGGGATGCGCCGATCAGGCCTGAGGAAGATCACCATTGTCGCCGGCCTCCTGTGCCTGCCCGCATCGGCCGCATTCGCCGCGTTCAATCATTACATCTTCTACGTCTACGCCCCGCTCGATGCAGCGCGGATGGATGTGACGATGCAGGGGCTCTCGGCGATGGAGAAGCTGCTGCGCGCGGTCGCGGACAGCGCACTCAGCTGGTATTTCATCTTCGCCGCCTGGGCCGCTTTCTATGTCGCGATGAGCTATGCCGCGCAGCTTCGCGCGGCCGACCGACGTGCCGCTGCCTTCGCCCGCGAGGCGCAGGAGGCGCAGCTTCGGGCACTCCGCTACCAGATCAATCCGCACTTTCTGTTCAACACGCTGAACTCGCTTTCCGCTCTCACCTTGTCGCGCAAGACTGACGTGGCCGAGCGGATGCTGATGAACCTCTCCACCTTCTTCCGTGCGACACTGTCGGCCGATCCCACCGCCGATGTGCCGCTGGAGGAGGAGATCAAGCTCCAGCGCCTCTATCTCGATATCGAGCAGATCCGCTTCCCACGGCGCCTGGCCGTGGAGATCGACATCCCAGAGCCTTTGCTCGGCGCGCGCGTGCCGGTGCTGATCCTCCAGCCGATCGTCGAGAATGCGGTTAAATATGGCGTCGCCCGCTCGAAGAAACCGGTGACGATCCGTATCTCCGCTTATGAAGAAGCCGGCCGCCTGCATCTCAAGGTCAAGGACGATGGCGAGGCCGCGCATGAAAAAGGCCACGGCGGCACGGGCGTCGGCCTCAGGAATGTCTGCGAACGCTTGGGCGCGCGCTACGGATCGCGTGCCGGTTGCCTGTACGGCCCGGACCCGGACGGCGGCTTCACCGTTCATCTCTACATGCCGGTGGCCAGCTATGCCTGAGCGGCCGCTGCGCGTCATGGCCGTCGACGATGAGCCGCTGGCGATCGAACGGCTCCAGCTGCTGCTCGCCACCCAGCCCGGCGTCACGGTGGTCGGCACCGCCAATGACGGCGAGGCGGCACTGCGGATCGCCACGGCGGTCATGCCGGACGTGGTATTGCTCGACATCGCCATGCCCGGCCTGAACGGGATCGATGTCGCCCGTGCACTGTCCGATTCCGCCGGCGGCACGCCGGTTGTGTTCATTACCGCCTTCGACAATTTCGCGGTGGCCGCCTTCGATGTCGCGGCGATCGACTATCTGATGAAACCAGTCCAGCCCGATCGGCTCGCGCGCGCGCTCGATCGGGTCCGCGCTCATCTCGCCAGCGGTCCGCATGACTCCGAGCCGTCCGCAGATCATGTCGAGGAATTCTGGGTGCCCGATCATAACGGACTGGTGCGGATCGCGGCGGCGGACATCGCCCGTATCACCGCCGAACGCGATTATATGCGCCTCCATGTCGGGGGGCGCTCCTGGCTCATCCACCGCACCATCGCCAAGCTGGAGGAGGAACTGGATCCGGCATTGTTCCTGCGCGTCCACCGCTCGGTGATCGTGCGGCGCGACACCGTCATCGGCCTCTATCGCGACGAGGCCGGCCACTGGACGGCCCGGCTGTCGGACGGCGCCGAGCAGCGCATCGGCCGCTCCTATGTCGAAGAGGTGAAGCGCTTCGCTGGACGCCGTTGAAGCGCTTCCCGAAAAGGGAGGCGACGGCAGAAACCGCCGCCCCCCGGGGAGCCGCGCCGCGGTGGGCTCTGTTCACGGCGCGGTTCACAGCTCGAAGTTCATCACCGAAAAGCGCGCTCCTCGGCGGGCGATCTACGGGCGGGTATCTGGGGCCCATCGCCGCGTCGGTACCCCTCCTCTTGCCGCAACAGGCCCTGCAGCGGGTGCGGCTTTCGACTATATGCTCCAAGCGTTCGGCAAAGGCGTCCTGCCTTTCGACGAAGTATCGACGGCAAGAAATCGCGTGGCTCTGTCCCTGATCGGGACGCCGCGAAATAAGGCCGCGCACGCCCTCCGCGTTCGGCCTATTGCCGCGTCATCGGACCCCGTTCCGGGCGGGAAGCAGGCATGGCATCGGGCGCACTTCATCGGAAGATCAGGCAGACCGCCGCGCGCGGCCCGGCGCTCGCCGCGCTGACGCTCGCCAGTGCCTCATGCGTGCCCGCAATGTCCACGATCGCGCCGATCGCGGATGCCGGTGCCGCACTACCCGCATTGGCGGCGCGCGCGCCCCTGGCGGCATCTCCAGCCATGCCTGCCCCGCTCCTCGCCGGTGCGGCCGGACCGGCCGCTGCCGCCTTCACCTTCGAAGGTCGTACCGGCCTGGACAGCCTGCGCTCGCTCGATTGCCTCGCGCAGGCGATCTATTACGAGGCGCGCTCCGAAAGCGAGGACGGTCAGCGTGCCGTTGCGCAGGTGGTGCTGAACCGGACCCGCCACCCCGCCTGGCCGAACAGCGTGTGTGGCGTCGTCTATCAGGGGCCGCTGCGCCCCGGCGGCGGCTGCCAGTTCACCTTCACCTGCGACGGCTCGCTGGAGCGCCGGGCGGAAGGGATCGGCTGGGCCCGTGCCCGCGCGCTCGCCGCCGAGGCGCTGGCCGGCGCCGTCTACGCGCCCGTCGGTCTCTCCACCCATTACCACACCTATGCGGTGTCACCGTCCTGGGCGCCGCGGCTGGCCCGCACCACGATG
>CAYTMM010000004.1:0-45876 GCA_964438875.1 uncultured Sphingosinicella sp. | reverse complement strand
ACCACGATGATCGGCGCGCACATCTTCTACCGCCTGCCCGGCGCGGGTGGTCTGCCGGATGCGTTCAATGCCGTCTATGCCGGATCCGAGCCGATGCCCAATCCGGTCCGCATCTTCTTCGGTGATGAGCTAGGCGCTGCCCCTGCCGCCAGTGTCGATCTGGCCGAAGTGCAGACACCACCCGCAGCCGCCATCCTCTCCGACATCGCGCCCGATCCGCGCTGGGCCGCAACGAACCTGCCTGAATCGACGGTCCGCGAGGAATATCGCCAGTCTGGCCAATGGCGCGCCGACGCTCCAGCGGCGGTCACCGGCGCGCGCTAGAGGCACGCCAGTCTCGTCATTGCGAGGAACGAAGCGACGAAGCAATCCAACCCGCCTCGTAGACTGCTCTGGATTGCTTCGCTACGCTCGCAGTGACTGGGAAAAAGGAGCTAGGGTCAGGACTCATAGATCATAGCCAGAAGATGACAGTGGCAGCGAGGACGATGGCGGAGAAGAAAGCGGTGGGGCAGCGATCGTAGCGTGTGGCGACGCGTCGCCAGTCCTTCAGGCGACCGAACATGATCTCGATGCAGTTTCGACGCCTGTAGCGATTGAGCCCGTCTGCCGTGTAGTTGTTGTCCACCGCATAATGCGCGTCCCAGACATAGCTGTCGTTGCTGCGCGTGTTGCTCACGATCTGTCCGCGATCGTCAATTAAGGGGTTGTTGCACCTGTCGCCGTAATTGCTCGTCGGCCGGGGCGACGATGAGGTGGACGTGATTGGGCATCAGGCAATAGTACCAGATTTCGCTGCCAGCGCGCTCGGCGCCCTCGTTGAGGCGCTCGAGTCGCCTCCCGCGCGGAGGCGTGGATCGAAACATCTCCCCCTACCGATCTCGGCTTGCTCCGCGTCGCGACACTCGCGGACGTCCGCAAGGCTGGAACGGGGAAGGTGCCGAAGGCCAGGGTCTTCTGCTTGCACAGATAATGATAGTTCATCCGCCAGTAGCGCGATCCCGAAGGGGTAACGAGCAGATGCAGGCCTTCGCCATCAGTCGGCCGCACCTCTGCCCTTGGCGGCTTTGATGGCAGCGACGGACAGGGCCATGATGGTATCTCCCGCAACGGCGCCGGAAGCATCTCATCAGAATGTTGGTATGAGGTGGCATCCGGCCGATCCGACCGGGACGATCATATCAGAAAAACCAGAGAAACAGCCATTTATGAGCTATTTTGGCACCGCTTGAGACCGGTGCCTGGTGACCCCTACGAGCGTATTTATAATTCTCAGGAGGTCCCATCGCGTCTCTAACGCACTGTAATATTGGAATGGTTTACATATAACTGTTCGTAGATGTTCGCGGCCATGTGCCTAAAGCCGCATGATGGTGTGGGAATGGATGGAACGTATTTGTTGCTCAGGAACGGATGATGGCACTTACGGCACTCAAGGTTAAATATGCGAAGCCCGGCCGACATACGGACGGCCGCGGTTTATGCTTGCTGGTTCAACCCAGCGGCACGCGAACCTGGATCCTCCGGATGCAGAAAGGCGGCCGGCGCCGCGATTATGGATTGGGCTCCGTGCTCGACGTCTCGCTTGCCGACGCACGCTATGCCGCAGCGGTACTCCGCAAACGGATTCTTGCCGGGTTCGACCCGGTAGAAGCGCGCAGGATGTCCCAGGAGACCATGCCCAGCTTCGAAACGGTCGCGCGCGAATGTTATGATGCGCTGAAGGAAGGTTGGAAGAACCGTCGCAGCGCCAGCTGGATATCCAGTCTGGAAAATCACGTCTTTCCGATAATCGGCAAAATGCCGGTCGATAAGGTTGATAGCGCGTGCGTGCTCAAGGTGCTCTCGCCGATCTGGCTCAAGATCCCGGACACTTCGCGCCGGGTGTTTCAGCGGATCAGGGCAGTGCTCGATTATGCACATATCAAGGGTTGGCGCCCCACCGAAGCGTCGCTCCGCTCGGTTCGCAAGGGTTTACCTCGCCAGACAAGGCAGATCAGTCATTTTGCAGCAATGCCTTATGCGGACGTGCCGGCGTTCATGCCCCAACTCGTCGCGGCTCCAACTGTCGGACGCGAAGCGCTGCGGTTCACGATCTATACGGCGGTGCGCTCGAACGAGACGCGGCATGCGATTTGGCCCGAATTCGATCTCGACCAGGGCGTGTGGATCATCCCCGACGAACGGATGAAGGCCGGAAAAACGCATGTCGTGCCGCTCGCGCCGCCCGTTGTCGCACTTTTGCGCAGGATTTGGAAAGAGCGCGACAGCGACACCGGGTTGGTGTTCTCTAACAATGGGAGACAGCCGCTGAGCGACATGACGCTGACCAAGGTGCTGCGCGATCTCGGGATCGAGAAGTTCACCGTGCACGGGTTCCGGTCGGCTTTTGCAGACTGGGCAGCCGAGAGAACCAGATTCCCCAAGGAGATCGTTGAGAAGGCCTTGGCCCACGAGATCAGCAACAAGGTGGAAGCCGCCTACCGGCGGACGGACTTCCTCGAGAAGCGCCGCACCCTGATGCTCCGCTGGGCGGAATATCTGGATCGAATGCCAGCTCGGTAGTCCTGACGGATCAATCGCGTGGAATTCTTGGGCTAGCCCTTCGTCTCGTCATCCCGGCCAGATATCGGGTTTGCAATCCAGCGGCTGATCTCGGACTCATGCCAGCCCGCAGCACGGATACTGAGCGGTATCTGCTTGGGGAATGTGCCGTTTGCGATCTTGCGATAAATGGTAGCGCGGGAAAGACCGGTGCGCTCAACCACGGTTTTCAATCGAATGATGCGTTCAGAATCCATGGGTCCGTCATTTGATAGGGCAAAGTAGATCAAGTTATTCCGGCTGCGTGCGGGCAATTGCAGCGACCGGGTGTCCGAGGACAGAGACGAAGATGTAGTCTTACTCAAGACCTTAATGATCCGCGCCCGACCCTCGTTCAGAAATGAATGAAGCGGCCATGCGGGGCGATTTGCTGGATAAGGTCGAATTCGCCACGATGGCGGTAGACCTGTGGTATTGATGAGGATCGCGGCATGCCCTTCGCCAGCAATGCCAGCGGCGGCGACCACTCATCCACCGCGCGCGGATTCAATTGGTCGCGGTGCTTGCCCAGTTTGATACGCTGTAGATGCTCGCGCAGATCAATAGGCAAGCTCGTGGTCCGTGCCAAGCTTTCCGCGTGTTTTCTTCATATAGCTCGCCACCGGATCGGGCTGGGCCAGCATCGCCAGGGCCAGTAGCCCAAGCTCGGTGGGCTTGGTCGCGCCACTTTCGCGTTTCGCGGCCTCGACCAGTGCCTTGGGCGCACGGAAACTGACATGCTCCGTGAGGTCCCCATCCAGCAGACCGGCGCGACGGGCTTCCTCCATCACAAAGGACGCGCCCGAGATACCTCCGGTGGCGGCCGAGCGTGCCATCAGGACGGCTCCGCGCTTATTGCCTTTTCCACTTTTCGTTGAAGTTCTTGCGACCATGCCAGTCTCCTTTGTCTGCGAGATAATGTCATTTGTCACACAAAACAAAGATGTGGGGCGGTCGTTCTGAGATCGCGTTGGTAGACTAAGGTCGAATGTAAATTTCCTCCAGCCGCATGCGGGGTGACAACGACGGCCTTGCGCTCCAAAGTCGGACATTCAGACAACACTGGGCACTTCCTGAAAGCGGACGCGCGCAAATCACAACACTTCCGATACCAAGAGTTAGTTCGAATCCTTCCGGTCCGCCATACCGCCGTGGGCCGCTCTTGGCCGCCGTTTCTTACTCGGCCCGTAATGGTTACGCCGCTTGATACGCGCCATGGTAAAATCCTTGGTGGTTCCGCGGCGAGGATGCGTTGATCCTGGCGTTCTTCCGCGAACTCTATTCCGCCACCAAGCCGAGCCTAGGTGACAAAGCCAAACAGCTGCTGCCGACGGTCAATCGGTTCCTCAAGGCTTGGACCTATCTCGATGAGCATAGTGATTGATAGGTCGCTTGCCTCAGCAATACCCTGGCAGGAAGTGTCCCCGGCCCCAACCGCGGATATATCGCCTCAAGTCCGGCATCCTCGCTGCGAAACGCTCGACTGCTTGCAACAGATCAGACCAGTCACCTTGTCGACCTTTCAGCAGATTCTCCAATATTAATCCCGTCGCCGCCTCACGGACCTTCACAACGCTTTGGGTTGACCACAGGTGATGCAGCGCTTCGCACGCGGCATGGAGATGGGAGAGGGGTTCGGCGATTTCCCCGCCGAGGCGCCCGATCAGACCTTTCGCACGACCGTCGATACGGTTGTGCTCCAAAACGTCCATCTGCACGGCCAGAGCCATCATCGTGCCGGTAACTCCAAGATGGTTCTGACCAGCGCCGATGAGGTCGGCCGTCTGTTGGGCGAAGCGCTCGCTCTCGATACGGCCGGCGACGTGGGAATGTGTCAGGACGTCATGCAGCCACGTCGATCGCTTTCCACCGAGCGACCGGTGCATCGACCGCATCGAGAGGTCGTCACAGACGAGCATTCGGTCGGTCGTGATCGACAGGATCGTGGCGTCGAGCATGTCGGTCCGGCCGGACTGGACATGGTCGCGGAGAGCAGCCGGCGCGGCGTCGTCCAGCACTATCGGACTGGCAGCGTCGTTCACCTCGATCCATACGAGCGCAGCGTCGACATCGTCCCGCAGGGAAGCCATCTGGCCGCTCGTAACCTCGGTGTGTAGAATCTTGCCCTCATGATAGGACAGGGTGCCATGTCCTCCGATCACAGACTGGTTAAACCGTTCGCGCCGCGCGTGCAGCCGGTCAACGACGCTTCGCGGAACGGAAACCACGCCGCAGGTCGCGGCTACATCGTCCAGTGCGCCCAGGCGCCATGCCGACCAGAACGCGCTAAGATCCAGCACGCAGCCACGTTTCGCGTTGGCTTGGATAGTTTCCGCCGAGGCCAGCCGCTCCGGTTCAGTGCCCTCCGCGACTTTCAGGCGGATACCTTGTTCTGCGAGGCCGCCCACCACGTCAATGGTATCGCACCCGAGCCGGGCGGCGAGCATGTCGATCGGCATGCCGCTAGCGAAGTGTTGCTCCTGCTCGGCCAGAACCCAGTCGTGCCTGTCCTTCAACTGTGCGATTATCTCGTCAAGGCCGTTAGGGCTTTCCGGGTCGATACTGAAGCTCTTGAAGCCAAACACCTCAGGGAACCGTGTTTCGTAGTTCGCGAGGACGTAATGGAAGCGCGCGACGATCTTGTGGCGTAGCTTCGTGACCCGGCCCGCTCGCCCGTCCGGTCCGACGAAGCGACCGTCCACGGCAAGACCGCGTACCGCTTTGACGAGCACGTGTTCGGGTTCCCACGAATCCGGGTCCAGCTTGCGCAGGCGCGGGTCCGCCTCGACGATAAAGAACGCGGTCGTGCCATCGTCGTATTCGACGTCGACGGCGATGTCCTCGTTGACGGCGTCCGCGCTCCAGTCCGACCCATTCCCGCGTCTGTCCTGACCTTCCCTGATCGTCATGCCAGAGAGCGTCATCCAGGCGCGCGGTTTGTCCCGCTGTTCCAGGAACAGTCGATAGGCGAGCCGCGCCGCCCGATCGTGGTAACCGAAGTGGGTGAGAAGGCCAGCGACCCGGTATGGATCCCGTTCGCCCTTCCAGCCTAGATCTTCAATCGGGGCGTCGAGAGCGTCGAGTATCTGTCTGGTCCGGTTCAGCCTGATAAGTATCTCGAGCCGCATCAGAATCGCGCGAGGCTGTCCGGGCTTCTTTTCAAGAAACTTGTCCAGCGAGTGCAGGCTGCGGTCGAGGTCGCCGGCGTTCCATGCGTGTCTGGCATCAAGCCAAAGCATCGCCGGATCATCGCGGACTGCGCGTGAGGTTGCCTGTAGTGCTTGTCGGTATGCATCGTCGCGCCGGGCCTCGGCGAGCGCGGTCAGGTACATCAGCGTCGCTGGCCGGGCGCTTTGTAGGTCGACGTGTGACTCGATCAGCTTGGCCGCGTCCGCCTCGAGGCCGATGTCGAGCAGAGCCTGTCCGACCAGAAAGCGGTCGATTGGTTCGGCGTTGTCCGGAAGGTCCATGGCAAGCGTGAGCAACAGACCTTTTGCCTCATCTTCTTCGAGACCTGCACGCTTTTGCCGCTGGACGTCGAGCAGCCGCGCGCTGACTACGTCATCGGGATGCCGGAGCATTTCGCCCACGACCCGTCCGACCGCGTCGAGGTCACCAGCGGCGAGAGCGAGGTCGGCGGTCAGGCGGCGGCGGATTGAGGCGACCCGCTCGTCGTCAGGCTCATCCATTACCTCAACGCGGGCCAGTCGCTCCGCCGGCGTCGGCCCCTCCTCCATCTGGATTCGCATCAGGATCGTCTCAGGCTCGGTGGCCGGATCAAGGACGGCCAGAACCTCGTCGCGACGGTCCGCGTCGATCAGAACCATCGCGAGAAGACGCCGCAACTGTTCTTCATCGGGCATCGATTTGATGCCCTCGCGCAGCAAGGTCTCGGCATCGCCACCGCGGTTTGCGATGCGTAGGAGAAGAGCGGCATTGCTGACGTGCGCCATTAGATCGTGCCGGTGTGCGTATCCGTTGCGAAGGCAGTGGGTCGCGTGGGCGAGCATGATAGTGGCCGCCTCGTCGATCTGCTGATCCGACACGGTGCCGCGCCCGCCCACAATGTGAACCCGGCTGTCGACCGCTATGGACAGGACCGCGAGAGCCTTAAGCCGACCCATGTCACGGTCTTTGCCCTCGTCGTCGGTCAGGGCGAGGACGTGTGTCTCCCACCCAGGCATCCAGCGTCGTCGCATGAAGTCGGCGAGAGCGAGCTGCACGGTGGCCGATCCCTCCATACCCTCCGGTATCAGCGTCCGGGGGTCTCCCTGCCAGTCGGACCGGACGGCCGCCTGCAGTAGCGCGCTGACGGCAAAGTCGACGCGGTCATCGCGTTCGAGGACCGACTGCGCGACCCGCATGCCCTCGGCGGGATCGCCCTTAATGGTCCGGGCGATCGAGAGGTTACACATCGCGTTGGGATCGTCGGGTCGGATCGCATGGGCGCGGAGATAGCATTCTGCAGCTTCGGCTTCGCGTCCCTGGTCCATCAGCGCCGCAGCGATGTTGGTCTCGATGCGGTATCTTGCCCAAGGCGCATCAACCGCCGCGGGGCTGTCGCGCAGGGTGATGAGGCGCTGAGCCGCGTTGGTCGTGTCGCCCTCGCGGATGAGGTCACGGAACACGTCAATCCTCGCATGGAGGGCGGGACTCTCCGACCCGATGCCTTCCGGGCCGGCCGGCTGCGGCGGCAATGTAATGCCGGTACCGATCGCGCGCCGTTCCATCTCCTCGACAACCAGAGCGGCAACGGCAGCCGCATCCGGAACGAGCGCAGCTGACAGGTCCATCGGACGAGCCGTCGCGGCTGATGCCGGGACAAAGACCGCGTATGCGCCGTCATGCAGCGCGATGAGCGTCTGCAACTGACCCCAACCATATACATGGACGGTAACGTCATGCCCCTCAGCCCGAAGTGTCCGCTCAACGCTCTTCGCTGCTTCGTCAGCCTTGGTGTCGTCAGGCGCGGTGGTGGCGAAAATTATCTCGCGCAGCCCGAATTCAAGCGTGAGAGCCGCCCGACAGTCCTTCAGGATGGTAGTGTGCTTCAGCGGCTTATCTACGTTACGGCACTGCACGCCAACGGCCCGCAATGGGTCACCTTCGCGGTAGCCCAGAATATCTATACCGCCTTGGGCTTGCCCATTGCGGCCATATTCCTTCGTATTGGGATCGCGAAGTTCGTCGCGGAAGAGCACGACGCAGTAACGCTGAAAGGTATAGGGATCCCTTGGCTTCAGGATCTCACTCGCTAGCCGGGGTGCGACCGGAACTGTGGTGGCAGCCGCGAAGGCTTGCTTCTGCGCCGCTGTTTTTCCCGTCTCTGACATGTGAGGATTCTAGGGAACAAGTCAGGAACTTCAATCACTCATCTGACGGCATTATCAACACGGCTCCGATGAGCCTCCGGAGCGCCGCGCCACCCGGTCAACGGTCATAGATCGAACGGCGGCTGAAGCGACCCGTAGACGGTTGGAGGCGCCAGTCGGCGGCCCTAGAGTAGTGCCACAGGCGTCAGTGTAGTGCTCATCATCATCGGGCGTGGCCCGCCATCGCGCCGTTTGCCGCCGTATTATACTCAAGAGCCGCATCGGGTATGATGTGTAGTATATTGGGCGGCGCGCGGCGTTGTCTCTCTCTATCTCCGTGATTGGCGGCGTTACGCGCTATCACTCCATCTAGGATGTAACGAGCGGGTCGCAGACCATTCTCATGGTCCACATCAAGCGCCATCCAGAGGTGCGGCAGACCTGTTGCCATTCAATTGCGTCTTCCGCTGTCCTTGCACCACTGGACGTCGCCGCCCTTAATCCAGAAATGACAGTGGCACGCATTCAATTGGTTGATTGACGGTGTGACGCTCGGCCGGCGTAGCCAATCCAATTTCACGCCCCAACGAGGACGCCGGGCCGGGTTGAGCGACAGCATCAGCTTCTCTCCACA
This sequence comes from uncultured Sphingosinicella sp., assembly GCA_964438875.1. Lineage (GTDB taxonomy): Bacteria > Pseudomonadota > Alphaproteobacteria > Sphingomonadales > Sphingomonadaceae > Allosphingosinicella. Next base: position 37,347 of record CAYTMM010000004.1, on the reverse strand, counting down.
ACCGCCAGGACAGCGCAGGCAAGCCCATTTTTTTATTCTTCCGTCTTTGACGATGACGACAATGCCTGGGGGGAGCTCTTCCGGATTAGGATGGCGGTCCATGACCAGACCTACCAGATCGGGACGTCGAATGATCCGTGCGGCAACGAGTCCGCGGCGAAGAATGTTTGTCCACACGGTCTTATCCTACTCGATCGAGAAATGGGTCTATGTCGCCACGTCCCCAGCAGGCTTGATCGGTACAGATCGGGCAGTCGGGATCATGTGCAGCCCCCGGGCGCCGATCCTGCATCAGATCGAAGCGACGCACACGCTGCCATTCCCAGCCTTCAGAGCGACGGAAGTCCGTGAGCCCTTGCAGCATTTCGTCGATAGCAAGACAGGCCGTTGCCGTCGTGAACGTCACTACCGCTGGCGCCGGATTGCCGCCGCCGCGTACATAGGCTTCGCGCTTTCGACGCTCATATTCCTCTGGCTGCGATCGCTTCAGCTGCTCATCTCTGGCAGTCACAGGATCGATGATGCCCCGACACAACAGGCATGGTGCGCCTGGAGTTAGTATTGTGGCTCGGCCCGACAAATCTCGAACACTCCCGCAGTTGAGCGCGGGCGCGATTGCGAGCCCCATGTCGATCACGGGGATCAGATAGAAATAGGCGAGCCTGTTGAGCAGCAATCGTCCATCATGATCGTCGGTACATCCGAAAATGAGATCGCATGCCTTCAGTGCATCCCGGGCAGTGGGATCCCCGATCCACCCTCGGAAAGGAACGGCGCGAACGCCAAGCCCGAAACTGGCAATCTCGCCAGCAACGACATCAACTTTCGCTCGCATCCCATCTGCATCAGTTCGTCGGGCACCATGAAGACGGTTAAGATTGGTGGCTTCGACGATGTCATCGTCAAACAGTGCTATGTGCCCCACCCCAAGACGAGCCAGAAGCATAGCAGTGGCGCTCCCGGTCCCTCCACAACCGACGATGCCGACGCGCATTTGTCGGAGCGTCTTATTCAACCCAGCCCCGAAAGCGAGCGCCTGGCGGGCGAGAAAGTCAACATCCGCTCCCTGTGACACGCTGTAGAACGTCAGACGACGTCCGACCGATCGGACCTCGACTGCGACGTGGGTTCTGCAATCGAGCCATAGCCGCGCAACAATCTGTCCATCACCGGCGAGCAGAATGCTGAGAAGGGATGCGCCCGGCCCATTCCTGTTCTGAGCAAGCTGGACGAGATCTCGTTCATTGCGGTCGTCCTGCTCAGAAAATGCCGCCGGGCCACGGGGATGGCTATGGATGATCGCCGGTATCAATCCGCTGTTTTTTGCTTTCCGGAGAAGATGCACGAAGGATGAGGTCGACCATGTGATATGCCGGTCACTGGCCGAGATCAGATCTTTCTGGGGTATAGCAGCCACTTCAAAAGAGGTGAGTCGCTGACGACTTTGCCGTTCCCACGGATCGCAGCCAATTCGACTGACGCCGCACAGCATATACGCGGCGCCCTCGATACCATCGTCGCGCATCACGAGATCGCGCAAGGTATCAAGATGACCTTCATGCAAGGTGAGATCGAACGCGGTCATGCCGCCACCTGCAAAGCGGCTTCCACCCGCTTGACCATAGTCCAGATTCCATCCCGGCCTGGTCGCCATTCATTATTGTGCCGCGACCAACGCTGCCAGTTCTGCCCACCGAAGACGACCGGCTGATCCGCGGCATTGGGATAGCGGCCGGCCGGCACGAGGCGCAGCCAAGGCAGCGCATGGAACATGTCCGGCGGATTGTCAGGATATCCCGCGGGAAGGAGGATCAAGATGTCTGCCGCTGTGGCATCATAGCGACCGTCAGGAAGGGGAAAGCCATGCAGAATCACCGCACGCTGTCCGCCTTCCTCCCGCTCGCTATGGGCGATGCCGCGATCCTCCAGATAGCGGCGACATTTCATGGGAAGGACCGCCATCACTCAGCCTTCCGTCGTCTTGACGATGCCGGTGAAGAAACGCTCAATTCCCTGCGCCGAGAGATCAACGAGATCGGTATTGCCGATCGCGCGATCCTCGGAACCACGCACTTCGAGCCAGACGCCGTATTCCGCGGGGTCGACCTGGGCGAGCTTCTTCAAGGTGAGGCCGGAGATGAAAGTCCCGCCCCATTCGAACACCCGACCATCGAGTTCCAGCCGGAAAGAGCGATCACTTTTGAAGACCAAAAACTTCTCCACCCCGGCCGTCCGCAGATCGGTGGTTTCGTCGGGCCGGAGCTCTTCCAGAAGACCGTTGGTGAGCATCTGGAAGACGATATGTTCGTCTGCCGGACGGGCGTTGGCTACCTCGAGAATCTGGAGGCCGGTCGGCACCGGATCGTCGATAACGGCGCGATGATAGTCCAGCTTGTCATCGCCGATCGCGATTCGATACGGCCCTTGGCCACGGACTGCGCGGCCGCCGCGGGCCGCATCCTGAACATCTTCGATAGTCTCTTCGCTTGGGAAGGTCATGTGTTTCGTTCCTTATGCATGCCGGAGCCTTGCCCCTGCTGCATAGGGCTATAATAGCTATATTTTAGCTATTCAAGATGCTTTATATAGCCAATAATCCTTGACATCGACCGCCTGCAATGTCATATGGCATGCCGCTTCCAGGAGACTGTATGGCCGCGAAAAAAACGATGACGCTCAACCTGACGGACGCGGAGATGCGCGTTCTCGATGAGCTGTGCGAAAAAAAGGACCTTAGCAAAACCGCCGTACTGAGGCAGGCGCTACGCCTCTATCAGTTGATAGAGAATCGCGTCGATAAGGGCGACAAGCTGTTCTTCGAGGATGAAAAGACCAAGGAGAAGGCTGAGGTGATGATGTTATGACGATCACCGTCAGCCCGATCTTTCTTTTCAATGCCGAGCGCAGCGAACCCGAGGCAGCCGAGCTATGGGACCGCATAACCGACCAGCAGCTCGGCGATTGGGAGGGCGAATGGGTTCCTGAGCTGTTCAAGGCAGTTCAGAAACTCCATCGCGCCGGCGTCGAAAGACGTCACTGGCCGCAAAGCCGACACTGGAACTGGCGCAAAAAGACAGAAGCGTTGCAGGGGATGTTGGCCCATCCGGGATTCAGCATCGTTTGCAACGGCATGACCCAAGGCATGATGATCGTCGATACCACAATGAAGCGGTGTCGCATTGAAGAGCAGAAAGGCAAAAATCTCGTTTACGTCGAATTTGTAGAAAACGCGCCGTGGAACCGGCCTGAACTAGCGCAGCCGCCCCTTTACCGCGGGATTGGCAGCATTCTGGTTCGAGCCGCCATCGCACTCAGCCAGGAGCATGAATTTAAGGGGCGCATCGGCCTTCACTCGCTCCCGCAGGCGAATAGCTTCTATGCAAACACCTGCGGCATGTCCGATCTCGGCATGGATCCCGATCACCAGGATCTGCGCTATTTCGAAATGACTACCGAGCAAGCGGAGGCCTTCATCGCAAAAGGAAACCAACCATGAAGATCGAGATCACGAAGGAGTGGTGCCTACGGATGGCCGAGATCGAGGCGAATGCCGAGATCGGTGCCGGTCTGTATGCGCTTGATCCGGTCTTCGACGGCGAAACGATGCCCGCCAATGAAACTAATGAGGAACCCAGCATCGCTTTCGGTCGGTTCGTTCGGCTTATGCGCCGTGACAGAGGACTGACGCTCGAGAAGCTCGCCGAAGATACGGACGTAGAGATAGCAGAATTAGTCGAGATCGAGGATGATACACACCATAAACCCGAGCTTCGAACGGTCTATCAACTCGCCAATTATTTCAAGGTACCCCGTAGCAATCTATTGCAGGTTGCTGGGCTGACAGCGCCAAGAGACAATCGGCTTATTGACGAAGCCGTGCGCTTTGCAGCGCGATCTGAATCTGTAGCTGTTCTCACTCCAGAGGAACGTGCTGCACTGGAAGCATTTGTCGCTGTGCTGAGCGAAGAGAAGTAAGGATAAGGGCGGTTCTATGAGCAAAAATCGACTTCTGTCGGCCAAGACCGCCCACGATATCGATCAACGGGTCGAGCGTGTCCTGAAGGGGCTCGGCAATCCCGAGCCCCCACTTCGTCTCGAAGATATCCGGCATCTGCTAAAGCTGGACCGGCGTTTCTATACGGCCAAGGATCCAAGCGCGGTACAGGAAACAATCAGTCGTATTCGCGTAGCCACGATCCAGCTCTACGAGCGACCGACGCTCATTTTTGATGCGATCAAGAAATTCTCATTGAAGGCGTTGTATCTTCCTGACCGGAAGCGAATTTTGCTTGACGGGGATTTGCCGGAGAAAAAGCATCGCTGGAACGAGGCGCATGAGATCGGACACAGCCTGATACCGTGGCATGAAGACATGATGCACGGGGACAATACGCACACACTGTCGAGTGACTGCCACGAACAGATCGAAGCAGAGGCAAACTTCGCTGCTGGTCGAATGCTCTTTCTTCAAGACCGCTTTACCGATGAAGCCCTCGCTCTGGAGCCAACCCTAGCAACCGTGCGTCAGCTCCACGGCAAGTTCGGCAATACCATGTCGACAACGCTCTATCGATTTGTCGAAATGGCTGGAGAGGATCGGCCGATCGTCGGTATGATAACCGATCACCCGCATACTTCGCGACGACCAGCCAACCACGATCCGGCCAAGCCCTGCCGTCATTTCATTCAATCGCCGGCATTCGCCTCGCGTTTCAGCCGGATGCCTGAAAAGGATGTTTTCGGAGCTGTCGCAGGTTATTGCGGGAGTCAGAGCGGTGGCCCGCTGGGTGACAGTGAACTCATTCTAACCGACGACAACGGCGATCAGCATCGCTTCTACTTCGAAACTTTCTTCAATCGCTATGACGCGCTGACCTTAGGCATATATCTAAAGCCGGAGTTGCGGGTAATCGCAGCCTGAGGCTGGCATTGTGGCCTACTCACGGTCAACGACCCCCCGTTTTCTCGGAATTGACCCAATTGCGGCTATTTTACCACCAGCAGGCCGCTGGCCTTGGCAAGATATGGTCGATACATCCTCACCACATCGCTGGTGTTCGCGCTCAACAACTCCTGAAGCCCCTGTAGATCGTAAGCGAGATCCTCCCCGTGCATCTGCACCAGCTTTGGAAAAACCGTCGGGAGCTCAGGAGCGAAATCAGTTTCCTGGGGCTCACGAGTCCGCCAGCCGAGTGCGGACAGTTTTTTCCAAAGATATTCCGTCTGGTGCCGTGTCACCGCACCGATCGCTCCGGCCCGGTACAATAGAAATGCCATCGAGGCCTTCCAGTATCCCTTTTGTCGTGCGAGCCATTCCAGACTCAGCCGTTGCCCAGTAAGCGCGCGGCGAAACTGTTTTTCAGGAACGAGCAACTCAGCGGCGAATGCGTTGGCTTCATTTTCGATTTCATCGCCCGGCACGGTATGCATGATAATGTGACCAAGCTCGTGCGCGAGTGAGAAACGCATACGGTCGGCCGGAACATGCTGATTCAGGAAAATGCACGGCGGCAGATCGCGGACATTCATGGTGACGCCATCAACCCCCTTCTCCAGATCGCACCAGATCACGAGGATGCCGGCACGCTCGCAATAGTCGGTCAGATTGTCGATCGGTCCGTCAGGGATTGACCAGGTGACGCGAAGCGTCTGGGCAATAGCCTGTGGTCCACCGCCATCGTCAACATCGATCGAAAGTAACGGGAGTTCGGGATGGATATCGGCTGCACGCAAGTAGCGGCGCAGATGGATGAGGCGGATGTTCAACTCCGCATGTATTTGCTTCATCGCCCGCTCGCCGACCGCCGTCTTGCGGCGGTTCATCGGATGAACGCTGAGCGGAAGGCCGGCAAGCCCGTCCTGAAGGAAGAAGAAGGCCGGAGGGAAGTCGAGCGCAGCGGCGATGCGCTCGACACTGTCCTGTGAAGGACCGTCGGAGGTCAGGCCGTTCTCAATGCGCGAGTAGTGCCCCTGGTTGAGACCAGCCGACGCAGCAACGTCGGCCTGACTCCTTCCTCTATATTGCCTTGCGAGAAGCAGCAGGTTTGCGTTGAACGCTGGCGACATTATTTCTTTTCCGCATCTCGCCGCTCATCGTCCGACTTGGCGGGGCGTAGCACGGTGTCTGCCGCAGGTGCCGGCCGTTCCGCTGTAGGCAGCGCGATGACCGCTGCGCCGCCACGGCGAAGCTCGAACTGCCAGAGCAGCTCCTTCTTGTCGCGGGCGACCACGCCGATCCAGTCGAGCGCGGTCTGGAATCTGTTGAAGACGTGGACGATCTCGACGCGATGATGGCCTTCGAAGCCGAAAAGATCCCCAGTATGGGCGTGGAAGAGATTGGCGAGCGGGGTTGGGTAGTTGCTCGATATCAGGCTCAAACCGGCGCGCTTGAAGCGAAGGAATACCGTGTCGTCGAAAATGAACGACGTTGTGTCCTGATGGGCGATGACCTTCGCTCCCGCGTCGCCGTCGAGAGCTTCGACGGCATTGGCGATCGAGTGCTCCCACATGATGGCGGCGGTGGTCGATTTACGCCGCCACCAAGCGCGATCCGACAAGGTCTGGCAGTGATTCCATGCCCGCTCAATCGCATCACGGCAGCGTATATCGCGGTCATTGGTTTGGAGGGCCGTTCTTACTGTGTCTTCATCGGGCGTTGGCATCGGAAGTCCTCGCGTGGTGCCCTTAGTTGCATGAACGTTTCCGGAAATCAATGCCGAATTATGCGCCGATTTATGCGTCTTCGGTTTATGGGATTGAGACGTCGGACATCCATTAAATCGATGGTTGGTGTAGAAGCCGAATGCGACCGAAGCGAAAGCGCCGCTTTCACACTCGTCACGCTGTCCTAGGCTCGCCCGCGCGCTTACTCCATCCAAGCTCCGCTCGGTTAGCCGTTGCCGCTCTAGCTATCTGACCCAGCTACCGCTCGCGCGAACGTCAGCTTCTCCAATTCCCTTCCTGAGACCGGACAGTCCTGACCCGGCCCTCGCACGTCTATCGCGCAAGGTGCTTTGCCGAAGCCACGATAAAATGTGGGAATTCGGTAGGATTTCGGGAATAGAACTTGGCATAAAAATATTATGCAAAATCAACACATTATAATCGCGCCTCACCGCCAACAGATGCGGAAAATCCGACACGAAGGTGCATAAGCCACTAGAATAAAAGATTATTTTCGGCGAGGCTCGCCGTGGTGACCCCTACGGGAATCGAACCCGTGTTTCAGCCGTGAAAGGGCCGCGTCCTAACCGCTAGACGAAGGGGCCATGAAGGCGAGGTGGCGCCTTAGGGGTTGGCGTCGGGCGGGTCAAGCGTCGGCCCAGGCGGCGTCCTCCAGATGCAGTTCGGCCGAAACGCGGCCATTCCATTCGTCCTTCTTCATCCGCCCGGCGAGCCAGAGCCGTCGATGGGGCGGCGCGGCGAGCAGCGCTTCGCCAAGCGGGCTGTCCGCCATGCGAAAGGCGATCGCCTTGATCCGCCGGCCGTCGTCGCCGGCGGCGATGACGCGCAGATGGCCGGAACCGACCACGTCCGCCTTCACGATGCCGACCGGCCCGGCGGCGACGCGCGGGCCGGGCCAGCCAGCGCCATAGGGGCCGCCGGCCTCCAGCGCATCGCACAGATCGGGCGAGACGCCGCCGGGGGCCAGCAAGGTGTCGAGCAGCAGCGCGCGATCCTCCCGCGCGCGGGCGACATCGGCGGCCAGCCGCTCGTCTAGAAAATCGGCGAACACATCGACCTTGTCGGCGGCGACCGTGAGACCCGCCGCCATCGGATGACCGCCGCCGGCGACGAGCAGACCGCTGTCCTTCGCCGCCAGCACTGCCGCGCCGAGATCGACCCCGCCGATCGAGCGGCCCGACCCCTTGCCGATCCCGTCCTCGCCCAGCGCAACGACGATGGCGGGGCGGCCCAATTTCTCTTTCAGCCGCCCGGCGACGATGCCGATCACGCCGGGATGCCAGCCCGGCGCGGCGACCAGCGCGACGGCGCGGTTGCCCTGCGTCACGGACAGCGCCTCCGCGGCCTCGGTCACCGCCGCCTCGATCGCCCGGCGTTCCTCGTTGAGCCGGTCCAGCTCGGCCGCGATTGCCTGCGCTTCCGCGGGATCGTCGGTGGTGAGCAGGCGTACGCCGAGATCCGATTTGCCGACTCGGCCGCCGGCATTGATCCTGGGACCGAGCGCGAAGCCGAGATCGCGACATTCAGGCGCGCGGGTGAGCCGGGCCGCGTCGGCGAGCGCGGCAAGGCCGGCATTGCGCCGCCCGGCCATCACCTTCAGCCCCTGCGTCACGAAGGCGCGGTTGAGTCCACGAAGCTGCGCCACGTCCGCGACCGTACCAAGCGCAACGAGATCGAGCAGCTCGATCAGCCTCGGCTCCGCGCGATTCACGAAATGCCCGCGCGCCCGCAGCACACGCAGCAGCGATGCGCCGAGCAGGAAGGCGACCCCGACGGCGGCGAGATGGCCGTGCGCGGCAGCTTCTTCCGCTTCGTCCAGCCGGTTCGGATTGACGATGGCGAAGCCGTCCGGAAGCGTCGCGGCGCATTTGTGATGATCAACGACGATCACGTCGACGCCTGCCGTCTTGGCCATGGCCAGCGCCTCGAACGCCTGGGCGCCGCAATCGACGGTGACGATCAGGCGCGCGCCGCCCTCGGCGATCTTCACCAGCGCCTGGCCGGACGGGCCGTACCCCTCCATCAGCCGATCGGGGATATAGGCCCGTGCATCGAGACCGAGCTGGCGCAGCAGCCGGACCAGCAGAGCCGCCGACGTGGCGCCGTCCACATCATAATCGCCGAACACGGTCACAGCCTCGTCCGCCTCGACCGCGTCGGCGATTCGCGCGGCGGCCTTCTCCATGTCGCGGAAGATGGCGGGATCGGGCATGAAGCCCCGCAAGGTCGGCGCGCGGTGCCGCTCCAGTTCGTCGCGCGCCACACCACGGGCGAGCAGAAGCCCATCGATCAGGTCGTCTGGCCGGAAATCCCGATCCTGCGCCACCTCCCTGCCGCGCCAGCGCCAGGGTTGGCCGAGAATCGAGCGTTCGACGCCGCAAACATGGGATGGGGAGGCGGGCATGACGCCACTCTAGGCGATCGGCGACGAAACGTGAATCCGACATTTCCGGTGGACTCGGACCTGTCGAATGTTCTTCATATGTTCCATGTTCTCGATCGATTCGCTCGACAGCAAGCCGCTGCGCTGCCTGTTCATTGACTTCAACAGCTATTTCGCGGCCGTCGAGCAGCATGACGAACCGGCGTTGCGGGGACGGCCCGTGATCGTCGCGCCGCTCGCGTCCGAGCATAGCGGCGCGATCGCCGTGAGCTACGAGGCGCGCGCCGCCGGCATCCGGCGCGGCACGCCGGTGCGCGAGGCGCGGCGGCTCTGCCCCGGCATCGCCGTGCGCGTCGCCCGGCACGATCGTTATGTGACACTCCACAATCTTCTGATGGCGGAGATTGCGCGGCACCTGCCGATCACGCGTGTCTATTCGATCGATGAATGTGCCTGCCGTCTCAGCCGGGACGAAGCGGCGCCCGATGTGGCGATTGCCAAGGCACGCGAAATCAAGGCGGCGATCGCGGCCAATGTAGGCGCTGCCTTGCGCTGCTCGATCGGCCTCGCGCCGACGCCCCTGCTCGCCAAGCTCGCCGCCGAGCTCGAGAAGCCGGACGGACTGATCGTGCTGGAGGCGCGGGCGCTGCCGGACGCGCTCGTGGACCTGCCGCTGACCGACATTCCCGGAATTGGCCCCGGCGTCGCCCGGCGGCTGGAGCAGGCGGGTGTGACGGACTTCATGGGCCTGTGGGCGCTGCCGCCCAAACATGCCCGGGCGATCTGGGGCTCGGTGATCGGCGAGCGCTTTGCGTATGCCCTGCACGGCCACGATCTTCCCGAGGAAATGCAAGGCGCCAAGGCGATGATCGGCCACAGCCGTGTGCTATCGGCCGAGCACAGACGCCCCGAACGGGCGCGGATCGTCGCTCGTGCCCTGCTGCTGCGCGCCGCCAGCCGGCTGCGTTATTACGGTCTCTATGCGGGCCGCATGTCGCTGGCGCTGCGGGCGCGGCCGGATGGCCGCAGCGCGCGCGAACGGGCGCTTCCGGCGACCCAGAACAGCTGGGCTTTCCTCGACATGCTCGACCAGCTCTGGGCCGAGGCGCTGGCCGATCTACCGGTCGCCGCGCGCGCGCGTCTCGCCACCGTCTCGGTCAGCCTGCACAATCTTGGCGAAGCGGCACCGATGGCCGACCTGTTCACCGCGCCTGCCGCGCGCGAAGCGGAGCTGCGCCAGACCCGCTTGTGGACCGAGATCGACTCTCTCAACCAGCGTTATGAAGGCCAGGCGGTCGCCCTCGCCTCGCAGCGCGGGCTTGGCCTCGACTATCTCGGCGTCAAGATCGCCTTCAGCCGCGTCCCCGAGCCGGCCGAATTCCTGTTCTGAGGCAACAGGCTGAATCCCTTCCTAACCATAGGCCTTGGCGAAGCCTTCAGAGCGGACAGGGTAGAGGTAAGCCTGCCGCAATCCGGCATGGGAGGGATGTCATGCGACTCGTCGCCTCGATTCTGGGCCTCACCGCGCTGGCCGGCGCGGGGCTGGCCGGCGCCCAGAGCGCGCCATCCGAAGCACCGGTCCGCACCGTCGATCTGGAGTTGCGTGAGAATGGCCGCCTGATCGGTGCGCCGACGCTCACCGTCCAGCTTGGCCGCCCCACTGCGGTTGCGGTCGGCGGTATCTATTCGATGCGGCTGCGGCTCGATGTCGAGCCCGACACGGACGGCGACGGCATCGCGCCGCTCGTCGTACGCTCCAGCCTGTTCCGCCCCGGCGACGCCAACTGGGCGCGAGTCACCGCGCCGGCGATGACGGTGGTCGAGGGGATGCCGGCGCGCATCCGACTGGCCGGCGCCGATGGCAGCAATCTTTCGCTGGGCGTGCTGGTGCGCTGAAGAGAAAGGCGGCGGCAGGCCCCGCTTACGTCAATCGCATTCGCCGGGCGCGCGACGATGCTCGCCCTTCACCCAGCGGACGGTGCCGGTCGAGGCGCGCATCACGACGCTTTCGGTGGTAACGCAGCTCTTGCGGCGCTTCACGCCCTCCAGCAGCGACCCGTCGGTGACGCCGGTGGCCGCGAAAATCACATCGCCCTGCGCGAGATCCTCGAGATGATAAATGCGGTTCAGGTCGGTGACGCCCCACTGTGCCGCGCGGGCGCGTTCAGCGTCGTTGCGGAAGACCAGCCGTCCCTGGAACTGCCCGCCGACACAGCGCAACGCGGCCGCCGCCAGCACGCCCTCCGGCGCACCGCCCTGCCCCATATAGGCGTCGATCGTGGTATCCGGATCGGTGACGGCGATCACGCCCGCCACGTCGCCATCCGGGATGAGGTGAACGCCGCAGCCCAGTGCGCGCAGCTCGGCGATCAGCGCGGCATGACGCGGGCGGTCGAGCACGCACACGATGATTTCGGAAGGGTCGACGCCCTTGGCGACCGCAATGGCGCGGACATTCTCGGTCGGCGATTTGGCGAGATCGATCACGCCCTTGGGATAGCCCGGACCGACCGCCAGCTTGTCCATATAGACGTCCGGCGCATTGAGCAGATTGCCCTCCTCGGCGATCGCCAGCACGGCGAGCGCATTGGGGCCGGCCTTGGCGGTGATGGTCGTGCCTTCCAGCGGATCGAGCGCGATGTCGATGCGCGGCCCGGTACCGGGCGACGTGCCGACCTTCTCGCCGATATAGAGCATCGGCGCCTCGTCGCGCTCGCCCTCGCCGATGACGACGGTGCCATCCATGTCCAGCGTGTTGAGCGCGGCGCGCATCGCCTCGACCGCAGCATGGTCGGCCGCCTTCTCGTCACCACGGCCAATCAGCTTGGACGCCGCAACCGCGGCCGCCTCGGTGACGCGCACCATCTCCAGCACCAGCAGCCGATCGAGAACATGGCTTGCCTTGACCATCGCGTGCGTCATCCTCTCATTGAAGCGGGGTATGCGCGGCGGATTAGGCGAGCGCGGTGACAAAGTCGAGACGGGCCTGCCAACTGCCATTGCAGGCATCGGATGCGCCCCTTAGACCGGGACGAGAGAGGATCGAGATGGCCGAAGAAACGACCGCCGGCGGCAACCCCGAGGCACCCCTCGCACCGCCCTTCGCCGCGCCCAGCCTGGAGGACATCCAGCACTGGACCTTCGTGATGGGCCGCGCGCAGCAGATGATGATGGAGCATCTTGCCCGGCAGATGGGCGAAGCGGCAGCCAAGGTGTCGGTCGATCCCGACAAGGCGGCGGAGACCATCGCCCAATGGCCCGGCGCACATCTGTTCGGCGATCCCGCCAGGGTGATGCAGCAGCAAGCCGAAATGTGGAACGAGGGCCTGGCGATCTGGCAGCGGGCACTGGGCCACACGATCAGTGGCGCGGCGGAAACCGCCGACATCGCGCGCAAAGCCGACAGGGACCGGCGTTTCGCGGCGCCGGAATGGCGCGACAACCCGCTGTTCGACACGATACGGCAGACCTATCTGCTGATCTCGGACAGGCTGCTCGGCGCGGTCGAGACACTGGAGGGCGTGGACGAAAGAACGCGCGAGAAGATCCGTTTCAACACCCGCGCCTTCGTCGACGCGATGGCACCGTCCAATTTCGCGCTGACCAACCCGCAGGTGCTGGAAAAGGCGATGGCGACGAAAGGTGAGAGCCTGCTTCGGGGCTTGGAGCATATGCTGAAGGATCTCACGAAAGGTCAGCTCAGCCACACCGATCCAACTGCCTTCGAAGTCGGCCGCAACATCGCGACGACGCCCGGCAAGGTTGTCTTCCAGACGAAGCTCTACCAACTCATCCAGTATTCGCCCGCGACCCGCGAGGTGCACGAGACCCCGCTCATCATTTTCCCGCCCTGGATCAACCGCTTCTATATCCTCGATCTGAACCCGAAGAAGAGCTTCATCCGCTGGGCGGTCGAACAGGGACTGACCGTCTTCGTCGTGTCCTGGAAATCGGCGGACGAGAGCCTCGCCGACGTTACGATGGACGATTATGTCCTGGCCCAGACCGAGGCGATCGACGCGGTGCGCGAGGGGCTGGGTGTCGAGAATGTCCACACGATCGGCTATTGCGTCGCGGGCACGACTCTCGCCGCAACGCTGGCGCTGCTCGAGGCGCGGGGCGAAGCCGGCAAGATCGCCAGCGCAACCTTCTTCACCGCCCAGGTGGATTTTTCGGAAGCCGGTGATCTCAAGCTTTTCGTCGGCGACGAGCAGATGGAACTGATCCGTCAGCTTTCGGCCGACAAGGGTTATATGGACGGCCGCTACATGGCCGCGACCTTCAACCTGCTGCGCGGTCGCGACCTGATCTGGAGCTATGTCACCAGCAACTACCTGATGGGCGAGGAATATCCACAGTTCGACCTGTTGTACTGGAACGGCGACACGACCAACCTTCCCGCCCGCTGGCATCAAGCCTATCTGACCAATCTCTATCGCGACAATCGCCTTGCCCAGCCGGGCGCGCTCACGATCGACGGGACGCCGATCGATCTCAGAAAAGTGAAGATCCCGGCCTATGTGCAGGCCGGACGCGAGGACCATATCGCGCCACCCCAAAGCGTGTGGAAGATCACTCACCATTTCAGCGGACCGCTGCGCTTCGTGCTGGCCGGATCCGGCCATATCGCCGGTGTCGTGAACCCTCCCGAAGCGGGCAAGTATCAATATTGGACGAATGAGAAGAGAACCGAAACGCTGGACGCATTCATTGCCGGCGCGACCGAGACGCAGGGCAGTTGGTGGCCCGACTGGCTGCGCTGGATTGAGAGCGTGTCCGACGAGAAGGTGCTCGCCGCCGGTGTGCGCGAGCCGGGCAAGGGGCGCTTGCAGGCGATCGAGGACGCACCGGGAAGCTATGTGAAAGCTCGATAGCCGGCAGCCATCTTTCCCCTGCTCTGATAACACCCTGAAATTACGATCTTATTCCATGCTTGCTGCAGTGCACAAAAAGCACTTGCAATATCGCGGACGCGATACTATTTGCTGCACCGCAACAAAGTGGAGTTCGATCAATGGCAGAGCCGAAAGCCGCCAAGCCCGCCGAAAAGCCCCCGGTCCAGCCGGAGGTGGCCCAGCCGGTCGTGACGCAGACGGAAATACCGAAGGTCGAAGCGCCGGCTCCCGCCGTTGTGGCGAAGGCCGTGGAAGCCCCGAAGGCTGAAACGACCGCCCCCATCAAATCCCCGACGGTCCGGAGCAAGCCAGCTGCAAAAGCTGCTGCGCCGGCAAGGAAAGCGAAGCGGGCCGCCCCGGCGGCGGCGCGTAAGGCGAAGAAAATCGTGAAGCCGGCGCGGGCCGGCGTGAAGCAACTGATTCAAGGAGTGAATAAAATGGCCACCAAGACCCCGCCGTTCGTCGGCACCGAGCAATTCACCGCCGCCTTCGGCGACGTCAATGCGCGTGCCAAGGCCGCGTTCGAGAAGAGCGCGAAGATCGCCGAGGAAGTCGCCGATCTGACCCGCGGCAATGTCGAGGCACTCGTCGCTTCCTCGAAGGTCGCCGCCAAGGGCGTCGAAACGCTGAGCCAGGACGCCGCCGAATATGGCCGCAAGAGCTTCGAAGACGCCTCGGCGGCTTTCAAGAGCTTCGCGGAAGTGAAGTCGGCCACCGACTTCTTCAAGCTGCAGAGCGATTTCGCCCGCAGCGCGTTCGACGCCGCCGTCGCCGAGAGCGCCAAGGTGAGCGAAGCGTTCATCAAGATTGCCGGCGACGTCGCCGAGCCGATCACCAGCCGCTACTCCGTCGCGGCCGAGCGTGTGAAGACCCTCGCGGCGTAAGGGATTCGTCCCCCAGGCAGTTTGCGTGAGGTCGCACCGTCGGCCGTGTAGAAAGGGCGGGCGCTCCGACGAGGAGCGTCCGCCCTTTTCATTTCCGCCGAAAAAGCTCGCCGGCGCGGCGCAAAGCCTTCCCCCCTCTTGCGAGCCGGGTGCGGCTTGCCATATTTACCGGGAATGATGGGCATGAATGCGACATGGATCCGGGGATCGGACGACGACCGGACCGGTGATGGCGATCGGGGCACGGGCCTGGGCGTCGCGACGAGGACGCGCACCCGGACCAAATCGCCCTCGCCCTACAAGGTGCTGATGTTGAACGACGATTACACACCGATGGAATTCGTCGTGCAGGTCCTTCAGAGCTTCTTCAAGATGGGCATCGAGGACGCGACGCGGGTGATGCTCCATGTCCATCAGCGCGGCGTCGGCGTGTGCGGCATCTTTCCCTACGAGGTCGCGGAGACCAAGGTCGCCCAGGTGATCGACTTCGCACGGGCGAACCAGCATCCGCTCCAATGCACGCTCGAAAAAGCGTAGACACCGCAAACACCTAGCGAGGCGGCGGTAGCCAGCTCGTTTCGATGGCCGCGCGATCGAGGAAATACGCTTCGGCGCAAAGCCGCGTCTCATCAAGCACGAGAATGCGACCGCTCTCGCGCGCGATCACCCGGTCTTCGGCAAGGCCGCGCATCATGCGATTGACATGAACGGCGGTCAGTCCCGTCGCATCGCCGATGTCCTCCTGCGTGAGCGGCAGGCTGATCGGTCCGCCTTTGGGGGCGCCAAGCTCGCGCAGACGCATATAAACCTCGCAGATCAGCGCGGCGACGCGCGCGCGCGCCGGGGTTCTACCGATCGAGGCCAGCCGGTCCGCAAGCGTCACGCGCCCCGCCACTGCGAAAGCGAGCAACAGCGCCGCGAGCCGCGGATGCGCATCGATCAGGGCCGCCAGCCTTTCCCTGCCGAAGGGGCAGAGCGTCACGTCCGTCGCCGCTGTCACCGTTTCGGGCGAAGCCGCAAAGGCCAGCAGCGGCAGCCCCAGGAGGTCGCCCTGAAAATGGAAGCGCATAATCTGGCGACTGCCATTGCCAAGAACCGCACTCGAATGCAGCCAGCCCGATCGAACGATAAAAAGTTCGCGGACGGCCTCGTGCTCACGAATGATTACAGACCCACGTCGAAATGGCCGCTCCTGATCTTCCAGCCGGTCAAGCGCGGCATGCTCCGCCGCGGAGAGGCGCACATGCTGCGCAAATCGATCCGCGAGACAACTATCTCCCAAAGCCATCTTCCCCCGGCATATACGCAACCTTTACAGTAGCATGACTTTAGGAAGGAATTTTCCGCCCCGCCCTGATCGAAATCAAGAGAATTGACGGCATACGCATTTTTGCCTGGCCGACGGGTGCGGCTTGCGCACGGCCGGATATGGCGTAAACGCGAAGACAAATGGACAGGATCATCATTCGGGGCGGACGCCCCCTTTCCGGCCGCATCGCGATCTCTGGCGCCAAGAATGCCGCGCTGACGCTGATGCCCTGCGCACTGCTGACGGACGAACCGCTGACACTGCGCAATCTGCCTCGACTGGCCGATGTCGACGGCTTCGGCCATCTCCTGAATCAGCTCGGGGTCACCACCACGATCGAGGGCGCGCGCGGCGGCGAATTCGGTCGCGTGATGACACTGCGCGCGTCGAAGATCGCCTCGACGGTCGCGCCCTACGACATCGTGCGCAAGATGCGCGCCTCGATCTTGGTGCTCGGCCCGCTGCTCGCCCGCGCCGGCGAAGCGACGGTGTCGCTGCCCGGCGGCTGTGCGATCGGCAACCGGCCGATCGACCTGCATCTGAAGGCGCTCCAAGCGCTGGGCGCGGAGATCGAGCTTGCTGCGGGCTATGTGAAGGCGATCGCGCCGAAGGGTGGGCTTGTCGGCGGCACAATCAGCTTCCCGACCGTTTCGGTCGGCGCGACCGAAAATGCACTCATGGCGGCCGTTCTCGCAAAAGGCACCACGGTGATCGAGAATGCCGCGCGCGAACCGGAGATAACCGATCTCGCTTCATGCTTGATCGCGATGGGCGCCGAGATCGAGGGACTGCGCAGCGACACGCTCACTGTCCACGGCAAGGACCGGCTGCACGGCGCGACCTATGCGGTGATGCCGGACCGGATCGAGGCCGGCTCTTATGCTTGCGCCGCGATGATCACCGGCGGATCGCTGGAACTTGTCGGCGCGCGCGAGGATTCGATGCACGCCATCCTCGCGGGCCTCAAGGATGCGGGCGCCGAGATCGAAACGCTGCGTGACGGCATCCGTGTCTCGGCGAATGGCGGAACGGAACCGCTTTCACTGTCCACCGCGCCCTTTCCCGCCTTCCCGACCGACATGCAAGCGCAATTCATGGCGATGCTCGCGCTCGCCGACGGCACCAGCCTGCTGACCGAAACCATTTTCGAAAACCGCTACATGCACGTGCCGGAACTGAGTCGGATGGGCGCCGATATCGAGGTGCGCGGCCGATCAGCCGTCGTACGCGGCGTAAGCGGGTTGGTCGGCGCGCCGGTGATGGCGACCGATTTGCGCGCCTCAATGAGCCTCGTTCTCGCCGGCCTCGCCGCAAAGGGCGAGACCCAGGTCAACCGCATCTACCATCTCGACCGTGGCTATGAGCGGCTGGAGGAAAAACTCCAGGCCGTCGGTGCGGAAATCGAGCGGGCCGGCGGAGACTGAGAACAGCTCAGTCCGGCCGACGAACCGACAATATCTTCAACCGTCGCTCGCGCCCCGCCGAATCGGGCCAGTCGATCGACTGGCCGACCGAAAGCCCGATCAGACCTGCGCCGGCCGGGGTGAGAATAGAGATACGGCCCGCTGCGATGTCCGCGTGCGCGGGCAGGACGATAGTGACGCGGCGGCTCTGGCCGCTTCCTTCATCAAGGAACTCCACGTCTGAACCCAACGTCACGACATCGTCGGGGAGGGTATCCGCCCCGAACAACTCCGCCCGTTCCACTTCCTCCATCAGAAGGGCGGCGACCGCGGGCATGCGCTGCTCGGCCTGAACGGCGAGGTCCGCGATGATGTCGGCCTCGCTTTCGATCAGGCGGATGCGCGGACGCGCGGAAGCTTTGGAATCGGTGGTCATTTCAAGTCTTTCGGATGAAGTGAGAGCAGTAAAGCATGGCGCGGCCACACGGGCGGCGCCCGAAATCAGGCGCGCGCGGCCGATTGGCCCCCATGGGCGCGGAAACCCCGCAGCGAGAAACGCGTCGTCATCCCGGGATGCTGCGCCACCCGGCAGATAAAGTCAAAGGCGGATGGCTCAATCCACGTCAGTCAGTTGCCGTTCGCCGCCAAGCTTGTGAACCCGGCCGTGGCGCATGACGAAGCCGACATTTTCCAGCAGCCGGACATTTTCCACCGGATCGCCCGTCACGGCGATGATATCGGCGTCCCGGCCCGGCTCGATCGTACCGATCCGGTCTTCCGCCCCCAACAGGGTCGCGGCGCCGACCGTCGCGGCGCGGATTGCCGCCATCGGTGTCATGCCGGCTTCGACCATCAGCGCGAATTCCTGCGCGTTGTCGCCATGCCGGCTGACGCCACTGTCGGTGCCGAAGGCGATGTTGACATTTTCGCGCACCGCACGACGCAGGCTGTTGATGGCGCTCCCGGCGGCTTCACGCGCCTTATCATATTGCGCCGGAGTCAGTGCCCCTCGCTGACCATCGGCGAGCGCGGCGGCGGGGGCCATCAAAGTCGGCACATAATATGCCCCGCTGCGGCGATAGAGCGCGAAGGTCTGATCATTGGTGAAGGTTCCGTGCTCGATCGAATCAACGCCTGCTTCCAGCGCCGCATTGACGCCGTCCACCCCGTGTGCATGGGCGGCGACACGACGGCCGAACGTGCGCGCAGTCTCGACGATCGCGCGCATTTCATCCGGCATCATCTGTCGGGCGAGACCGCCGGCGACATTGCTCAGCACGCCGCCGGTCGCGGTGAACTTGATGACGTCGGCGCCAGCCGAAATCTGCTCGCGGACCGCGCGGCGGCAGTCGTCCGCGCCATTGCAGACATTGACGGCGCGCTCGCGGGCGATGGAGGTGAGATCGCGGTTCAGCCCGTTGACGCCCCCATGACCACCGGTGACCGAGACGCCGCGACCGGCGGCATAGATGCTCGGCCCCGCGAACTGCCCGGCATTGATCGCATCGCGCAGCGAGGTGATGGTGCGCGGCTCGGCGCCGAGATCGCGCACCGTGGTGAAGCCGGCGAGCAGGGTGGAGCGCGCGTTGAGCAGGGCCGTATAGGCCTCATCCTCGTAATCGCGCGTCGGAGCCTGAAGCCGGGCCTGAAAGCGATCGTTGAGGCCGATCAGATGCACGTGCATGTCGATGAGGCCAGGCAGAACATAGGAATCGCGCAGATTCACCACCCGCGCGCCGGGAATGTCGACATAGCCGTCGCGGACCTCGGCGATCTGGTGACCGCGAATGACGATACTCGCCTCGCGACGCGGCGCCTGACCGGGAACGGCCAACAAAGTGCCCGCGTGGATCACCGTCACCGCCTCCTCCCGCGTCTGAGCGGCGGCGGGAGCCTGGGCAGCGGCGGGCGCAGCAAGCGCTATAGCAGCGACGGCGGCAAAAAGGCTGGCGAGCTTCATGAACATCCTCCCTGTTTCGCCGCGCAAGAAAGACCAGCCGGACGCGCAGCGCAAGCCGCTTCGCAACGGCGGAGGCTCAAATCAGCGTTTCGATGGTGTGAATAGCGAGGCCGACCAGGCCGCCGACCAGCGTGCCGTTAATCCGGATATATTGCAGATCGCGCCCCACGGCATTTTCCAGCCGATCCGCGATGGTCCGCGCGTCCCAGGACCGGACCGTTTCGGACACGAGCTTGACGATGCCGCCGCCATAGGAGGCCGATACGCCGACCGCGCCGCGCCGTGCGAACTGGTTGATCGCGCGGCGCAAGCCCGGCTCGCGCTGGAGGGTTTCGCCAAGCTGGCGCAGCGCTTCGCCGAACTTGCCGGCGAGCGCCGCGTCGGGATCGCGTGCGCTCTTGAGCAGGCCGGCGCGGCTGTTCTCCCAGACGCCAGACAGCCAGTCTCCGACCGCTTTATTCTCGATCATCTCGTCCTTCCACGCCTCGACCTTGGCGCGGGTTTCGGGATCGGACTGGAGATTGGCGGCGAGCCGGGCCAGTCCCTCCTCCGCCTTGGCGCGTAGCGGGTGGTGTGGATCGACCGCCATGTCGATGGTGAGCTTCCTGAGACCATCGACGATCGCATCGGCCAGCCGCGTGTCGAGCCCGGCCAGCTTGAGGATCCAGCCGGCGCGCTGATTGACCATGTTGCGGATGACATCTTCATTCGCATCGAGCGTGCGGCCGGCCCAGGTGACGATGCCGTCGACCATCGGCACATGCCGCTCTTCCGTCATCGCCGCCTCGAGCGTCTGGCCGAGCAGCGGGGCTATGTCGATGGCGCGCATGCGCGAGACGACTGCGCTCTTCACCATCCCGCCCAGTTTTTCCTCGTCGAGCGCCTCCAGGATATCGGCGAGCAGTCGTGAGGCGCCTTCGCGAAGCCGCCCTTCACCCGGCGGCTGCGCCAGGAAACGGCCGACCGCGCCGGCCACATCCACACTGCGCATCCGCCGCGCCACCACCGAGGGGGTCAGGAAATTGTCCTTGAGGAAATTGGCGAGCGCCGCGCCGATCCGGTCCTTGTTCTTTGGCACGATCGCGGTGTGCGGGATCGGAACACCCAGCGGGTGACGGAACAGGGCCGTGACCGCAAACCAGTCGGCGATGCCGCCGACCAGCCCGGCCTCGGCGAAAGCGCGCACGAAGCCCCAAGCGGGATGGGTTTCGACGAGATTGGTCGCGGCGATGAAAATCGCCAGCATGCCGGCAAGCATCGCCGTCGCCAGCGCCCGCATGCCGCGCGCGCCGCTCTGGACCGGGTTGAAACGGCTCAGGGACAACGGTTTGCGCGCACTCATGCCGCTATGAATAGCCGGCGGGCGGCTTGGTTCAACCCGTGCCGGCTATTCTGCGGGGCTGGGTGCTGGCGCTTCCGCATCCTTGCCGCCCGTCGTGAACCAGCGCTTGAGCTTCGGACCAAGCCGTTCCTCAATCCCGAGCGCGAGGCTGAACGTGCCGGGAAGGAGCACCAGCGTCAGCAGCGTCGAAAGCATCAGGCCACCGATCACGACCACGCCCATCGGCGCGCGAAAGGCGGCATCGCCGGACAGCGACACCGCGGTCGGGATCATGCCGGCGCTCATCGCCATCGTCGTCATCACGATCGGCTGGGCGCGCTTGTGACCGGCATCGAGGATCGCCTCATATTTGGGCACGCCCTTGCCCATCTCCTCCAGCGCGAAATCGATCAGCAGGATCGAGTTCTTGGCGACGATGCCGAGCAGCATCAGCAGCCCGATATAGACCGGTAGCGAGATCGGCATGCCGAACATCATCAGCGCCAGCAGCCCGCCCAGCGGCGCGAGCAGCAACGAGCCCATGTTGACGAAGGGCGGCAGGAAGCGATGGTAAAGCAGCAGCAGCACCGAGAAGACGAGGAAGATGCCGGCACCCACCGCGATGGCGAAATCGCGGATCAGTTCCTGCTGCCAGCGATTCATGCCGAGCAGCAGCTCGTTCACGCCGTCGGGCAGATTGCGCATCGTCGGAAGCTGGCGGATCTTCGTCCAGGCCTGCCCGCTGACTACGCCGGGAGCGAGGTCCGCGCCAATATTGACCCGCCGGACCTGATTGGTGCGATCGATCCGGGTCGGTCCGGCGCCGAAGCCGATATCGGCCACCAGCTTCAGCGGTACCGATCCGCCGGTCGAAGTCGGCACGGGCAGGTTCTCGATCGTCGACAGGCGCTGACGCGCATTCTCGTTCAATGCCACGCGGATCGGAATCTGCCGGTCGTTCAGCGAGAAACGCGCGCTGTTCTGATCGATCTCGCCGAGCGTGGCGATGCGGATCGCGTTGCTCAGCGCCGCGGTCGTCACGCCCAGATCGGCGGCGAGGTCCATGCGCGGGCGGATCGTGATCTCCGGACGCTGGAGGTCGCCGCTGATCCGCGGCGCGCGCAGTTCCGGTATCCCCTCCATTTCATCGATGATCCGCTGCGCGGTCTCGTTAAGCAGCACGGGATCATCGCCGCCGAGCGTCAGCATCAGGTCACGCCCGCCACCGCCCTGCTGGGAGCGGAAGAAAACGCGCGCATCGGCGATGTTGTTGAGCGTCGGCGAGACCTCGCGCTCGAACTCGATGTTGGTGAGATCGCGATCCTTGTCGAGCGAGGCTTCGATCGTCGCACCGCCGACGCGCACGCGCGAAAAGACGTTGGTGACCTCGGGACGTTCACGCAATACGGCTTCGACCTGCCGGGCGACCGCTCCCGTCTGAGCCAGCGTCGTGCCCGGCGCCATTTCGACGTTCACGACGCTGCGGTCGAAATTGATGTTCGGCTGGAACGTCTGCGGCAGCATGGCAAACAGGAAGACGGTCGCGACCAGCGACAATGTTCCGCCCACCACTGTCGTCCAGCGATGTTTCAACGTCCAGGCGAGAAGCGACATATAGCGATCCATCAGCCAGCCTTCACCATGACTGGCAGTCCCCTGCGCCTTCAGGAAATAGGCGGCGAACATCGGCGTTATCATGCGGGCCACGACGAGGCTGGTGAGCACTGCCGCGACCACCGTGAAACCGAAATTCTTGAAGAACTGACCTGCGACGCCGGGCATCAGACCGACGGGCAGGAACACCGCGACGATCGAGAAGGTCGTGCCGACCACGGCGAGGCCGATCTCGTCGGCAGCGTCGATCGACGCCTGCCAAGCGGATTTGCCCATCCGCATGTGTCGCACGATATTCTCGATCTCCACGATCGCGTCGTCAACCAGCACACCGGCGACCAGGCTGAGCGCGAGCAGGGTCATGCCGTTCAGCGTGAAGCCGAGCAGGTCCATGAACCAGAAAGTCGGAATCGCCGACAGCGGGATCGCGATGGCGGAGATGAGCGTGGCGCGCCAGTCGCGCAGGAACAGGAACACGACGAGCACGGCGAGCGCCGCACCCTCGAGCAGCGCTTTCATCGCCGATTCATACTGGCTTTCCGTATACTGGACCCAGTTGGTCAGCTCGACGAATTGCACGCCCGGATGCGCCTGCTCGATTGCGCGGAGCTTCTCCATCGCGCCGTGAAAGACAGTGACGTCCGAGGCACCCTTGGCACGCTGGAATCCGAACGCGAGCACCTGTTGGCCGTTCTGTGTCGCGTAGAAACGCTGCTCGGCATAAAGATCACGCACATCGGCGATGTCGGCCAGCTTCACGGTGCGACCGCCGCCGATCGCGATCCGGGTCTGGCCCAGCTGATGGGCATTGGCGGCATTGCCGATGATCCGCATCGACTGTTCGGAGCCGGCGATCTCCGCCCGGCCGCCGGCCGCGTTGAGATTGACCTGTCGGAGCTGCTGATTAACCTGACTCGCGGTGATGCCGAGCGACTGAAGCCGGGCGGAATCAAGGATGACGCGAATTTCGCGGCTGACGCCGCCGGTCCGGTTGACCGCGGCCATGCCGGGCACGGACAGCAATTCGCGCGACACCGTATTGTCGACGAACCAGCTCAGCTGCTCCAGCGTCATGTCGGTCGAGACGACGGCGTAGCTCGCAATGTCATTGCCGGACGTATCTTCTCGCCGGATCTGCGGCTCCAGAATGCCTTCCGGCAGATTGCCCCGAATCTGGGTGACCGCATCCCGCACATCGTTCACGGCCCGGTCGATCGGCGTGCCGAGCGCGAGCTGGATCACGGTGGTCGAATTGCCTTCGCTGATCCAGGAATTGATCTCGTCGATGCCGGTCAACGAGCGGACCGCCGCCTCGACCCGCTGGGTGACCTGCGTCTCCAGCTCCGACGGCGCGGCGCCGGGCTGCGAAATGGAGACGATGACGATCGGGAATTCGATATCCGGATCGTTCTGCACCTCCATCTGCATGAAGCTGATGATCCCGGCCAGCGTCAGGAACATGAACAGCACGAGCGGCGGCACCGGGTTGCGGATCGACCAGGCCGAGATGTTGCGAAAGTTCATCGACGTGTCCCGTGTTCCTGATTCAGTTCAATGCCCGGCGCCAGCTCAGCGCTGTGCCTGCTGGCGACGCAATTCGGGGCGGACCCGCTGGCCCGGATTGAGGAAGGCGCCGGCGGATTCGACGACCCGTTCATCGCCTTCCAGGCCCGATATGATCGACATGCCGCGATCGCTGACCTCGCCGATCCGGACATCGCGCCGGACGATCGTGTCATTCTCGCCGATCACATAGACGAAATTGCCACGCGCATCGCTCTGGACCGCCGATTCCGGCAGCAACGGTGCCGTAACCGAACCGGCGCGGATCTCGGCGCTGGCGAAGCCGCCGGGCCTCAGATCGCGATTATACGGCACCAGAATGCGCGCATCGCCCTGACGGGTCTGCGGATCGACGACGGGCGACACCTGCCAGACCCGGCCCTCATAGCTCTGATCCGAGCCCACCGGCGTCACGCTTGCCGCCACACCCGGACTGAGCCGTGCAAGATCATTCTGCGACAGCCGGGCGCGCAGCTCCATTTCGCCGCCCTGCGCCATGCGGAACACCCAGCCCGAACCGGCGCTGACCACCTGGCCCGCCTCGATATTGCGATCGAGGATGAGGCCGGCCGTCGGCGCCCGGACATCCAGGCGCCCGATCCGCGCACGCGCCGCGCCGAGTTGTGCCTCCGCGACACGCACCCGCGCCGCCGCGGCATCGCGGGTCGCCCGGCGACGGTCGAGATCGGCCTGGCTGATAAAGCCGCGCGGCAGCAATGCCTCAGCACGCTGCAATTCGTTGTCTGCCAGCCTGAGATCCGCGCGGCTGACCTCGATCTGGGCGGCAAGCTGCGCCGCCTCCTGCGACTGGACCTGGCGATCGATCACCGCCAGCGTCTGCCCGGCGCGCACCCATTGGCCGGGCTCGGCCAGCACGCGCACGACCTGGCCACCTTCGCCGGGAACGCCGACCGGCATGTCACGCCGCGCCGACAGGGAACCTGTCGCGGAAATCATCGCCGTGATGTCCTGCCGGCCCGGAACCATGACGGTGACGGCCGGCAATTGCTGACCCGCATTGCCCGTCGGCGCCGCCGCTTTTTCGCCGCCGCCGCCGAATGCGAAGACCGCGACCACGGCGAGCAGCAGGATGACGACTGCCGCAATGATGATGCGCCGGTTGCGGCGACGCCGCGCCAGCACCTCCTCGTCCACGACGACATCGTCGAGCGCCTCGCGACGCCATTTGTTCGAGTCGAAATTCATCGCTTTCATCGTCCCTACTCGGGCCGCGAGGCCTCATAGCTGAATGCTGCACTGTATTATCTGAATAAGCCACCCGGAACAAGCCGGAAAAAGCATGTCGCGCCGCCCATCTCCGGGCGCGCGGCGCCTTTACAACCACTTGCCGGCCTTTACCAATGGTGAATGCGCGGCCGGCGCGCGGGGAACGGGTGAAGGGAGAAGGAGAGAATGACCGAATATCTTGCCGATTATAGCTGGGTCGCCTGGATCCTGATCGGCCTCATCGCGGGCGGGATCGCGAAGGTGCTGACCCCAGGCCGAAATCCCAGCGGCTGTCTGCTGACGATCGTGCTCGGCATCGGCGGCGCGCTGGTGGCCGGGTTTCTCGGGCAGACGATCGGCTGGTACGAGCCGGGTGAGGGCGCAGGTTTTCTGGCGGCCATCGTCGGATCGGTCCTGATCCTGCTCGTCTACCGCCAGTTCGCACGGCGCTGAACACAGGCTTTCGGATCGGTTCAGCAACGATGAAGCGGCGGCGGCGTTAAGGGGGCACGAGCCGCATCGGGCGGCTTCGTGCATCAGGAGCTTCAAATGATTCGCCCCCTTTTCGCTGCCTCCCTGCTGGCCGCAGCAGCCGTGCCGATCGCGGCACCCGTTGCCGCGCAGCACTCTTCCGTTCCGGCGATTTCCGGCACGCGGCTGGATGTGACTGCGACCGGCGAGGTGCGACGCGTGCCGGATATCGTCAACATCAACGCCGGCGTCGTCACTCAGGCCCCAAGTGCCGTCGAGGCGATTCGTCAGAATGCCGAGCGCATGACCGGCGTGCGTCGCGCACTCGAACAGGCCGGCATTGCGGCGCGCGACATCCAGACCAGCAATGTCAGCCTGCATCCGGAATATCGCTATCAGGACAATCAGCCACCCCAGCTGGTCGGCTATCGCGCCTCCAACCAGGTGAATGTGCGCTTCCGTGACATCGCGGCGAGCGGCCGCATCCTCGATGCCCTTGTTGCACAGGGCGCCAACCAGATTAACGGGCCGACGCTGGGCATCGACCGGCCAGAAGAAGCGCTGGACGAGGCCCGCACCGCCGCAATCGCCAATGCCCGCGCCCGCGCCGATCTCTACGCGCGCGCGCTCGGCATGCGCGTCGTTCGGATCCTGTCGGTGAGCGAAGGCGGCGCCATGCCCATGCCGCCGGTGCCGATGCTGCGGATGCAGGCGGCGGATGCAGGTGCGTCGACCGAAATCGAGGCGGGAGAGCAGACGTTAAGTATCGGCCTTACCGTCAGTTTCGAACTGCAATAAGATCAGATGGCACCAAAGAGAAAGGGCCGCTCCTTCCGGAGCGGCCCTTTCGATATCCCTGGGATTACAATCTCAGCGTACGCTGCCGCGCCGGACCAGATTGACAATCGCCAGCAGGATCACCGCACCGACCAGCGAAACGAGAAAGGCGGTAAGACTTAGCGGCGCCTGATTGATATCGCCGCGATTGAAGATCAGGCCACCGATAAAGGCGCCGACAATGCCGACCACGATATTGAGCAGAATGCCCTGCTGGGCGTCCGTGCGCATAATGATGCTGGCGAGCCAGCCGACGACGCCGCCCACGATCAGCCAGAGGATAATGCCCATCTTCCATCTCCTCCTGACCGCAACGCCCCCAATGTTACAGCGGCGGTCCGAATCATAAGACGCCTCAGCGGCAGACTTGTTCCTGCCCGGTGCGTCATGGAGAGGTGGAAATATCCGGAGGAAAAGCCCCGGGAACGGATCAATATTTCTGCTGGCGCTCGTAAAGCGTCTTGTAATGCTGGATGCGCGTGACCCTGAGGCCGGGCATGCCGGAGCGATCGACCGCCCGCTGCCAGCCCGCGAATTCCTCAAGGCTCAGGCTGTAGCGTTCGCACGCCTCGTCCACCGACAGAAGACCGCCATTGACCGCGGACACCACCTCGGCCTTGCGGCGCACGACCCAGCGCGTCGTCGACGGGGGAGGCAGCGACTCAATGGTCAGGGGCTCGCCGAGCGGCCCGATCACCTGCGCGGGGCGGATTTTCTGGTTCTCGATCATTCGTACCTCAAAACGAAACACACGGTTCGGCGATCGACGACGCCGCGCCCTTTCCCCTGTACCGGCAAAGCATTGAAGGAACGCTAAAATGCGACGGTAAACATCTCGGTGAAGAGGGTGAACCAAAGGTTAAGACGAAGCCTGCGGGAATCACGGCCGACGCTCCGCTTCGGCGCGGTTGAAGCAGCCCCGCTGTGTGCTCAGGGCCCGTCGCCAGCCGGGACCGGCGAGCAGAATTTCCGTAATCGCATCTTCTTCCGCCGGCGTACCTGACGCGTCCTGCCCTGCCTTCGCCGCAGCACCTGCCGCACGCTCGGCGGCCAGAGCCGCGAGCAGCACCGCATGATCAAGCGGCGCCTCCTCGTGCTCCGCCTTGGGGGGATGATTCATTTCCATCGTCCCTCTTCCTATCGAAAGAGAGTGAAGAGGCGGTAAAGCACGGCCGAGAGGGGTGGGCTTGGGCAGCCCCAGCCCCTATCTAACGCGACGATGAACGCGGATTTCCAGCTCGATCGCCCGGTGAAGGGCGCGCGGATCGTCGTCGCCATGTCCGGCGGCGTCGACAGTTCGGTCGTGGCCGCGCTCGCCCAGCGCAGCGGCGCGGAGGTCATCGGCGTCACGCTGCGGCTCTACGATCATGGTGCAGTGGCGACGCGCGCGAAGAGCTGCTGCGCCGGGCGCGACATCAACGACGCGCGCGCCGTTGCCGACCGGCTCGGCTTTGCGCATCACGTCTTCGATTATGCCAGCCGCTTCCAGGACAGCGTGATCGATCGCTTCGCTGACGAATATGCGCGCGGCCGCACCCCCGTCCCCTGCATTTCATGCAATCAGAGCGTGAAGTTCACCGATCTGCTCGCCTTCGCCCGCGAGCTTGGCGCCGATTGCCTGGCGACCGGCCATTATGTCCGTCGTCTCATCGG
Source organism: uncultured Sphingosinicella sp. (assembly GCA_964438875.1). GTDB lineage: Bacteria > Pseudomonadota > Alphaproteobacteria > Sphingomonadales > Sphingomonadaceae > Allosphingosinicella. The sequence goes on along the minus strand of CAYTMM010000004.1, from coordinate 9,143 downwards.
ACCGAACGGCCCGGAACTGCACCGCGCGGTCGATCCTGCGCGCGACCAGAGCTATTTCCTGTTCGCCACCACCCGCGACCAGCTTGATTTCCTGCGTTTCCCGCTGGGCGGCCTGCCCAAGCCGGCAGTGCGTGAACTGGCCCGCGAACTGGCCCTGATCGTCGCCGACAAGCCGGACAGCCAGGACATCTGCTTCGTACCCGATGGCGATTATGCGCGGGTGGTCAAGGCGGTGCGTCCCGAAACCGCGCGGCCCGGCGAGATCGTCGACCGCGAGGGCCGCGTGCTCGGCACTCATCCGGGCCTGATCCATTTCACCGTCGGCCAGCGTCGGGGGCTGGAAATCGGCGGACAGATGGAGCCGCTCTACGTGCTCCGACTGGAGCCCGGGCAGCAGCGCGTCGTCGTCGGGCCGAAATCGGCGCTGGCGGTGCGCGCCGCGCGGATAGACGGCATCAACTGGCTGGGAGAAGCGCAGCGCGAGGGGTTGACCGTCAAAGTGCGCTCCCTCGCCCGCCCGGCGCGGGCGCGGCTGGACGGCGACCATGTGCTATTCGAAACGCCCGAATACGGCGTTGCGCCAGGCCAGGCGGCCGTGATCTATGACGGCGAGCGCGTACTGGGCGGCGGCTGGATCGCGGAGACTCAGCCGGAGGAGTTGGAACCGGCCTGACGCCGGGCGACGAATCCGAGCACCAGACCGAGCACCAGCAGCCCGCCCAGCAACGTCCAGGACGTCAACGACGATTGCCAGGCGACCCATAGACAGACTGCGAGCCCGGCGCCGACCATCAGGAACATCCCGATGCCGCCCGCTTTTCCAACGCGTTGCTGCGCCGCCGGCAGCGCCGCGATGCTGACCGCATAGACGATCATACGTGCCAGTGTGCTGACCACCGCCAGCCAGACAAAGCTGCCGCTCAGCGCCAGCACAATCGCGACCAGCGCCATGAACAGGATCGAATTGGCGGGCGTTGCATGACGCGTGCTGATCGCGCCGAACCAGCGCGGCAGCATGCCGCCCTGCGCCATCGCAAAGGTCACGCGCGACGAACTGGTCAGATTGCCGGTGAGATTGCCCGCCACCGACATCATCGCGATCAGCGCCAGCAGGACCGCGCCGGACGGACCTAACAGCGCCTCGGCGAATGCGGCGAGCGGCGCCTCCGGCTCCGCACCAGCGGGCATGACCGAGATATAAGCGAGCTGGACGACGAAATAGAGCGCCACAGTGGCGAGGATTGTGCCGATCATCGCACGCGGGATCGTCCGGCCGGGATCGCGCGTCTCGCCGGCTGGTACGACGCAATTCTCAAAGCCGATAAACGCATAAAGGATGATGAGCGCAGCCGCTTCGACCGCGGAAAAAGCCGGCGGCTCCCCTGGACCCGGCAATGCCGGCGCGCTCGCCAGTCCCCACAGAGCAAGAGCGACCAGCGGCAGCGCTTTGAGCAAAGTCATAATATCGATCGCCTGGATCGCCCGCTTAATGCCCGCGACGTTGATCGAAGCCAGCGCAGCGATCAGCACCACAACGGTCACGCTCCGCCCGATCGGGCCGCCGAGCGGAGCCCACAGCCAGGCGGCATAGGTGGCGAAGACATGGGCATTGGCGGCGAGCGAGGTGACCCGCGCCAGATAATAGAGCCATCCCGTCTGGAAGGCGACGAGGGGACCGAAAGAGGCCGCGTAGAGGACGGGACCGCCCGTGCCGGAGAACAGGCCGGCGAGCCGCGCGAAGGGCAAGGCGAAGATCAGGACCAGCAGCCCGAAGACCGGGAACAGCCAGGGGCTGAAATTGCCGAACTGGAGATGAAGGGTAGCCGGCAGCGCGAAGATGCCTGCCCCGACGATGCCATTAAAGGAGAGAAAGGCCGATCCGGTGAAGCCGATGTCGCGGCGCAGCCCCGTTTGCTCGTTCTCGCTCATGTCCACGCCCCCTCCCGCACTAGCTGCGGGATCGGCGCGCCGGACGCAAGCCTGTCAGATCATTCGGGCGGAATGCCAGCCTCGATTCGCTCCTCCTCGCGGCCTTCGCGCAGAATCTGCTCTTCCTGACGCTGCAGGCGCTCCTGGCGGGCCTGGTCGATCAACTGATTCCAGTTGATCCGCTCGTCGGTCCGGCGCTCCTCGCGCGCCTGCGTGACCAGCTGGTTCAGGCAGCCGGTCCAGCCGCCGGAACCGACTGTCGAACAGCTTTCAGTGCCCGTCCGGCCGACATAGGACAATTCGGTCGCGCGTCGGGCCCAGCTCTGATTGGCCGGCGCGTTGGGATCGTTACGCAGATTGTCGGGAATACGGAAACGCTCGTCTTCCGGCAGGCGGGCGCAGACGGTGATCTCGTCGGGATTGCCGCTTTCGGGGCAATCATCGTCGCCATAGATGATAACCTGGCTGACGCGCGGTTCCGCGTCGTCTTGCGCCATTGCCGGGGCTGCGATCAGGGCGACGGGCAAGGCCAGCAGGGCGTAACGCATGGGTCAGATCCTCTTCGACAATTCGATCGCGAGGCGGCAGCCGGCGCGGATCGCGGAATAGAGCACAGGATAGCCGAAGCTGTCCTCGGCGCCAGCCTCGATCGCAGCATCACGATGCTCGCGCTCGTCTGCCTGAAAATCGGTGATCGCCGCAGAGAAGGCGGAATCGCTGTCGCCAAGTGCCTCGAGCTGTTCGCTGTAATGCTGGTCGATCTCGTCCTCGACCGCGGCGGTGCAGGCCATTGCCGCCTGCGGGCTGATCAGCGCCGTAGCGGCGCCCAGCGCATGGCCGGCGACGCGCCAGAACGGCTGCAAAACCGTCGGCCGGACGCCGCGCTCGGCCAGCATCGCGTCGAAATGCGACAAGTGCCGCTCCTCCTGCGCCGCCATACGCGCGATCAGGCGCGAGGCGGATTGGCCTTCGCCCAGCACAGCAAGCTGTCCCGCATAGATGCGGGTCGCGCCATATTCGCCGGCATGATCGACACGCAGCATCGATGCGGGATCGGGGCGTGTCTCACCGGGGCGCCAGACAAGGGTCACGACCGGACCGGGTTTCGCTTCAGGCTCAGCCATAACACCATCAACGCACCAAGGATCGAAAGGATCGCATTCCAGCCCGCCATCGAAATACCGAGGAGCGACCAAGGCACCTGATCACAGCGGATCACCGGCGCTTCCATGATCTGCCGGAGCAGATCTTCCGCCGAACCGCCAGCGAGCGGCGACGTGCATTGCGTGAAGCCGGTGAAGATGCCCGCCTCGACCCCGGCATGATAGGCGCCGATCCCGCCGCTTGCCAGAATGCCCAGCGCCGCCAGCCAGACGAAGGACCGGCCGCGATCGGGCAGACGGCCGCCGATCAGCGCGGCGATCGCGAAACCCAGCGCGGCCATGTGCGCCCAGCGCTGCCAATAGCACATCTCGCAGGGCGGCAGCCCGCCGATATGCTGAAAGCCATAGGCCCCGGCGAGCAGCCCGGCCGGGACGACAAAGGCGATCAGCTTGGCAAGGCGAAGCGATCCCGATGTCGGGACGGCTGGGGCCTGTAGCGACATCGCCCGGCTCAGCGGCTGGCGGTGCGGGCGGGACCGGCGGCGGTCTGGACCCGGCCCAGCCGCGCGATCGTCTGCAAAGCGTAGTGGAGCTGGTAATCCTCGATGCCCCGCTGCTCCAGCTCCTCGGCGGTGGCGACGAAGCGCGGGTCGGGGCGGCCGTCATCCTGGATCAGATCGTCGCGCACCCCCGCCTCGTTGACGAGATGGCGCCGCAGATCGGATTCGCGCACCCGGTTGCGCGACCGATAATCGGGATCGGAAAGCTGCGGCACGAGAATGTCGGGCGTGATGCCGCCCTCCTGCACCGAGCGGCCCGACGGCGTGTAGTAGCGCGCCGTGGTGAGCCGCAGCGCCGTCTCGCCCCGGCCGAGCGGGACCAGGGTCTGCACCGAACCCTTGCCGAAGGTGCGATCGCCCATCACGATCGCGCGGCGATGCTCCTGCAGGGCGCCGGCGACGATCTCGGACGCCGAGGCGGTGCCGGCATCGACCAGCACGATCACCGGCGCGCCCTGCGCCTCGTCGCCGGGACGGGCGTAATAACGTTCGATGTCGGTCCGCCGCCGGCCGCGCTGCGAGACGATCTCGCCGCGCTCGAGAAACAGGTCGGCGAGCCCGACTGCCTGATCGAGCAGGCCGCCGGGATTGGAACGCATGTCGAGCACCCAGCCCAACGGCTCGCCGCCCAGTTCGCGGCGGATATCGGCCATCGCCCGGCGAGTCGCCTCGGTCGTGTTGCGGTTGAAGGTAGTGACATTGAGTACGCCGACCCGGTCCCGCACCTCGGAGCGCACCGCCGGAATGTCGATGATCGCCCTGGTGATGTCGAGATCGAACGGCCGGTCGCGGCCGGGGCGCACCACGGTGATGCGTACGTTCGTGCCCGGCGCACCACGCATTCTCTCCACCGCCTCGTCGAGCGTACCGCCGAAGAAGAGCTGGCCGTCGACATGGGTGATGAAATCGCCCGCCTTGATTCCTGCCAGATCCGCCGGCGTGCCGCGGGTCGCGGCGATCACCTTGACCGCGCCGTCCTCCATCGTGACGGTGAGGCCGAGGCCGCCATAATTGCCGTCGGTCGTCATCATCAGGCCACGGAAGCCGCGCGCGTCGAGATAGGAACTGTGCGGATCAAGACTGGAAAGCATGCCGTCGATCGCGCCGCGGATCAGGGTCGCATCATCCACCTGATCGACATAGTCGGCCTTCACGCGCTCCAGCACGCTCATGAACTGGTCGATCTCCCGATAAGAGGAGACATCGACCTGGGCGAGCGCAGCGGTGGTCGCCGGAATGAAGGCGACGGCGCCGACCAGACCGAAAGCGCGGAGAAGATCGTTGGCCATAAAAGTCCTGCTGAAACGGATTTCCGGTGCTTACCCCGTTTCTAGGCCCGCGAAAAGCAACGCGCGATGAACGACTAACCGCCGATCAGCTGCGCGATCGGCACTGGCCGTCCGGCGCGACGCAACTCGACAGTCACGCGCGGCATATTGCCCGTGCCGCTGCGGCCGAGACGCATTCCGCCACGCACGTTCGCGCCGGCCGCCACGTCGATATCTTCGAGATTCGTGATGACGCTCGACCAACCCTGCCCATGATCGAGAATCACGACACGGCCGTAGCTGCGGAACGGCGCAGCATAGACGATCCGGCCATTGGCGGGCGCGACCACCTCGGCGCCGGCGGCGGTTTCGAAGGTGAGGCCGCGCGAATGGACGCCGCCGTCGGAAATTTCGCCAACGCCGGTGACGAGCCGTCCTTCGACGGGCAGGCGATAGGGGATTCCCGCCGCAGTGCGTTCCGGCGGCGGTCCCGGGCGCGGCAGCGGCCCGCCGAGCGCGCCCAGCTCCGCGGCGAGGCGGGCCTGATAGACGCGCTCTCCGATGCTACGGGCAAGCGCATGCGCCTCCTCGTCGAAGGCGAGCGCACGATCCGATTCGGTCAGCGCAAGGCCGGACAGGATGGAGGACCGCGCCCGCTGCCGCGATTCGAAGGCCGCCAGCTCGACCCGGCGCGTGCGCAGGATCTCCTGGCTGGCCAGGAGTTCGGCGCGCGCGGCGACAAGGCCGTCGCGCAGACCATTGGCGCGGTCCACCTCGGCGCGCAGATCGGCGGTACGCCGCCGGATTTCGGGCAGGGCCGCTTCGAGCAGCGAGCGGATATGGACGGTATCGTGCACCGATCCGGGCTGGACCAGCGCCAGCGCGGACGGGCGCCGCGCCATCGTCTGCAAGGCGCCGGTCAGGCGGATCAGTGGCTGCTGCCGCTCCGCGAGGCGCGCCCGCTGGCCGGCCTGCAATGCCTGGATGACCGCGATCCGTCGTTCTGCGGCGGTGAGATCGGCTTCCGCAGCCTCGAGCCGTGCGGCGAGCGCCTCACTTTCGGCGCGGGCGCGCTCGGCGGCGTCGGTGGCGGTCTGCGCCCGGCCTTCCAGCGCGCGAACGCGGGCATTGGCCTCGGCCGCCTCGCGCTTGGCCTGGGCCAGCGCACCGGCATCGCTACCCTGCGTCGCGTGGGCGGCGACGCCGGCGGCGGTCAATGCGGCAATGCAAAGGAAGGCGGGCCAGCGCATGCTTTATCCTTCCCGATGATAGGGATGGTTCGCAAGGATGCTCGTCGCCCGGAACAATTGCTCGGCCAGCATCGCCCGGGCGAGCAGATGCGGCCAGGTCGCCTTGCCGAAGGCGAGCAGCAGGTCCGCGCCGGCCCGCTCCGTGTCGCCGAAGCCGTCGGCCGCGCCGATCAGGAAGCGCGCCTCGCGCTTGCCGTCGTCGCGCCAGCGTTCGAGCCGTTTCGCCAGTTCCATCGAGGAGAGCTGTTCACCTTTCTCGTCAAGAAGGATGATGACACCGCTTGCCGTCGGCTCGGGGAATCTGCCCCCGGTATCGGGCAGTTCGGTCAGCTTTGTCGGCCAGGCAATACGCCTCAGATAGCGCGCGACCAGATCGGCTTCGGGGCCGCGCCCGATCTTCCCCCGCGCGGCGATATGCAGCAGCAAGGAAAGGTCAGTTCGCCGCCGTGGCCGGCGCGGCACCGTCCTCGAACGCCCACATCCGCTCGAGATTGTAGAAGCTGCGGACTTCCGGGCGGAACAGGTGGACGATCACGTCTTCCGCATCGATCAGGACCCAGTCAGCGACCGGCAACCCCTCGACCCGAGCGGACCGACCGAGGTCGCGTTTGATGCGCTCGGTGAGTTTCTGGGCCATCGACGCGACCTGCCGCGTCGATGTACCGCTGGCGATCACCATATAATCGGCGATGTTCGATTTGCCGCCGAGAGGAATGGAAACGACGTCGAGCGCCTTGTCGTCGTCGAGGGAACGAAGCACGAGATCGTGAAGCGTCTCGGCCTGTTCGTCGGCTCCACTGGTTCGGGGAGCGGGTGCGTTAGCGGGCAAAATGCCTCCTTCGTTTGGCCGGGCCCGTGATCGTCCGGCGCGTCACGCCGTCACGGAGCCCCTGATGCTGTAATGTTTCGATGACGCTTTCGTGCCAATCGGGATCGGCAGCGCGGATGGCGGTCGCATTGGTCGGGTCGGGCGGCAGCTCAAGCAGCACGAGCGACGGCAATCTCCAACACGTCCGGTTCCGAACCCCGACCGCGGGGCGGACGAACCGCCGCAGCCAGCCCATGGCGGGTGCCATATGGACACGTGCATTATAGCCCGGACGAGCGATCACGGCAATCGGCACCATGCCGGCGATCTTCCGCCAGTCGCGCCAGCGGTGGAACTGGGCGAGATTGTCCGCGCCCATCAGCCAGACGAAGCGGCGATCGGGGAACCGGCGGGTCAAAGCGGCGAGTGTGTCGGCGGTGTAGCGCGTGCCCAGTTCCGCCTCGATCGCGGTAACCCGGATCGGCGCGCGTCGCGCCATGCGCCGCGCCGAGGCGAAGCGGGCGACGAGCGGCGCCATGCCCTTCGCCGGCTTCAGCGGATTGCCCGGCGAGACCAGCCACCAGACCTCGTCCAGCCCCAGGCGTCGCAACGCACCGAGGCTGAGCCGGCGATGCCCGCGATGGGCCGGGTTGAAGGAGCCGCCGAGCAGGCCGGTCAGTGTCATGGCCGCGCGATAGCACGCCCCCCGGCACAAGCGAACGGCCTCGACGCAGCCGTCCTACTTCGCCATAACACCGCCGATGAGCGGTATCGAAGGGATCGGCGAAGCGGTCACGGGCGGGATGCTCGCGCGCACGGCCGAGCCGGAGGCGGGCGAAAGCAGCCACACGGAAGACGGCGCCTGCCTCAATTGCGGCGCACAGCTGACCGGCCCCTATTGCCAAATGTGCGGACAGAAGGGGCATCTCCACCGCACCATCTCCGCCATCGGCCATGACCTGATCCACGGCGTCCTGCACCTCGACGGCAAATTCTGGCGCACCCTGCCGCTGCTGGTCTGGCGGCCCGGCGACCTGACACGGCGTTACGTACATGGCGAGCGCGCCAAGTTCGTGTCGCCGCTCGGCATGTTCCTGTTCGCGATCTTCCTGATGTTCGCAGTGCTGCAGATTTACGGCCTTTCGCTCAGCAACATCTCCATCGACGCCGCCTCACCCCGCACCGGCATCGATCAGGCGACGGCGTCGGTCGAAAGCAGTCTCGCCGATCTGCGAGAACGACGGGAGCGGTTGCAGGCGCGGGCCGAACGGGAAAGCGTCAATCCTCCAGAGGCGCGGGAAGCAAGCGCACCGGGACGCAGCACGGCCGAGCGGCTCGCCGCCACGGACGCCCGGATCGCCGAACTGGAGCAGGGCCGTGCGGCACTTCGCACCGCAGCGACCCAATTCTCCAACATCAATCTGGGCACAAGCGGCATGCCGCCCACGGGCTGGACGCGGCTCGACAAGGGCTTCCAGAAGATCAACGAGAATCCGAGTCTGGCGCTCTACAAGCTCCAGGCGAACGGCTACAAATTCTCGTGGCTGCTGATCCCGATGTCGGTGCCGTTCGTCTGGCTGCTCTTTTTCTGGACGCGGCGCTTCCGGTTCTACGATCACACCGTCTTCGTCACCTACTCGCTGGCCTTCATGTCGCTGCTCGCAGTGGTGTTGACCGTGCTCGGCTTTGCAGGCCTACATATCGCCATCCTCGGCTCGGCGGGTGTGTTCATTCCGCCGATCCACATGTACCGGCAGCTCAAGCAGGCCTACGATCTCGGCTGGTTCGGCGCGCTCGTACGCACGGTTCTGCTCGTCAATTTCTGCTTCTACATCGCCGGCTTCTTCTTCGTCCTGCTGCTCGGCATCGGCGCGCTCGGCTGACAAAAGAAAAGGGCCGCAAAATCATGCGGCCCTTTCCGATCGTTATCCTACAGCCGGCTTACGCGCCCTGCGGCGCCGGCCCGCCGAAGCCGCCGCGCGGACGGCGGGTGCTCGGGATGGTCGAGCCGGTGATCGGCGTCGCGGTCGGCCGGTCGTTCGGATTTTCACGGCCGATATCTTCGCCCTTGATCGCCCGCTTCGCCTCGTCGCCGTTCAGCGTCTCATATTCGAGCAGCGCGCCGGCAAGCTTGTGGAGCTCGTCGATATTGTCGGTCAGCACCTTGCGGGCACGGCCTTCCGCCTCCTCGATCAGGGCGCGGACCTCCCCGTCGATCAGCCGGG